>NZ_JBAWAZ010000063.1:0-35123 GCF_049589555.1 Trichococcus sp.
GGTGCAAACATGGATAAAGAATTATTTGCAGCAATTGATAAAGAACGCGAAAGACAAGAGAACGGAATCGAGCTGATTGCTTCCGAAAACTTTGTATCTGAAGATGTTATGAGAGCACAAGGCAGCATCTTGACCAACAAATATGCTGAAGGCTACCCTGGTCGTCGTTACTATGGTGGTTGCGAATTTATCGATATCATCGAAAATTTGGCGATCGATCGCATTAAAGCAATATTCGGTGCAGAATACGCCAACGTACAACCGCACTCCGGTTCCCAAGCGAATATGGCGGCTTACCGTGCGTTAGTTCAACCCGGAGACAAAATTTTGGGTATGGATCTGAGCCATGGCGGTCACTTGACGCATGGAGCATCCGTGAATTTCAGCGGCCAGACATATGACTTCGTTGCTTACGGTGTGGAAAAAGAATCAGAAACAATCAATTATGACACTGTCAGAGAGATTGCCCTGAAAGAACAACCAAAATTGATCGTTGCAGGCGCCAGCGCATACCCACGCGCAATCGATTTCAAACGTTTGAGAGAAATCGCTGATGAAGTCGGCGCTTACTTCATGGTCGATATGGCTCATATCGCAGGACTTTGCGCAACAGGACATCACCAAAATCCGGTTGAATATGCCCACATCGTAACCACTACAACACACAAAACGTTACGTGGCCCGCGCGGCGGCGTCATCTTAGCCAAAGAAGAATTCGGCAAAAAGTTGAACAGCGCTGTGTTCCCAGGCATCCAAGGCGGTCCTTTAGAGCACGTCATCGCTGCTAAAGCTGTATCATTCTTTGAAGCTGCAACGCCAGAGTATACTGAATATATCGGACAAGTCATCAAAAATGCCCAAGCAATGGCTGATGTCTTCAATGCATCCGACCTGCGCGTCATCAGTGGTGGAACAGACAATCACTTATTATTGTTGGATGTTACAAGCAGCGGCTTGAACGGAAAACAAGTAGAAAAATTGTTGGATACCGTTGAAATCACTGTCAACAAAAATACGATTCCTTTCGAAACGCTTGGCGCCAACAAAGCCAGCGGCATCCGTATCGGCACACCTGCCATCACAACTAGAGGCTTGAAGGAAGCAGAAGCACGTAAGGTTGCTGAATTGATCGTGGAAACTATCCAAAACCACACAGATGAAGCGAAATTGGATGAAGTCCGTGCTGCTGTCAAAGCCATCACGCAAGCTTTCCCATTGCACAAAAAATTAGCTGCAACTGAAGCATAATAGATTACCGAAGAGCTGTCTCTCAATGAGACAGCTCTTTTATTCGGTCGGAGCAGGGTTTGCCCATAGCAGGCCGCGTCGTCGGCTGAATGTAGATATGAAATACCGAACAGCCGACGACCGCATCATTTATCCCAAAAACAAGCATAATTGGAGTTGTTTCTTCCTAAATATTCCTTCCAGTGTTTTCTCATTGTTTTATTTCTGGTATTTGCAGCGGTTTTCCATTACAATAGGTTGAGCAAAAATAGGAAAGTGGGGCAAAAGTATATGGGAGAATTCCATGTAATGAATCACCCGTTGATTCAACACAAATTAACAATCATCCGCGAGAAAGAGTGCGGAACAAAGGTTTTCCGTGAAGTAGTAAGCGAAATCGCGATGTTGATGGCTTATGAAGTAACAAGGGACATGCCTTTGGAAGACATCGAGATCGAAACGCCATTGGTGAAAACGACTCAAAAAACGTTATCAGGTAAAAAGGTTGCCATCATTCCGATCCTGCGTGCAGGTTTAGGGATGGTCGATGGTTTCTTGGCGATGCTGCCTGCTGCAAAAGTTGGCCATATCGGCATGTACCGTGACCATGAGACATTGGAGCCAGTAGAATATTTCGTGAAATTACCGACGGACATCCAAGATCGTCAATTGTTCATCGTTGACCCAATGTTGGCGACAGGCGGATCAGCTATCGCAGCTATTGAAGCGTTGGAAAAGAGAGGCGCATCACCATCATCCATGAAATTCATCTGCCTTGTGGCAGCTCCTGAAGGGGTGGAGGCATTGCACGCGGCTTATCCGGATGTGGATATCTATGCAGCTTCTTTGGATGAAAGATTGGACGAAAACAGCTACATCCTGCCTGGTTTGGGTGACGCTGGCGACCGATTGTTCGGCACAAAATAAGCGTTCAAAATGGCATTGAGACAATTGTGTCCATAATTGTCGAACAGTCAATATTATCATGAGAACGATCTTCCCATTTACATAATCTTGAAAAATGAAAATAAAGAGCTGAGCCAGATATCCGATGGGTATTTCTGGCTCATTTTTTTTGTGCAAGTTAAGTTTATTATACTTCAATCGCGTAAGGTTATCGTGCCGACGGGTTTGAAGGGTAGCATGAAAGGCAATAAATTTGCTTTTATTTCCCCAGTCGAACCACTTTTTGATCAGCGTTCGGATTTTCATAATCCTATAAGTATATTTATGTATTGAGTATCTATGATAATGAAGGCGGTATCTTTTCATCATTTTCATGAAAAGGCCGAAAATATCCTTATATTCCGTATATTTGCTTTGAATTTCGATAAAGTTGGTGTTATGATTAGCGATGTTGAACAGATATGCAAAGAAACTTATGAAATAGCCACTTATTGTGACTAGAGTATGGCAGGTCCAGCTAAATTAGTTGTCTACTTTTACGAATGTCTTTTAAAATAATGTAGCGTGGAATAGGTTTGGCATAGCTGTTTTTTTATTTGTATTGAAAAGAGGTGAAAATATTGGAAGCTGAATCTAAAGTCATCCATTTTATGGGATTGGGTTTCAGTTTGAATATCATCATAAGTGTATTGGCGACTTGCATCATTGTTTTTTTATTTTGTTTTATTGCTACCCGAAAACTGGCGGTGAGGCCAACATCCAAAAGCCAATTGGCGATTGAATATTTGGTTGATTTTATCCGAAACATGATTTCCAGCTCGCTTCATTGGAAAGTCGGGCAACAATTCCACTTGTTGGGATTCACTTTGTTCCTATTTGTATGGGTTGCCAATATGTTGGGGCTTGTGTTCATCTTGAACATCGATGGCTACTCCTATTGGAAGAGTCCGACAGCCAGTCCAATCGTCACATTAGGCTTGGCCTTGATGGTGATTTTACTGACGCATTACTTTGGTATCAAGGAGAATGGGTTCAAGGAATATTTCATGAACAGTTATGTTCGTCCTGTCGCACCTCTCATGCCGATCAAAATTTTGGAGGAATTCACGAACACTTTGACATTGGCATTGCGTCTTTACGGAAATATTTATGCCGGTGAAATTTTGTTGGGGTTGATTGCTTCATTAGCGAATTCATACGGCTTGTTGACTTGGGTGGTCGGGATTCCTCTCCAAATGGTTTGGCAAGGATTCTCCATCTTTATCGGATCCATCCAAGCGTTCGTCTTCACTACGTTGACTATGGTTTACCTCGCTCATAAGATCGAAGCGGAATAAACTGCTGATCCCTGAGTTTAATAAGTGTGCATTATTATATGAGAAAAAGGAGATTATTATTATGAACTTTATAGGAGCTGCTATTGCGGTTGCCGGTGCGGCAATCGGAGCATCATTAGGAAACGGAAAGGTTATTTCTACTACAATCGAAGCGATCGCAAGACAACCTGAATTACAAAGTAAATTACAGACTTTGATGTTCATCGGTGTCGGTTTGATCGAAGCTGTTCCCATCATGGCGGTAGTTATAGCTTTCTTACTGATTTTCCAATAATAGGGACCAGAAAGACAGATAACTACAGGAGGGATGAGAATGACAGCCAATCTCGTATTGGGAGAGATCACCGCATTAGGTGATACGATTGTCACGCTGCTGTCATTTCTGATATTGATGGCTCTTATCAAAAAATTCGCATGGCAGCCTTTGATGAAGATCTTAACGGATCGGGAAGAAATGATACATGCAAATATTGATAAAGCGGCAAGTGCGCGCGAGAATGCCGAGAAGAAACACGCGGAAGTCGATGCGCAACTGATAGAAGTCAGAACTACAGCGAGCGATATTTTGAACAGGGCTCAAGCGGAAGGCAATGAAATACAAAAGGAAATCATCAAAGAAGCAAAAGAAGATGCGCTACGAATCAAACAAGTGACCCAAAAAGAGCTCGAACTCGAAAGAAAACAGGCTCTTGAAGGATTACGCGCCGAAATCGGAGTCATATCAGTGGAAATCGCTGAAAAGATCCTCGGCAAGGAGATCAACCATGCAGATCAACAAACTTTGATCGAAGCTTTCATTGAAGGGCTGGATGATTGATATGGAAAAGGAAGGTAAAGCAATCGCTACTGTAGAAGCCTATGTGCAAGCCTACTATAACCGCCTGACAAACTCGAAGATTGCGGATAGACTCTATCTCGATCTATCGCAGTTAAAGGAAGCCTTCAATCACGCAGACGCCGCAGCGGGTGAGAAGCCAAATCTTGATTTGGCAGTGAAGTATCTCGCTCCCGAGACGCTTCAGTTTCTCGAAGGACTCCAAGATAACCTTGATAACGAAGGTATCTTGGCTTCCGTCAAGGCGTTCAATGCACTGTACGAAAGTAAAAAAGAGTTCGTGAATATGAAGTTGACTTCTGCTGTTCCTTTAACGGCAGAACAAAAGACGCGCATCATGGACAAAATGGAAAAAAGAATCGGGGAAGCGACCTTCTTTGTGACTGAAGTGGTCGATCCCTCGGTGATGGGCGGCGTCCGGTTGGAGTCGGAGAATCATTATTTCGACAATACCATCGCTACAAAGTTGAAAGAAATGAAGAGACATATCCTAAAAGATTAATAGGGTTGAAGAGGTGAATAATGTGGCTACTGAAAACGAAGATTTGAGTTCATTGATCAAAAATAGGATCAACACTTTTCAATCTGTATCAGAGTTTGAAGAAATTGGGAAAGTTACCTACATCGGTGATGGAATCGCACGTGCGAAAGGTTTGGAGAACGTCATGTCAGGTGAATTGTTGGAGTTTTCCAACGGTTCCATCGGTATGGCCCAAAACCTGGAAATGACGGATGTCGGTATCATCATTTTTGGAGCTTATGAAAATATTCATGAGGGCGATATCGTTAAACGCACAGGCAAAATCATGGAAGTACCGGTCGGAGATGCTTTGATCGGGCGCGTTGTGGATGCGTTAGGCAGCCCAGTGGATGGCTTAGGCAGCATCGAAACGACCGGCACAAGACCGGTTGAAAATGCAGCACCGGGCGTTATGGATCGTCAGTCCGTCAGAGAACCTCTTCAGACCGGCCTAAAAGCATTGGATGCTTTGGTGCCTATCGGTCGAGGCCAACGCGAGCTGATCATCGGTGACCGCAAAACCGGGAAAACAAGCATCGCAATCGATGCAATCATCAACCAACGAGGAAAAGATGTTATCTGCATCTACGTCGCAATCGGACAAAAGGAATCGACAGTCCGTAATATGACGGAAACATTGAAAAAATATCATGCAATGGATTATACGATTGTCGTGACCGCCAGTGCTTCGCAATCCGCGCCGATGCTTTATATCGCGCCTTACGCTGCTACAGCGATGGCTGAGGAGTTCATGCACAAAGGCAAACACGTCCTCATCGTATACGATGATCTTTCCAAGCAGGCAGCTGCATACCGCGAAATGTCCTTGCTGTTGCGCCGTCCGCCAGGTCGCGAGGCGTATCCAGGGGATGTCTTCTACTTGCACTCCCGTCTGTTGGAACGCTCGGCAAAATTGAACGATGAGTTGGGCGGCGGTTCCATCACCTCCCTTCCAATCGTAGAGACGCAAGCTGGGGATATCTCCGCTTATATTCCGACGAACGTCATCTCCATCACGGATGGTCAGATTTTCCTGGAAAGCGATTTGTTCTTCTCGGGAATCCGTCCGGCTCTATCTGCCGGTTTGTCCGTTTCCCGTGTCGGCGGGTCTGCTCAAATCAAAGCCATGAAAAAAGTGTCAGGAACGCTGCGTATCGATTTGGCCAGCTATCGCGAACTGGAAGCATTCACCCAGTTCGGTTCGGATTTGGATGTTTCCACACAGAAACGCCTTAGCCGCGGCCGCAGAACCGTCGAAATACTGAAACAGGATTTGCACAAGACCTTGGATGTCGAAAAACAAGTTCTCATTCTCTATGCATTGACGCACGGATTTATCGATTCCATTCCGGTACAGGACATCGAACGATATGAGTCTGAGCTGTTCAAATTCGTCAAAATGTCCTATCCAAATCTGTTCTCCATCATTTCGGAGACAAAAGACTTGCCGCCTACGGAAGACCTGGATGAAGCGCTAAGTGCATTTGCGAGCATCTTTATTCCGCATGTCGAGTAGATTGGTCAGCATGAACAGATAATATTGAGGTGATAATATGGCAGAGTCTTTAATAGACATCCGGAAACGCATTTCTTCCACAAAGAAGACAAGTCAAATAACAAGCGCCATGCAAATGGTATCTGCCTCCAAACTGATACGTGCCGAACAAAAGGTGCGGGGATATCAGCTTTATGCAGCAAAAATACGCGAAATCGTAACACATATAGCCAGCACACAATTATCTTTGATTGAGGAACATGGCCATTTATCAGCGAGCGACCAGGTTCTGGTCGATTTTCACGATATGTTGATCGAACGTCCGGTCCGCAAAACGGGCTATCTGATCATTTCATCCGATAAAGGCTTGGCAGGAGGATACAACAGTTCGATCCTTAAAGCAACAAAAGATATGCTTGCGATCGACCATGCTTCAAACGATGAGTTTGTTGTGCTGTCGGTCGGCGGAGCGGTCGCTGATGATCTCAGAAAGAGTGGCATCGAAGTTGCATTCGAAATCAGGGATCTGAACGACCAGCCCAGCTTTACGGAAGTCAGTGATATCGTAGTGAAGGCGATCCAGCTTTATCGTGATGGTGCTTTTGATGAGTTGTATGTTTGTTACAAACATCATGTCAACGCTTTGATCTCCGAGTATCGGGCTGAAAAAATGCTGCCGTTGACGGACTTGGATTCCCATGAAGCGGTCGGTTACGAAGTCGATTATCTTTTTGAACCAAACAAAGAAGAAATTTTGGAAATTTTGCTTCCGCAATATGCGGAAAGTTTGATCTACGGCGCCATTATCGACGCTAAATCATCCGAGCATGCTTCACGCATGACGGCCATGAAGAGCGCCACCGATAATGCGAACAATATGATCAACGATATGACGATTCAATACAACCGAGTGAGACAGACTGCAATCACGCAAGAAATCACCGAAATCGTCGGTGGAGCTTCTGCTCTGGAAGATTAGAAAATGGGAGGAAAAGGCATGAAAAAAGGTCATATTGTACAAGTAATCGGGCCGGTAGTCGACGTTGGCTTCCCATTGGAAGAAGGTGTCCCGGACATCCGCAATGCGCTGATCGTACACAAGGCGCCCAAAGCTGGGAGTAATGAAGAAGGGGAAACCATCGTTTTGGAGGTTTCGCTTGAACTGGGGAATGGTATTGTTCGCGCAATCGCAATGGAATCGACCGATGGCCTGCAAAGAGGCTTAACTGTTGTCGATACCGGAGCACCTATCAAAGTGCCGGTTGGTTTAGGCACGTTAGGCCGTGTGTTCAACGTGTTGGGTGAGGCGATCGATTTGAAGGGCGATATCCCTGATGATTTCCGTCGTGAATCCATTCACAGAAAAGCACCGACTTTTGACCAGTTGAGCAGTAACTTTGAAATCCTGGAAACAGGCATCAAGGTCATCGACTTACTGGCGCCTTATCTGAAAGGCGGAAAAATTGGTCTTTTCGGTGGAGCCGGTGTCGGTAAGACGGTACTGATCCAAGAATTGATCCATAACGTAGCCGAACAGCATGGCGGCATCTCTGTGTTCACGGGTGTCGGTGAGCGTACGCGTGAGGGAAATGACCTTTACCACGAAATGCAGGAGTCGGGCGTCGGTGAAAAGACGGCCATGGTATTCGGTCAAATGAATGAGCCGCCTGGTGCACGTATGCGTGTCGCCTTGTCCGGTTTGACGATGGCGGAACATTTCCGTGATGAAGAAAAACAGGATGTGCTGTTGTTCATCGATAATATTTACCGGTTCACCCAAGCTGGTTCCGAAGTTTCCGCGCTATTGGGCCGGATGCCTTCAGCAGTAGGGTATCAACCGACGTTGGCGACAGAGATGGGCCAACTTCAGGAACGGATCAGTTCCACAAAAGATGGTTCGATCACTTCCATCCAAGCAATCTATGTACCGGCGGATGACTATACCGATCCGGCACCGGCAACAACCTTTGCCCATCTGGATGCAACAACCAACTTGGAGCGTAAACTGACTGAGCAGGGGATTTATCCCGCTGTGGATCCATTGGCTTCCTCTTCAAGTGCTTTATCTCCGGAAATCGTCGGGGATGAACATTATGACGTTGCCACGAAAGTGCAACGCATTCTGCAACGTTATCGTGAACTGCAGGATATCATCGCTATCCTAGGTATGGACGAATTGTCCGATTCCGAAAAAATCACTGTTAACCGCGCTAGAAGAATCCAATTCTTCCTGTCCCAAAACTTCCATGTGGCCGAAGCCTTTACTGGCGTTCCCGGATCGTATGTCCCTGTATCCGAAACCGTGCGCGGCTTCAAAGGGATCGTGGAAGGTAAATACGACGGTGTGCCGGAAGAAGCTTTCCGCAACGTCGGTACGATCGAGGAAGTTCTGAACAAAGCGAAAGAATTAGGCTACAAAGGAGGGGAATAAGATGGCATACCTGCAAGTCAACGTGGTGACGCCGGATGGTATCGCCTTTCAGCATCGTGCTAAAGCGGTGACCGCCAAGACAACGGACGGCGGCATTACCATCATGCCAAATCATACCCCGATCATTGTGCCTTTGGCGATCGCTGACCTGATCGTAACACGCGTGACCGATGAGTTGGCTCAGAACCATATTGCCGTCAACGGCGGCATCATGGAAGTGCGTGACAATATCGTCAACATCATTGCGAACAGTGCGGAACGCGAAAAGGATATCGACATCGACCGTGCTGAAGTCGCCAAAGAACGCGCTGAAAAACGAATGGCAGAGGCTCGCGATATCAAAAACGAAAAAGAATTCCAACGGGCGAAGATCTCGCTGTCGAAAGCCATCAACCGTATCGGTGTTTCGAAGAACAGATCCAATTGAAAAAAGAGGCCAGAGATGGCCTCTTTTTTTTGCAGACAATTATTTCCTGACAATTAATTAGTGGGTGAGATAATATGCACAAATTATCTACAGAAATAGCCTGCAATTTCATTCTGATGTGTTGTAACATATTATTATACCTGATTAGGGAAATAAATGTAAACGATTTTCTTAGTAAATTCTTAGGAGATGGCCCGACAAAAACGATCTTCCTGGTTTTTTTTTCACAATATTTATGTTAGTATAGTTTGAGAATATGGGAGGAGTGCGTCGCTTGGACATAACGATGTTTAACGGTATAATAGTATTGCTATCCCATATGATATTCATTTTCATTTCTTTCTGGTCGATGAAAGCCATCAGATTGGAGAAATGGATAAGGAAGGGGCACATACGCGAAGCACGGGTGCTCTATTTCTTTCTGTCGATTGCTTTAGGCTATACAGTAAGTACGTTTCTGCTTGAGTTGGTGACAACTTCGCGGAACATAAGTTATTTGCTGTTCTCGTGATCCGCTCACGGTTGCACAAGAGATTGTCACTGTACGGGCAGTTCAGAGTTCCAGTTTTATTAAATAGTTGCATACAAACATACAAATGAAATCACAATTGACTTTCGGAGGGATTTTTAATGGAAAAAATAATTGTTCGCGGCGGTAACCGTCTTGAAGGAACAGTTAAAGTTGAAGGCGCAAAAAACGCAGTTTTGCCGATTTTGGCTGCTACACTTTTGGCAAGCGAAGGGCAATCTGTATTGACGAACGTTCCGATACTGTCTGATGTTTTCACAATGAATAATGTTCTGAAACATCTGAATGTCGGCGTTGAATTTCAAGAAAACAACAACACCATCTTAGCGGATGCATCAAACGACATTAATTTTGAAGCACCATTTGCTTATGTCAGCAAAATGCGTGCATCGATCGTCGTAATGGGTCCGCTATTAGCACGTCTGGGCCATGCACGCATCGCTTTGCCTGGCGGCTGTGCCATCGGAACACGGCCTATCGACCTTCATCTGAAAGGTTTTGAAGCAATGGGTGCCGACATCAAGATCGAAAATGGCTTTGTTGAAGCGAAAGTCGACAGATTAGTCGGCGCACGCATCTACTTGGACTTCCCAAGCGTCGGTGCAACCCAGAACATCATGATGGGCGCTACTTTGGCTGAAGGAACCACTATCATCGAAAACGTCGCACGCGAACCTGAAATCGTTGACTTGGCGAATTTCTTGAACCGCATGGGCGCGAAAGTGATCGGAGCCGGAACAGAAACAATCCGTATCGAAGGTGTTTCATCAATGAAAGCAACGGAACATTCGATCATCCCGGATCGTATCGAAGCAGGGACATTCATGATTGCGGCTGCAGTCACGAATGGGAATGTTCTCATTGAAGATGCGATTGCCGAACACAACAAACCGCTGATTTCAAAACTGAAGGAAATGCATGTTGCCTTCCAGGAAGAAGAAAATGGCCTGCGCGTAATCGGTCCGCGTACTTTGAAAGCGACTGACGTCAAAACGATGCCGCATCCAGGGTTCCCTACCGATATGCAAGCACAAATGACGATTGCGCAATTGGTGTCCCAAGGCACCAGCACGATGACCGAAACGGTATTCGAAAACCGCTTCATGCACTTGGAAGAGATGCGCCGTATGAACGCTGATTTCAAAGTCGAAGGGCAGACGGTCCTGCTTCATGGCAATACTGATCTTCAAGGTGCAGAAGTAGCCGCATCGGATTTACGTGCGGCAGCAGCTTTGATTATCGCTGGACTTGTTTCCAAAGGCTATACGCGCGTCACTAACTTGTCGCATTTGGATCGCGGTTATTATGAATTCGATAAAAAGCTACAGGCATTGGGCGCTGATGTCGAACGTGTAACGGAAGATGTAAAGAATACCTTCAGCGATGCAGACGTTGAAGCACTTTTTGCAAAATAAGTCGGACAACTGTCGTCCGCAAGATAGCTATCGCTAAATGATGAATGTTTGAGAGGGGAACAACGTGGCCAGAGATATAGGAATCGATTTAGGTACAGCGAACGTACTGATTCACGTTAAAGGGAAAGGTATCGTTTTGAATGAGCCTTCCGTTGTAGCGGTAGACACAAAAACCGGAAAAGTTTTAGCAGTTGGGGAAGAAGCCTATATGATGGTCGGGCGTACGCCGGCAAACATCAGAGTGATCCGTCCGTTGAAAGGCGGCGTTATCGCAGACTTTGACATCACCGAAGCAATGCTGACCCACTTTATAGATCGCTTGAATGTAAAGGGCTTTTTGACCAAGCCAAATATTTTGATCTGTTGTCCGACGAACATCACAACAATCGAACAAAAAGCAATCATCCAAGCCGCAGAAAAGAGCGGCGGCAAGAATGTGTATCTGGAGGAAGAACCGAAAGTTGCGGCTGTCGGAGCCGGGCTTGACATTTTTCAGCCGAACGGAAATATGGTCATCGATATGGGTGGCGGAACGAGTGATATCGCAGTCTTGTCATTGGGAGGCATCGTAACGAGCAGCTCAATCAAAACAGCCGGCGATAAACTGGATGCCGACATCATGAACTTCGTAAAAAGAGAACACAAATTATTGATCGGCGAGCGGACAGCTGAAAAGATCAAAATCACCATCGGAACCGCTTTGGAGCCTGAAAAGGAAGAAAAAATGGAGATCCGCGGCCGTGACATGGTGACGGGCCTTCCGCGCACCATCTACATCACTTCCAAAGAAGTCTACGAAGCGATGCACGAAACCTTGGTCCTTGTCGTGGAGCAAGCGAAGGAAGTATTGGAAATGACGCCTCCTGAATTGGCTGCGGACATCATCAATACCGGAATCGTCTTGACAGGCGGAGGCGCCTTGATCAGCGGAATCGAGAAACTTTTCTCGAGCGAGTTGAAGGTCCCTGTTTTCGCTGCGGAAAAACCCTTGGATGCTGTTGCTTTGGGAACGGGTATCCTCTTGAATAACATCGACCAAAAGAATCGTCCGTCCAGCGGGCTTTTCGGATTGTTGGCACGATTGATCCAAAAAACCAAAATAAAAAAAGGAAGATAGGTGATCGCTGTGAAATTTGATTTCAAACCTGTACTGTCAACGGTGATGTGGGTTTTGATTTTCATGTTGATGGCCTTCATTCTGTTCGGAGCCGGTCTGATGGTCGGGTATGGCGTCCTCGGTGACGGCAATCCGATGCTTGTATTCAGCAAGCAGACCTGGGAACATATCTTCAATTATATCCGTTAAGGAATCAAGAAAGGCAGACAGGAACGCTTGCGTTCCGTCTGCCTTTTTTGTCGAATTGGAGATGCGCAGGCGGATTGTTTGTTTTTAATTCTTCGTCTGTCCTCCGGTGAACGGAGGCTTAGCCGGAGCACAGCTGCAATTTGGCGAGCGAACTCCTGCGAGGATGTCCTCGCAGGAGTTCGTGTTGATGTCAACCGGTCTCCTCCGGCAAGCGGCCGCCTCGCCGGAGCTGCGATCTCGTATCCGCTGCTGTACTCAGGGGGTATGGCCGCAACCTAGCTGCCAAGCACCACAAAACAACCACAAAACAAAAAGCGAAGACAATCAGCATCTTTTTGCTGACAGTCTTCGCTTTAAACGTACATTTTTATTTCAATGATTTTGAGTTGACCATGACTTCGTCGATCAAGCCGTATTCTTTGGCTTGTTGGGCGGTCATGTAGTTGTCGCGGTCTGTATCGCGTTCGATGACTTCCATCGGTTGTCCTGTGCGTTCTGCCAAAATTTTGTTCAGGCGTTCGCGGGTCTGCAGGATGTGACGAGCTGCGATTTCGATTTCGGTTGCTTGACCTTGCGCGCCGCCAAGCGGTTGGTGAATCATGATTTCAGCATTCGGCAACGCGAAACGTTTGCCTTTTTCGCCGGCAGTCAACAAGAAGCTGCCCATCGAAGCTGCCATACCCATTGCGATGGTCTGAACGTCGGCCTTGATGAAGTTCATCGTATCGAAGATTGCCAAACCAGCAGAGACGCTTCCGCCTGGTGAGTTGATGTAGATATAGATATCTTTTTCTGAATCTTGTGCATCCAGGAATAGTAATTGCGCAATGACTGAGTTCGCCGTATAATCGTCGATCGGGCCGCTCAACATGATGATGCGATCCTTCAGAAGGCGGGAATAGATATCATACGCACGTTCACCACGGGATGATTGTTCGATTACTGTAGGGATTAAATTCATATATGTTTCCTCCTCGTTCGTTTGAATGAACAGTTTTTCTTTACATGGTTTATTTTAACTCATTGGTCAGAAAAGGTCAATTGTAATGTTTGGCCTTTAGCCTCGCGCTTTATGATGAAATATACCTTATTCAATCATATCGTTTCAGTCAGCAAATGTCCAAAAATAGATTTTGAAAATGCAAATCGGATTCAGGGTGAAGCAATAAGGAAATAAAAAAAATCTCCGCTTCCGCTTGGGAAAGGAGATTTTTTGCATTTTGTATTGCATTCAAAGTCTAAAAACATTGATGCGTCAATAAAATAGTACGTCTCCTGAGGGAATCGAACCCCCATCTCAAGAACCGGAATCTTACGTGATATCCATTACACCAAGGAGACAAGCAACATTAAAATTATAACCTATAGCGTGAAAGATAGCAAGGGGAAAATTGAATTCCAAACTGCAAGATGGTTTTGGCACTTATTCTACTTTGCAGAACCTCATATTGACTTGTCAGAACAACAGTTCCACTCCTCCTGAAATTAACTCCGTTTATTGAAAACGATTTCAATAAACGCTTGTGTGTGATAAAATGATTCTGAAAAGGTGAGGAGGGGTTAGTGTGTCGGTTATATCAAGTATGCATATGGATAAGGAAAGCTTGGAGGAATCGCTGAGGTTGGTAGGGTACGACAATGAAGAATTGTTCGCTTATCTTCAGCAAAAAGCGTTGGGCAATCCTTTGATCGAAGTGAAAATCAATAAAGAATTCGATGAACGCGCTGTAAAAGAAAAAACGGTAGTGTATAAACCGGATAAAGACGATCCGATGGATATGGTTTCTGCAATGGAACAAGTATTTGAAGAAGTGCCGGCGTTGGATACATTCTTATTGGAACAAATCTATGCAAATATGCGGGACACGCCCTTGCGCGACTTGGTTTTATTTTTGGTGGCATTCATCAATCCGGAAGGGTACGTCACCATTGATCTAAATGAAGCTGCGGAACAGAAGGGTGTCGAACCGATCGTGATGCTGGATGCGTTGACGCTCCTGCATCAATTGGATCCTCCGGGTGTAGGGGCCCGAAATCTGCAGGAATGTCTGATGCTGCAGACAGAGCGTGATGAATATGCGCCGGAAATCGCCTATTATGTTCTGGAAAATTACTTTACGGCCCTCAGCGATAAAAACTGGCAAGCGATAGCTGAAGAGATGGATGTTGAACTGGCCGACGTGAAGGATGTTTTTGAGTATGCCCAAACCTTGGACCCGACTCCGGGATCAGCATATGGCGAGGACGGCCTTTCTTTGCCCAGACCGGATCTTTATCTTCAGCTGGTGGATGGGCACCTGACAGTAAAGTACAATGAGTGGGCTTCTCCGTTTGTTGTTTTCCAAAAAGAATATTATGAAGAGATGTTACAGCATGATGATGAAGATGTGCAACAATTTCTGGCAGCGAAGAAAACGGAGTGGGAGCAGCTGCGGTCGGCAGTTGCATTCAGAAAAGAGTTGCTGCTTGCGGCGGGAGAATTGATCTGCGGCTTGCAGAAAGGTTTTTTCCTGGAAGGTCGGGAATTGGAACCGCTCGATGTAACTCGTTTGGCTGGAGATTTGGCGGTCCCGCCCACTGTCATGCGCGAAGAAATATTGGAGAAAACAATCGAAACGGACCGTGGGACATTTTTGTTGCACCAGTTATGCGGTGAATAGGCTGTGAATCGACAATAATAAATGAAAAAGATGCGAAACGCTAAACAATAACGGGACGAATAACGACCCTTGCTGAAAAGTTGATGTACCAAGGTTTTCTGAAAGCGTACGTCTAAAAGGCAATCGGATTATAGGCTACTCGTGATATATTGAACGAATCTATTTTAAAGGAAATCGAATTTATTTGCCAAAACGCTTGAAACGTCTAGTGTTTACTGTTAAAATGATGAAGTAAAGACGAGGGAGAATAGACGGAAGTAAAAAGTATTTTTGCAGTCCTATTCCATCTCTCCTGATATGAAATAAACGAGGACCGCCTAAGATTGCAGCGGGGCGAAAAGCGTCCACGTGCAAATGAAGAGGGTTTTTATGGAAGAGTCTATTTCAGTCTTGCAGCAAATAGTCCCAGACATTATGTCAGTCCTTCAAAATCGTTACCATATCATGCGTAATATCCAAATGTATGCTCCAGTCGGGAGACGCGTCCTAGCCGATAAAGTATCCTTGTCAGAAAGGACTTTACGGACTGAGACAGATTTTTTGCGGAAACAAGGTCTTCTTTCCAGTTCGAAGAACGGGATGGTATTGACTGAGGAAGGCGAAGACATTTTTCGTCAGCTGGAAAGGTTCATGCGGTTATTGCTGAATATGAATGCGAAAGAGAAGGCGTTAGCGGATTATCTGAATATTCAGTTTTGTAGGATTGTTCCTGGCGATAGTGATGAAGATGCATCTGTTCTGGATGAAATCGGAAAAACTGCAGCCAAAGAACTGCATGCGTTATTGCCGGCAGGCGAATTTATCGTTGCTGTTGCTGGCGGAAGTACAATGGCACAGGCTGCCGAACATTTTTCACCTGAATTATCACAGAACCGGGAGTTCATTTTTGTCCCGACACGAGGCGGTTTAGGCGAATCCATGTCGATACAAGCCAACAGTGTCAGCGATCGTATGGCGCAGTTGGTAGGCGGTGAGAACATGGCACTTTTCGTTCCCGATAATTTGAGCGAAAAAGCTTACGCATCCATGAAATCCGAGCCATCAATCAAACATACTTTATCCGTCATGAAAAAGGCAAACTGCTTGTTATATAGTATCGGTAATGCTAAAGTAATGATGGAAAGACGCAGGATGTCGCATGGGTTGATTTCGTCCCTAGAAGCGCATAATGCGGTAGGTGAAGCCTTTGGTTGTTACTTCAATGAGAACGGAGAAATCGTCTATCGATTGTCCCGGTTCGGCCTTCAGATTGAAGACATCGAAAAGATCCCGTACGCAATGGCCATTGCAGGGGGAAGCACGAAAGCCAAGGCTATTAAAGCGTTCATGAAATATGCCCCGCATCAAACATGGCTGATTACGGATGAGGGCGCAGCTAATCTGATTTTAAAAGGGGTAACCCTTTAAAATAAAAATTTTGACTTATCCTAAGGAGGAAATCTCAGTATGACAGTAAAAGTTGGTATTAACGGTTTTGGACGTATTGGACGTTTAGCATTCCGCCGTATTCAAGAAGTAGAAGGAATCGAAGTTGTAGCAATCAATGACTTGACTGACGCTAAAATGTTAGCTCACTTATTGAAATATGATACAACTCAAGGCAGATTCAATGGTGATGTGGAAGTTAATGACGGATTCTTCACTGTAAACGGAAAAGACATCAAAGTGTTATCACAACGTAACCCAGCAGATCTTCCATGGGCAGAACTTGGCGTAGAGTTCGTATTGGAATGTACTGGTTTCTTCATGAGCAAAGCAGGAGCTCAAGCTCACGTTGATGCAGGTGCTAAACGTGTTCTATTGTCTGCTCCAGCAGGCAGCGACGTTAAAACAATCGTTTATAACGTTAACCACAACGAATTAAACGCTGAAGACGTTATCGTTTCAGGCGCATCTTGCACAACTAACTGCTTGGCTCCAATGGCTAAAGTATTGAACGACGAATACGGAATCATTGAAGGCTTAATGACTACAATCCACGCTTACACTGGCGACCAAAACACTTTGGATGCTCCACATCCTAAAGGTGACTTCCGTCGTGCACGTGCTGCTGCAGCAAACATCGTTCCTAACACAACTGGTGCTGCTAAAGCTATCGGCGATGTATTGCCTGAATTGAAAGGCAAATTAGATGGAGCTGCTCAACGTGTTCCAGTTCCTACAGGTTCATTGACTGAATTAGTTACTGTATTGGAAAAAACTGTAACTGTTGAAGAAATCAATGCTGCTATGAAAGCTGCTTCTAACGAATCTTACGGATACACTGAAGACGAAATCGTTTCAAGCGATATCGTAGGCATCAACTTCGGTTCTTTATTCGATGCTACACAAACTAAAGTAATGACAGTTGGAGACAAACAACTAGTTAAAACTGTTGCTTGGTACGACAATGAAATGTCTTACGCTTCACAATTAGTACGTACTTTAGTACAATTTGCTAGCTTATAAGATCAAGTCTTTCATCTAATGAAAGCTGAATCGTAGAAGATAACAAAAGCGGGGAGGCAACGCGCTTCCTCGCTTTTCTTATGTAGATACACATATCAGGAGGCGACGTAATGACAAAGAAAGTTGTAACAGATTTAGATGTAGCTGGAAAAAAAGTATTGGTTCGTGCTGATTTCAATGTTCCTATGAAAGATGGAGCAATCACTAACGACAACCGTATCGTTCAAGCTCTTCCTACAATCAACTACTTGATCGAAAATAACGCAAAAGTCATCCTTTTCTCTCACTTAGGAAAAGTAAAAACTGAAGAAGACAAAGCGAAGTTGAGCTTGAAGCCTGTAGCTGACCGTTTGGCTGAATTGTTGGGCAAAGAAGTCACTTTCGTTCCTGAAACACGCGGAGAAGCTTTGGAAACTGCTATCGCAGCATTGAAAGACGGAGATGTTTTGGTATTCGAAAACACTCGTTTCGAAGATGTTGACGGCAAAAAAGAAAGCAAAAACGATGCTGAATTGGGCAAATACTGGGCTAGCCTGGGCGACCTGTTCGTAAATGATGCATTCGGTACGGCTCACCGTGCTCATGCTTCCAACGTCGGAATCGCTTCTAACCTTGAAAGCGCAGCTGGATTCTTGATGGAGAAAGAAATCAAGTTCATCGGCGGAGCTGTTGACGAGCCTGTTCGTCCATTCGTAGCTATCCTTGGCGGAGCAAAAGTAAGCGACAAAATCGGTGTTATCAAACACTTATTGAATAAAGCTGACAAAGTACTTATCGGCGGCGGCATGGCTTACACATTCATGAAAGCACAAGGCTTGGAAATCGGTAAATCCTTATTGGAAGCTGATAAAGTTGAATTGGCTAAAGAATTGTTGGAGAGCGCTGGCGACAAATTGATCTTGCCTATCGATGCTAAAATGGCTCACGAATTCGGCAACGATGGAGAAATCACAATCGCTAAAAACGAAGCATTCCCTGCTGACCAAATGGCATTGGATATCGGACCTGCTTCCGTCGAATTGTTCACTAAAGAGCTTGAAGGCGCGAAAACTGTCGTATGGAACGGACCTATGGGTGTGTTCGAATTATCTAACTTTGCTCAAGGAACAATCGGTGTCTGCGAAGCAATCGCTAAATTAAGCGATGCTGTAACAATCATCGGCGGCGGAGACTCAGCTGCAGCTGCAATGCAATTAGGCTTTGCTGATGATTTCACGCACATCTCAACAGGTGGCGGAGCATCATTGGAATACCTTGAAGGCAAAGAATTACCAGGTGTAGCATCAATTTCTGACAAATAAGCAACCTATTCTTAAGGAGTGATTATATTGCGTAAACCGATTATTGCCGGTAACTGGAAAATGAACAAAACAGCTAAGGAAGCACAAGCATTCATCGAGGCTGTAAAAACTAAGGTTCCTGCTTTTGATAAAGTAGAAGCTGTTATTGGATCACCGGCTTTATTTTTAGAAAAAATGGTAGAAGCTACAGAGGGAACTGATTTGAAAGTTGCCGCGCAAAACTGTTACTTTGAAGAAGAGGGTGCCTTCACTGGTGAAATCAGCCCGAAAGCTTTAGGGGACTTAGGCGTCGACTACGTCATTATCGGACACTCTGAAAGACGTGAGTACTTCCACGAAACAGATGAAGATATCAATAAAAAAGCACATGCTATTCTGCGTAATGGTATGACACCTATCGTTTGCTGTGGCGAAACGTTGGAACAACGTGAATCAGGCGTAACAAACGAGTGGGTATCAGGACAAATCACGGCTGCTTTGAAAGATCTGACTGCAGACCAAGTGGCTAACCTTGTTCTCGCTTATGAGCCAATCTGGGCAATCGGTACAGGGAAATCTTCTACTGCAAAAGATGCGAACGACACTTGCGGCGTAGTGCGCGCAACTGTTGCTACAATCTTCGGACAAGAAGTGGCTGACAAAGTCCGCGTTCAATACGGCGGCAGCGTTAAACCTGAAAACATTGCAGAATACATGGCTGAAGAACATATTGATGGTGCGTTGGTCGGTGGTGCTAGTTTAGTTCCTGATTCATTCTTAGCATTATTGGAGGCTATTAAATAATGAGTAAAACACCGGTAGCAATAATTATTTTAGACGGTTTCGGCTGGAGAAACGAAATGATGGGCAATGCGGTTAAGCTAGCAAAGAAACCGAACTTTGACCGTTATTGGAACAATTTTCCGCATGCAACGATGCTAGCTTCCGGATTTGCTGTTGGACTGCCTGAAGGTCAAATGGGTAATTCCGAAGTAGGACATACAAACATTGGTGCCGGACGAGTTGTCTACCAAAGTTTGACCAGAATCGACAAAGCCATCATCGATGGCGAATTCTTGACGAACGAAGCGCTTGTCGGTGCTTACGATCACGCCAACGATAATGATTCTGCTTTGCACCTTTTCGGTCTGCTTTCTGACGGTGGTGTGCACAGTCATATCAACCATATCATTGCTTTGATCAAGAGCGCAAAAGAAAAAGGCGTCAAAAAACTTTATCTGCATGCTTTCCTTGATGGCCGCGACGTGGATCCTCACGCTGCACCAGGCTACATCGAAACAGTGGAAAAAGCGATGGAAGAGATCGGACTTGGCGAAATCGCGACTGTTTCAGGTCGTTACTACGCTATGGACCGTGATAACCGTTGGGAACGTGTGGAATTGGCATACAACGCAATCGCGCACGGCGAAGGGGAAAAATTTGAATCTGCACAGGATGTCGTTAAAGCAAGCTATGCAGATGATAAAACAGATGAATTTGTATTGCCGTCCGTCATCGTCAAAGATGGCGAACCAATCGGAACTTTGAAAGATAATGACTCCATCATCTTCTTCAACTTCCGTCCGGACCGCGCAATCCAGTTATCAAATGCCTTCACTAACGAAGAGTGGACGAACTTCGAACGCGGAGAACGCGCTAAAAATGTGAAATTTGTGACGATGACTTCTTACCAAGATACTGTAATCGCGGAGATCGCCTTCAAGCCGATCCCGATGACAAACGTTTTGGGTGAAGTTCTGGCGCAACACAAACTTTCGCAATTGCGTATCGCGGAAACCGAAAAATATCCGCATGTAACTTTCTTCATGAACGGCGGACGTCACGAGCCTTTCGAAGGCGAAGGACGCATCCTGATCCCTTCACCGAAAGTTGCAACCTATGATTTGAAACCTGAAATGAGCGCTTATGAAGTGGGCGAAGCATTAGTGAAAGAGATCAATGACGACAAATACGACGCCATCATCCTTAACTTTGCGAACCCTGACATGGTCGGCCATTCAGGTATGTTGGAACCTACAATCAAAGCTATCGAAGCAGTTGACGAAAACCTTGGAGCAGTTGTGGATGCAATCCTTGCAAAAGATGGTTATGCCATCATTTTCGCTGACCACGGCAACGCGGATACTATGTCTACTGAAGACGGACAACCGCATACCGCGCACACAACTGTGCCAGTTCCAGTGATTGTAACGAAAAAAGGCGTAACGTTGCGCACAGACGGCAAACTTGCTGATGTTGCTCCAACTATGCTTGATTTATTGAACGTAGAAAAACCAGCAGAAATGACAGGCGAATCGCTGATCGTTAAAGCGTAAGCAAAACGGTTCAGCTATTGCATAAAGTAAGAAAATTGTCTAAAATGATACTTGGTAACACAAGTAATTCAGCCAACTCAAAGGAGAGAAAACCATGCCATTCATTACAGATATTTTAGCTAGAGAAGTACTAGATTCACGCGGTAACCCAACTATTGAAGTTGAAGTCTACACAGAGAGCGGCGCTTTCGGACGCGGAATGGTTCCATCAGGAGCTTCCACTGGCGAACACGAAGCAATCGAATTACGTGATGGCGACAAAGCACGTTACCTTGGTAAAGGTGTTTTGAAAGCTGTAGAAAACGTAAACGACATCATTGCTGATGCTATCTTAGGATTCGACGTACGTGACCAATTAGCTATCGACAAAACTATGATCGACTTAGATGGCACTCCTAACAAAGAAAAATTGGGCGCTAACGCAATCTTGGCAGTATCTATCGCAGTAGCTCGCGCTGCAGCAGATTACCTGGATGTACCATTGTACCAATACTTAGGCGGATTCAACGCTAAAACATTGCCAACTCCAATGATGAACATCATCAACGGCGGATCGCATGCTGACAACAGCATCGACTTCCAAGAATTCATGATCATGCCTGTAGGCGCGCCTACTTTCAAAGAAGCTCTACGTATGGGTGCTGAAGTATTCCACGCGTTGGCTGCAATCTTGAAATCTAAAGGTTACTCTACTGCTGTAGGTGACGAGGGCGGATTCGCTCCTAACTTGGGTTCAAACGAAGAAGGTTTCGAAGTAATCATCGAAGCTATCGAAAAAGCTGGCTATGTACCTGGTAAAGACGTTGTTCTTGCTATGGATGCTGCTTCTTCAGAATTCTACAACAAAGAAAAAGGTGTTTACGACTTAGCTGATTCAGGCGAAGGCGAAAAGACTGTCGATGAAATGATCGAATTCTACGCTGACCTATGCAAAAAATACCCAATCATCTCCATCGAAGATGGCTTGGATGAAAATGACTGGGAAGGTACTAAGAAATTAACTGAAGTTTTAGGCGACAAAGTTCAAATCGTTGGTGACGACTTGTTCGTTACAAACACTGAAAAACTTTCTAAAGCTATCGAATTAGGCGTTGCTAACTCAATCCTGATCAAAGTTAACCAAATCGGTTCATTGACTGAAACTTTTGAAGCTATCGAAATGGCTAAAAAAGCTGGTTACACTGCAGTTGTTTCTCACCGTTCAGGCGAAACAGAAGATGCTACAATCGCTGACATCGCTGTTGCAACAAACGCTGGACAAATCAAAACTGGTTCATTAAGCCGTACTGACCGTATCGCTAAATACAACCAATTGTTACGCATCGAAGATCAATTAGGCGAATTGGCTGTATATGATGGTTTGAAATCTTTCTACAACCTAAAAAACAAATAATTTTAATTGATTAACAGGGAGACAGCTGCTTGGAACACTGTCTTCACATAAAGACCGTCTGGCACAACCAGGTGGAAGGAAAAGTCCGGCGCTTGGAACGCCGGACTTTTTTTGTTGCATTAAGCTATAATGTTCGGCTTTGGGGCGATAAATTTGATTTGAGTCCCGATATGATCATTTTTTAGAGGTTTGTTCCTAACATCCGCATGTAATTATTTTCGGTAAATAGGCATTTTCGCTTTCTTTCGTCGCGTAATCTGCTATAATAAGATTAAATTATAATTAATAAATAATGAGGACAATTGATAAGGGGGAGACAAAAGGATGAAAAGAGCAAGAAATTTTTCCGCTGGTCCAGCAATACTACCAGAATCAGTCTTAGAGAAAGTACAGAGTGAAATGCTATCCTACAGAGATAGTGGCATGTCAGTTATGGAGATGAGTCACCGCTCCTCCTTGTTCGAAGAGATCATTTCAGATGCAGAGCAATTATTAAGGGAATTGATGAATATCCCTGAAGGCTATAAAGTCTTGTTCTTACAAGGTGGCGCAAGCCTGCAGTTCTCCATGATTCCGATGAATCTTGGTAAAGGCGGCAAAGTCGGTTACATCAACTCCGGATCATGGGCTAAGAAAGCCATCTCTGAAGCTAAAATCTTAAAAGTACCGAATATGGAAGTATTGGCTAGTTCCGAAGAAGATAACTTCACTTATATTCCTGAAATTCCGGAAACAGACGAAGCCTACGATTACATCCACATCACAACAAACAACACAATCGAAGGTACAGCTTTCCAAACAATCCCTCGTTTCGTGAATGCACCGATCGTTGCCGATATGTCTTCCAACATTTTGTCCAACCGTTACGATGTCAATGACTTCGGTTTGATCTATGCTGGCGCACAAAAAAATATCGGGCCTGCAGGATTGACGATCGTGATCGTGAAAGAAGATCTGATCCAGACCGAGAATAAATTGCCAAGCATGCTTGATTACCGTACACACATCAAAAATGATTCGTTATACAATACACCACCTAGCTTCTCCATCTATGTAGCTAAATTAGTCTTCGAATGGTTGAAGGACTTGGGCGGCGTTGAAGCTATGGTGAAAATGAACGAAGAAAAAGCGGGCTTACTGTACCGCACAATCGAAGAATCAGACTTGTTCTCTTCTCCAGTTGCAGTCAATTCCCGTTCATTGACGAATATCCCATTCGTTACCGGAAACAAAGACTTGGATGCGAAGTTCGTCAAAGAAGCTACAGCATTAGGCTTCCTGAACCTGAAAGGCCACCGTTCCGTTGGCGGTATGCGCGCAAGTATCTACAATGCATTCCCTTATGAAGGCGTTAAAGAATTAACAGAATTTATGAAAGCTTTTGAAGCTAAAGAAGGGAAATTCAAATAATGTTCGAGATTAAAACTTACAACGCGATTGCTCCAGAAGGCTTAAATTTATTGAATGCAGATCAATTCGCCCTTAACACAGGCGCAAATCCTGACGGCATCATCCTGCGCAGCGAAAAACTGCATGGCATGGAATTCCCTGAAAGCTTGAAAGCCATCGCTCGTGCTGGCGCCGGCGTCAACAACGTACCCGTTGAAGAATGTTCCGAAGCAGGCGTGGTTGTCTTCAACACACCTGGTGCGAATGCCAATGCGGTTAAAGAGCTTGTTTTGGCTGCTATGATCATGGCTGCCCGTCCGATCAAAGAAGGAATGGAATGGGTCCAAACATTAAGCGGTGACGATGTTGAGAAGCAAGTCGAAAAAGGCAAAAGCCAATTCGCGGGGACAGAAATCTCCGGAAAAACATTGGGTGTCATCGGCTTGGGCGCTATCGGCGCTATGTTGGCCAACGATGCATTCCGTTTAGGTATGGAAGTCATCGGTTATGACCCATATGTTTCTGTGGAAACAGCATGGAACATCAACCGTCGTGTCCAAAAAGCTGCTTCGATTGCTGAAGTGTTGGAAAAAGCGGATTATATTTCCATTCACGTACCAGTCAATGCCGAAACAAAAGGCATGGTTGACGCAGCCTTCCTGGCTCAAATGAAAGACAACGCTGTTCTTTTGAACTTTGCACGCGGCGAATTGGTCAACACAGCTGATATGCTGACTGCATTGAAAGAAAAGAGCATCCGCAAATACGTAACGGATTTCGCTGACGAAGCTTTGCTTCACAACGATGCTATCATTGTAATGCCTCACTTGGGAGCTTCTACGGAAGAAGCTGAAGTGAACTGCGCAATCATGGCAGCCCAAACATTGAAATACTTCCTGGAAACAGGGAATATTGTGAATTCCGTGAACTTCCCTGGAGTCGATATCGCGATGCACTCACCGATCCGTTTGACGATCGTCAACAAGAACATCCCGAACATGGTCGGCCAGATTTCTTCCGGCTTGGCTAAATACTTCATCAATATCGAAGATATCCTGAACCGCAGCCGTGGCAACTATGCCTACACTGTCATCGATATCGCCGAAACAGAAGAAGCAGTACTCGCTGAAGTCGTTGAAAATTTCAAGAAAATCGACGGCATCGTAAACGTCCGCATCATCAGAAGATAAGAGTGCGATGATTCGCGTTTAGAAACCCGTACGTTGGAGAAACCAGCTGTCGTTCACCTCTTTTGTGAACGACAGCTGGTTTCGAAACGGTAGTGGTGTCTGCGAATCAGAACACGTTTCAAAGAGAGTGTGATGGATCCCGGGTCAGAAATCGAGCACTAAGAGGACTAACACAAAGCGGACGCTTTATGTCCGTGTGTGGTAGTCAGCTTAGGCACAGATTTCTGGGATCCAGAACACGTTTAAAAAGTGCGGAAGCGTTCAGGCTGTTCCCTCCAGTGGAGGTGAGCGGACCCGGGCGCTTTTCTTTTCGGAAATTGCTAGCAAAACCCTATAGTTTGTGCTAAAGTTAGTAGTAGAAAATTATTATAGGGAGGTCCATCCTTTGTCATTATACGATGTACTATTAACGGCCCTGTTGGTTGTTTCTGTGCTGTTGATCATTGTTGTGCTGATGCAGCCATCAAAAACAAATGCAGCCAGCACACTTACAGGTGGAGCGGAGCAATTATTCGGCAAACAAAAGGCAAGAGGCTTTGAAGCGGTATTGCGTCAGATCACAGTCGTTCTGGGAGCATTGTTCATCCTGATCGCCTTGGCTTTAACCTATCTATCCTCAAATTAACTATTGCAGGCAGAAACCACATTTCCGGGTTCTGCTTTTTTTTCGCCTGAAAAGGATGCTCGCCTAAACAATGCGACACAGCTTATGAATTGCTGAAAAATTTCGTCCGCAAATATCTGATATATTAGGAAAAAAGCTGTAAATACAGTAAAATGAAGATGAACGAGTTGGGAGGAATATTATGAAAGCAATCAATTTACCAGAACCCTTTTTCTTCGAAGCTGGCTCGCGCGCCGTCCTTTTGCTGCATGCCTATACCGGCAGCGCAAATGATGTGCGTTTGCTGGGACGCTTTTTGGAACGGAACGGGTATACTGTATATGCACCGAATTTTACGGGACATGCAACCGGCCGTTTTGAGGACATCCTTGATTTCGGCGGCCCGGCTGTCTGGTTCGCTGATGCCATGCGCGCAAAAGAAGAACTGATGGAAAAGGGCTACGATCAGCTTGCCGTATTCGGGTTGTCAATGGGCGGCATTATGGCGACAAGGGCCATCGAAACAGGTGGATTCATCGGCGGAGGGTCCTTCAATTCACCGATCATCAGTTTTGAGGAATCGCGGGTTCCGATCAGTTTTATGCATTTCGCCAAGATGTCGAAGAAGAAAATCGGCATGGCAAATCTGGAAATCGAGCATGAATTGGCATTGATGAAGCCGAAATTGAATGCCCAGCTTGCCCAATTGGATGAGTTCACGGAACTGATTAAGGCGAATCTGGCCGATATCGCCGTTCCCTATTACATCGCGCAATCCGGCAGGGATGAAATGATCAGCGCCGACTGCGGGAAGTTGTTGGCGGACCGCCTCGTGGACGCTGAAGTGGATTATCATTTCTTCCCGGAAGCAACGCATGTCATTACCGTTGGGAAAGACAGAAACGTATTCGAAGAAACAGTCTTGGCATTTTTGAACCGACTAAATTGGAATGAGGGATAAGTATGAGAAAGATAGATCAGATCCAAATTGACGTTCTAGCCTATTTTCAAGAGCACGCCGCAAAGAGCATGACGTTGAAGGAAGTAAGTGAAGCGTTGGGCTACACGGATTCCGAAGAATTTAAAGCATTGGTCAAAGTCTTTGCACAGTTGGAGGAAAGAGGCATCCTGTTGCTGAACAAGACCGGACAGTTCCGTCTGAAGGTGCAAGGCGCCACTTTGACAGGTACTTTCCGCAGCAACGACCGCGGCTTCGGCTTTGTGACGGTCGATCCGAACGAAAGTGACCTCTTTGTCCCGCGCGGCAAAACAGGCAGTGCGATGGACGGCGACACGGTCGAGCTGAAGATCACCCGAGAGGCCGAACCTTGGAATGATAAAGGAGTCGAAGCAGAAGTAACGGCTGTTTTGACGCGCAAATCGAATCAAGTAGTCGGCGAATTTGTTCCTTACGATTCCGATCGCCGTGAAGAGACCGGCTTTTTGGGATTCGTTGTTCCGCGGGATACGAAAATCAACAGTATCGTTGTCTACATCAAACCGGAAGGCATTCATCCTGTTGAAGGCAGTGTCTGTCTGGTGGAAATCACCAGCTATCCGACACCGCAGAATCCTGTCAAAATGGAAGGGCTGGTCACGAAAGAAATCGGCCACAAGGATGCACCAGGCGTTGATATCCTGGCTATCCTTTATAAATTCGGCATTCCTTCCGAATTCCCTGAAGACGTGTTGGCCCAGGCTGAAGGCATTCCTCTGGAGATTCCGGCCGAGGCGTTGGAAGGCAGACGGGATTTGCGCTCGGAACAGATCGTCACGATCGATGGCGCTGACGCCAAAGACTTGGATGATGCGATTTCCTTGAAGAAACTAGAAAATGGCAATTACCTGCTGGGCGTGCACATCGCGGATGTTTCCTATTATGTGACAGAGAATTCCCCAATCGATCGCGAAGCGTATGAACGCGGCACCAGTGTCTATTTGACGGACCGTGTCGTTCCGATGTTGCCTCAGAAATTATCGAACGGCATCTGTTCCTTGTTGCCGCATGAAGACCGTTTGACGATGTCTTGTGAAATGGAATTGGATGCGGACGGGGAAGTGGTCGCCTATGATATTTTCCCGAGCATCATCGAGTCCAAACAACGGATGACCTATTCCGATGTCAATGCGATTTTGACGGACCACGACAAGAAACTGCGCGAAAAATACAGCGATTTCGTGCCGATGTTCGAAGAAATGGGCATCCTTCACGAGATCCTCCTGAAGAAACGCCAAAAACGCGGCGCCATCGATTTCGAATCCGATGAAGCGAAAATCATCGTGGACGAAAATGGCCACCCGTTGGACATCTATGTGCAGGATCGCGGTGTCGGCGAGCGCCTCATCGAATCCTTCATGTTGAGCGCGAATGAAACGATCGCACATCATTTCACGAAGGCAAATCTGCCTTTCATTTACCGGATCCATGAACAGCCGGATCCGACAAAGATGATGCGGTTCCTGGAATTCGTGACGACATTCGGCATTCTGGTGAGCGGTACGCATGAAAACGTCAAACCGAAGCAACTGCAGGCCGTTTTGGCGAAAGTCAAGGACGAGCCCTATGAAGCCGTTGTTTCAACAACGCTGTTGCGCAGTATGCAGCAAGCGAAATATGATGCTGTACCGGTCGGTCATTATGGTTTGGCTGCGAAAGATTATACCCATTTCACTTCACCAATCAGAAGGTACCCCGACTTGATCGTCCACCGCCTGATCCGCACGTATGGAAAAGGCATCGCCGAGCCTAAGGTGGTTGAGAAATGGAAAGGGCAATTGCCAGATATCGCTGTTCAGAGTTCGCAGATGGAACGCCGCTCGGTTGATGCGGAACGGGAAACCGAATCGCTCAAGAAGGCAGAGTTCATGATGGACAAAATCGGCCAAGAGTTCGAAGGCGTCATCAGCTCCGTCACGAAATTCGGCATCTTTGTGCAGTTGCCCAACACGGTAGAGGGTCTCGTGCACATCTCGAAAATGTCTGAAGATTATTTCAACTACATTGAAAGCCATCTGCTTTTGATGGGGGAACGTACCGGCGTCATTTACCGTATCGGTCAAAAGGTCAAAATAAAAGTAGAAAATTCAGATCCGATCACGCGCGCAATCGACTTCTCGCTTGTCATCGACAAGGAAAAGACCCAGAGCCAGAGCGACTTGGATCTGGTCAAACAGATCCGTTCGAAGATTCCGAAGGGCAAAAAACGGAATCCTCGGCAATCCGAGCGCGATAGCGGACCGCGGAAAAAGACCGAAAAAGGAAAAGAGCCGTTCTATTCCCGTCCAGGCAAAAAAGCCAAAGGGAAAAAAGAACGAGGCAAAAAGAAGTAAGCTAACGAAATGAAGGTGCCGGACTATGCCAAAAGGCGAAGGAAAAGTTTTAGCGCAGAACAGAAAAGCCAGCCATGATTACATCATCCTCGACACGATAGAAGCCGGGATGGTGCTGACGGGAACGGAAATCAAATCCGTCCGCAAAGCGAAAATCAACCTGAAGGACGGCTACGCAAGCATCCGGAACGGGGAAGTGTTCCTGCAGAATGTGCATATCAGCCCGTTCGAACAGGGTAACATCTTCAACCATGATCCGCTGCGCACTAGGAAATTATTGTTGCACAAGAAGCAGATCAAGTACCTGATTGAGGAGACGAAGACGACCGGTGTTACATTGGTGCCGTTGAGGGTCTATCTCAAGAATGGTGTCGCAAAAGTGCTCATTGGACTCGCTAAAGGGAAGAAGAGCTACGACAAGCGTGACGCATTGAAGCAAAAGGATATGAAGCGCGAAATCGACAGAGCGATGAAGGAAAGATAAGCATAAATGTGAATAACGAACGCGCCTGCATTCCTGATGGAGTGCAGGTGCGTTTTTTGCGGTTTTTGCGTTTGTATGGCGGTAGGAGGATAACGCCAGTTCCGGCGAAGCCGCCCTTCGCCGGAGGAGAGCGGTGGAATCCGCGCTCAGCTCCGACGAGGCAGCCTTCACCGAAGGAGAGCGGCTGGTTACGCCATCAACTCCGACGAGGCAATCCTCGCCGGAGTTGGCAGCCAGAACGGAGCTGGCTTGATCCAAACAAGCCGCCCCGGACAGGTACACTATCGAAATTGTGACCAATTGTGTAATTTTTGCATCTTGTCTATCATTTTTTTTTAATTCAAGCTATGATAGAAGTAATCATCTTGTCAGGTAAAATAAAGATAATCCTGTGAGCAACGTTTGCCTTGCGGGGTTCCGTTCTGAGTGAATTGAAAAAAGTAGGGGTGTAATTGTAATGATAACGAAAGACAAGTATCTTCGATTGCTGGCAAAAGAATATCCGACAGCAGCAAAAACTGTAACCGAAATCATCAACTTGGAAGCCATCATGAACTTGCCAAAAGCAACTGAGCACTTCATCAGCGATCTGCATGGGGAATACGATGCCTTGCAGCATGTACTCAGGAACGGATCCGGGAACGTCAAAGAAAAGATCCGGGAGATTTTTCAAGGGAGATTGAGCACCCGCGAGATGAACCAGCTTGCGACGATCGTCTACTATCCGGAAGACAAAATAGATATGATCGTGGACAGCTTGGACTCCGAGGAGGAAATCAATGAATTTTACTCCTTGACCTTGCTGCGCATGACGGAACTTTGCGCGTTCACCGTTTCGAAATACACGCGCTCGAAAGTCAGGAAGGCGATTCCGGCCGATTATGCTTACATCATCGAGGAACTGCTTTTCAAAGACACGATCATGACGAACAAAGAGGATTATTACGAAAAGATCATCAAGACCGTCATTTCCTTGGATCGCGCGACAGAGCTCATTGCTGCCATATCGCATGTGATCCAACGACTGGTTGTCGATCACCTGCATGTTGTCGGGGACATTTACGACAGAGGGCCCTTCCCTGGAAAAATCATCGACACCTTCATGGATGGCCACGAGCTGGATATCCAATGGGGCAACCATGATGTCCTCTGGATGGGTGCCGCCAGCGGGTCAGCCGCCTGTATGGCCAATGTCATCCGTATCTCTGCCCGCTACAACAACTTGGAAATAATCGAGGACGCTTATGGGATCTCCTTGCGTCCGCTGATCACGTTCGCCGAAATGGTCTACAAAGAGGATCGCTACGATCCGTTCATGCCGAAAATCAACACCGAGGACGAAAGCAAGATCTTCCCGGAAGAGATCCGTCAGATCGCCAAAATGAACCAAGCCATTTCGATCATCCAGTTCAAACTCGAAGGGGAAATCATCAAACGCCATCCTGAATTCGACATGGCTGATCGTATGGTGCTGGACTTCATTGACTACGAAAAAGGAACAGTGAAGTTGGACGGAAAGGAATATCCGATGCTGTGCGATTATTTCCCCACCGTGGACCCAACCGATCCATACCGCTTGACCGAAGAGGAAATACTGGTAGTCGAAAGGCTCATGACCGGATTCCTGAATTCGGAAAGACTGCAGAAACATGTCCAGTTCCTTTTCAGCAAAGGCAGCATGTATTTGAGCTACAATGACAATCTGTTGTTCCACGGTTGCGTGCCGCTGAATCCGGACGGCAGCTTCATGGAGATGGCCATCGCCAATGTCAAGTACAGCGGCAAAGCCCTCCTGGACAAATACGAAGAAGTGCTGCGCAGAGGCTATCTGAACCGTGAAGCAACGAAACACAACATCCGTAGCTTGGATCTGATCTGGTATTTGTGGGAGGGTAAAGCTTCGTCCTTGTTTGGCAAGGATAAGATGACGACATTCGAGCGCCTTTACGTCGCCGACAAAGAAACCCATGTCGAGAAGAAGAACCTGTATTACGAGCAGCGCGACAATGTGGAACTGTCATACAAAATACTGAAGGAATTCGGACTGGATCCGAAGAAAGGCCACATTATCAATGGCCACACGCCTGTCAAAGAGAAAATCGGCGAGAATCCGTTGAAGGCGGACGGCAAATTGATCGTCATCGACGGCGGCTTCTCGAAAGCCTACCAGAATACGACAGGGCTGGCCGGCTATACGCTGCTGTACAACTCCTTCGGGATGCAGTTGGTTTCGCATCAGCCGTTCACCTCCCGTCAGGATGCCATCGAAAATGAAAAGGATATCGTTTCGACCCGACGCATCGTCGACAAGGAATTGGAACGCAAAACGGTAAGGCAGACGGATGTCGGCAAGAAGCTGACCCAACAAGTCATCGACCTGCAGCAACTGCTGCGTGCCTACAAATCCGGTGAAATCGTCGAAGATCTGCTCAGTGACAAATAGTTGCATGAAAATAGATGCAATCAGCCGCCGGAATTGTTAAGATAAGAGAAGGAAAGCAAGTATCCTAATGCGAAAGTAGCTTGAGAGAGGCGGGTTAACCTTGAAAAAGGGAGTAACGTTTTATTTTATGCGACACGGAGAAACTTATCTGAATAAATACAATCGGATGCAAGGCTGGTCCGACACACCACTGACGCCCAGAGGCAGACGCGATGTCATGAGAAGCGGAGCAGGCTTGGGCGATGTCAAGTTCGATGCGGTCTATTGCAGCGACTTGAGAAGGACATTTGAAACTGCACAGATCATTTTGAAAGAAAACCAGCATGCCGATCATTTGAAAGTGGTGGCCATGCCCGAATTCAGGGAGATATTCTTTGGCTCTTTTGAAGGGCTGGATGCGAGCGAAACTTGGGGGAACCTGAATAAATTCCTCGGAAGCGCGGATGGTGAGCCGAATTATGATGCCCACCGCTCCGTCATCGAAGAGTTGAACGGATTAAAAGAAATGGATCCTTACCACGAAGCGGAAGATTACATGACTTTCTGGCTGCGCGTCGAACGCGGCTTGATCAAACTGATCAGCGAGCACCGTGATTCCGAAAGAAACATTCTGATCGTTTCCCACGGGATGACGATCCGCAACATGATTCACGCCGTCATTCCTGATTTCTCGATCGATCGCCATCTGGATAATGCCAGCATTTCGGTCGTCCGCTATGAGGATGGCTTCTATCACTTGGACCTCTACAACGGCACCGACCATTTTGTCGATGACTTCACGCCTGGCGATGAGCAGGAACCGGAAGTCCATAAAGTGACGCCTGCCGATAAAGTCAAAGAGGACATCAAATAAATATTACGCAGTGCCCTTGGAACAAAACCCTTTGTTTCCAAGGGTTTTTCTATGTTTTAAAGTCAAAAACAATTAAAAATCACATCTTTTTTTCATTTTTTGGAAATATCAATTGAAAATTCCGTCCAGATAGTCTAAAATTAACGTAATCCACAATACTGTACGGGATACAGCGTGGCTAGAACGTCTTTAAATTAGCACAGAGAGGCTAACAAGGCATGTGAAACGATTAATGTAAACAACCGTTGAAACACGCCCAATAATAGGTGTGTTTTTTTTACATTTTCCTATTTTTCATGCAAGTGAGGTACGTACCTTGTCAATCAGAAATCAGGAGGAACAACATGAAACAACGTAGATTTTTAGTTTTAGAAGATGGCAGCTGCTATCCAGGATATGCTTTCGGATCAGAAAAGGATACAATCGGGGAGATCGTATTCAATACAGGGATGACAGGTTACCAAGAAACTTTGTCCGACCCTTCCTACACAGGCCAAATCATCACTTTCACGTATCCGTTGATCGGCAACTACGGCATCAACGAAGATGACTTTGAAGGCGTAAATCCAGGCTTGAAAGGGATGGTCGTTCATGAAGTGGCGGAACATCCGAGCAACTTCCGCTGCACCAAAACGTTGGATGTAGCTTTGAAGGAATTTGATGTACCAGGAATCTACGGCGTGGACACACGCAGCATCACCAAAAAAATCCGCAATGCCGGCGTAATGCGCGGCACAATGGTAAATAATGCGGACAACTTGGATGAGATTGTCGCATCGTTGAAAGCCTACGAATTACCGGTTGACGAAATCCAAATGAATTCGACAAAAGAAATCAAAAAATATGCAGGAGAAGGTCCGCGTGTCGTCTTGCTTGACTTCGGCTTCAAAGACAACATCCTTGCAGAATTATTGAAAAGAGGCTGCGAAGTCATTCTGGCTCCTTGGAACACAAGCGCAGACGAAATTTTAGCTTTCAACCCAGACGGCATCATGCTGAGCAACGGACCTGGAGATCCGACATCCGTTCCGGAAGCCATCGAAACGATCAAACAATTGATTGCACAGGATAATCTGCCTATGTTCGGTATCTGTTTAGGCCACCAGTTGATCTCATTAGCCGGCGGTGCGACAACCTACAAAATGAAATTCGGTCATCGCGGCGCAAATCATCCAGTAAAAGATCTTGCAACCGGAAAAATCAGCTTGACGAGCCAAAATCATGGCTATGCCGTGGATGAAGACAGCCTGAGCCAAACAGACTTGGTCGCAACTCATCGCGCCTTGAACGACGGCACGAACGAAGGCGTCAAACACAAAACCAAACCGGTCTTTTCGGTTCAATACCATCCGGAAGCAGCGCCCGGACCGCACGATGCAAATTACTTGTTCGATCATTTTGTAGATATGATGAAAGCAGTCCAAGGAGGAAAACAACATGCCTAAACGTACCGACATTCAATCCATTTTAGTGATCGGCTCAGGCCCCATCATCATCGGCCAGGCTGCTGAATTTGACTATGCCGGAACGCAAGCATGTTTGGCTTTAAGAGAAGAAGGATACAAAGTTATTTTGGTCAACTCCAACCCTGCTACGATCATGACGGACGTTGAAATCGCCGATAAAGTCTACATGGAGCCACTCTCTGTAGAGTTCATCACGAACATCATCCGTAAAGAGCGCCCGGATGCCTTATTGCCGACATTGGGCGGCCAAACCGGTTTGAACATGGCAGTGGAATTGGACAAAGCAGGCGTATTGGAAGAATTCAATGTCGAGTTGTTGGGAACAAAATTGAGTTCCATCCAACAAGCCGAAGACCGTGATCTGTTCCGTCAATTGATGGCGGAATTGAATCAGCCGGTTCCGGAGAGCGACATCGTCCATACTGTGGACGAAGCGCTTCGCTTCGCGGCAGAAATCGGGTATCCCCTGATCGTCCGTCCTGCCTTCACCATGGGCGGCACCGGCGGCGGTATCTGCCATAATGAAGCTGACCTACGTGAAATCGTGGCGAACGGTTTGCGCTACTCACCAGTGACACAATGTCTGCTGGAAAAATCGATCGCAGGCTTCAAGGAAATCGAATATGAAGTGATGCGCGACAGCAACGACAATGCGATCGTTGTCTGCAACATGGAAAACATCGATCCGGTCGGCGTCCACACAGGCGATTCCATCGTCGTGGCGCCTTCCCAAACCTTGTCCGACAAAGAATACCAAATGTTGCGCGATGTCTCCCTGCAGATCATCCGCGCCCTGAAAATCGAAGGCGGCTGCAATGT
>NZ_JBAWAZ010000064.1:0-8198 GCF_049589555.1 Trichococcus sp.
CATTTGTGGTGTGCTTGATGGCCTTTTTATTTTCATCTGTTGCTCGTTGCATAGGCTGTGACTAAACTTTTTTTTGAGTCGATTCCCTAATCAACAGTTCGTTATCCAACGTTTGGATCAGGTCGACTTCCTTTTCCAGAATCAATTCCATCAGAATTTTGGCCGCCAATTCTCCGGACTCCTGGAAAGGATAATGCACGGTTGTGATGCGCGGATAGACTGCTTCGGTGATTTCGTAGCCGCCGAAGCCCGCCAAGGAAAGCTGATCCGGTATTTCGATCTGCAGTTCGTGGGCAGCGCGCATGACCCCGATCGCGATATTGTCGGTCGCGCCGATCACGAAAGTCGCTTTTGATTGCGGCAGGATTTCCAGTGCCTTTTCGTAGGCGTCCTTCATGGCAAAGCTCGTTTTGACGAAGGTATAATCGATGTCGTGGCCTTCGAAAGCCTGTTCGATGCCGTTGCGCCGGGTCACCCCGACCGCCTTATCGGATTCGTCGACCCCGAAGACAAGAATGTTCCTGTGCCCGTTCGCCACAGCGTAGGCTCCGACCGAATGGCCCGCCTTCTCGTCATCATGGATGATGCAGTGGAAATCGGGATGCGATTGCCCGACGATGACGACGGGAACATCAGCCTCTTCGAACGCCTTCACATGAGCCGGCGTGATGGCCGCCGCGAAGAAGACGATGCCGTCGACGCGTTGCTTCGCCAAGGTGGAGATGGCTTCGATTTCGCGCTCGCGGCTCTGATCCGCATTCGTGATCAACAATTGGTTTTTGGAAAGGCGCAGACTGTTCTCCAAGCCCCGCAACGCTTCATTCGTCGCAAAGGAATTCAGACGCGGAATGATCGTCCCGACCATGTGCGTGCGCTTCGCTTTCAGGCTTTGGGCAAATTTATTCGGTTTATAATCATTCTCAGCGACGATTTCATCCAGCTTCGCCTTTGTTTTTTCGCTGACCGCCCCGCCGTTCAGATAGCGGGAAACAGTGCTCTTCGCCACACCGGCCATTTTGGCGATGTCATTGATGGTGACCATGGATAGCGCCCACCCCTTTCTTGTGCTGCATAGTGGACTTTGTTCCGTATCCGTATACATATTCATTCTCTGTCTTTGATTATACAGGTATGAAGTGGTCGCCGCAACGGACCCGGGAAGGAAATCTTACTGTTGGTTCTGTCGACCGCCCGACTGGCAGGAGTTCCGGCCCGCATTCCAAAAAACGCAAAAATCCACACTTCGCCGCGGACAGCCTCCGCAAGCGCGGTTTTGGGCTGTCCTTCCGGCAGAGTACGGAAAGTTCTTCAGTTATTCAGATAGCTTTTGTTCTGTTGGCTTGCGGCGCGCGCCTTTGTTTTTCTGATCTTTGGAGCGGATTTTTTTCTTTTTCGTTTTTTTGGCAACTGCTTCCTTCGCAGTCTCTTCCTCTTTCAAAGCAACTTTTTTCTGGATTTTGGCTGCTTTGGCTGCGGCCGGTTTCTGCGCATCGCGGATGGCGTCACGTGATTCGCGGCTCGGCAGTTCGTTGACGAGCTCACCGCCGTAGATGAAGAATTCTTTTACTTCATCCGGATGCGGCGCGAAGCGTTTGATATCGCGACTGTTGCGATCATTCACCAAGGACAGCACAACCCCTTTTTTGCCCATCCGGCCCGTACGTCCGGAGCGGTGCAGGTAGGTTTCCTTCGAAAGCGGCAGATCGTAATGGATGACGTAAGGCAGATCCAGGATATCGATCCCGCGGGCGGAGACATCCGTCGTCAGAAGGAACGTCGCGTTGCCTTTGCGGAATTCATCCATGGCGCTCTTACGCTGTGCCTTGCCGTAATCGCTGTGCAGCATGCGGACATTGATGCCCTCGAACTGCAGTTTTCCCGCCAAATAATCAAGTTCTTGCGTAGAATTCACGAAAACGAGCGCCTGCATGCCTTCCAGGTTGCCCAAGCGGCGCAGCATTTCAGCGCGTTTCCGCGTCGGCGCCTCGATGAAGCCATGGATAGTCTGATCCATGAACTGACCTTCTTTGGTCGTGTCGAACCAAAGCGGCTCCGTGTTGAACCATTTCTGGATGTCCTTCAGATTCTCGCTGTTCGTAGCCGAGAAGAAGCCCAGTTGGCGGGACCCCGGCGTTTTTTTGATCAATTCGCGCAAGGCGCTAAGATGTTCTTCCTGCATCAAATAGTCCGCCTCATCCAGGATGACCGTCCTGATGTTGTGCAGTTTCAGTTTTTTCTGGTTGGCCAATTCCAGCAATCGTCCCGGTGTTCCGACCACGATTTCCGGCTTTTCCTTCAGCTTGTCGATCTGACGGCCAACGTTCGCGCCGCCGATGATCACTTGCGCGCTCAAGTTCTTCAGGGAACCCCATTCAGCCAAAACGTGCCCTACTTGGTGCGCCAATTCCTGTGAAGGCACGAGCACCAGCAATTGCAATTCCTTGTTGGCATCCGTTTTTTGCAGCAACGGGATAGCATAAGCCAACGTCTTGCCGGTACCGGTCGGCGATAGGCCAACGACATCCTTGCCTTCCATCAATGGCTTGAAGACATTTTCTTGGATCGGCGTCGGCAGCTGAAAACTCATCTCGTTCCAGTATTTCTCGAATGGCATTGCCATTTCTTCCATCATCATCATTTATTTCCTCATTTCTTATAATGCAGCCTGTGTTTAGGCTGCGGTGCATACCTCGCGCGGAAGCATCCGTCTGACCTACGCCTCATCTAAATCCGCTGGGTAAATGATGCCCGCTTTTTTGCGCAGAGCTTCCATTGTCCGGTTGACGTCTCGGCTGATCTGCGTCCAACGTTCATAGTCTTCTATAGTATCAGGATTTTCCGGATCATTCAAGACGCGCGCGAATGCACGGACCTCGTCATCCATAAAATGTCCGGATGCTTTTTCGGCCAATTGGTACCGTTCGTTGGTCTCGCCGTCCACCAGTTCTACGGATTGGATCAAATTGACCCCATCGAGAATCAGTGTTTTTTTGGCGCTGTATATTTCTGAATCAGCGAAGGAATTGTAAATTTTTGACGTGTGCAGGTTGGCTGTGAAATACGGATATTTCAGCAGCATCGTGCCGGCTCCGTCGACGCCTGTCTGAATTTTCTTGGCGGCATAATCGACTTCCACTGGAACACCGAACCAAGTGATGGCAGCGTACAGCAAGTATACGCCCAAATCGGAGAGCGCCCCGCCGGAAAAGTTCAGCGAGAAGATGTTCGGTTCCTCGCCGGCCAGGACCTGGTCGTAGCGGGAGGAATATTTGGCATAAGTGAAGCTGGCGCCGTCGATTTCGCCCAATTTAGCGATCTCATTCCTGACCATTTCGAAGTTCGGTTCATGCAGGTGGCGGGCGGCTTCAAACAGGAAAACATTGTTGGCTTTCGCTGCGGAGAAGGCTGCCTCCCATTCCTTCGTGTTCGAGAAGATCGGCTTCTCAACGATGAGATGCTTGCCGTTCGCGATGGCCGACATGGCTTGTTCGAAATGGAGGCTGTTCGGCGATGCGATGTAGATGGCATCCACTTCCTCCAAGGCTGTGAATTTGTCCAACTCCGTGACGAACAGGTCCGCGCCGTAGCCTTCCCCGAAACTCTGGGCGTTGAACTGGGTGCGGCTGTATACCGCTTTTATTTCGAATTGTCCAGATGCTTTTGCCGCTGTGGCGAATTCATGCGCGATGCTGCTCGTTCCGATGATGCCTAATCTGATCATGGCTTTATCCCCTCACTCATTGTTGTCTTTGAAACATTCTAACCCCATTCTACACTAATCGGAAGCGGATTGCTTAGCGATACCATTTTTTTGAGATGTAAAATGAATGATTTTTGTAGGCATGATTGGGGCTGGCGCCCGGTTAAAGCATCCCCTTTGCAACAGAAACAAAAAAGCATCCCGGTGCAGACGGAATGCTGGCGTTAGACCTTATAATAGTTGCTTTTCCGCCCGTTTCAGCTCTTGGCGCTGCTTCAGGCGTTTCTTCTTTTCGGCTTCTGTCAGCGGCGCATAGTCCTTCAGATCCGGCAGGACGCCGACGGACACTTCCCACAGGTAGAGGCTTGCGATCGAACCATATGGCGCGTAACGCCGTTTGTATTTCTGGAACAATGGCTTCGTGATTTTGCGGTGATGGTACACCATCCGCAATCCGCGATGGATGGCGAGGTCGTCCCAGCTCAGCACATCCTGACGCCCCATCGAAAAGATCAGCAGCATTTCGGCAGTCCATTTGCCGATGCCGCGCAGCTGCGACAGTTCGGCGATGACCGCTTCGTCGCTCATGTGCTTCAGCGCCTCCAGATCGCATTCGCCGGAAAGGACTTTTTCGGCCGCTTCACGGATGTACGTCGCTTTGCGGGTCGACAAACCGCACTGCTGGATTTCTTCAATGCTAACTCGGCAAATATTCTCGGGCGTGATTGCTCCGAAAGCGGCAAGCATCCTTTTCCAGACCGTTTCTTGGGCCTTCATCGAAATCTGCTGGCCAACGATATTGTTGACGAGCGCCGAAAACAGATCCGCATCGATTGGCCGTTCGATAGGCCCAATCCGGTCGATGATGTCCGCCAAAATCGGATCTTTGGCCTTCAGATAGCGGATCGCTTCTTCATCATAATAAAAATTCATCTTACCCATCCTTGTTCTTCTTTATTTTATTTCATTATACCGTTTCTTCTCTCAGCGCACACAGAAAAACTGGAGACCCGGAGGCCCCCAGCGATAGTCTGTTATTACTTGATGTTGTGCGTGTCGACCCCGATTCTCTTGCCGAGGTTGTGGTCTTGGTGTCCTCTTTCAAAGTTGCTGGCTTGTTTGATGCGGGTAATTTTTTCCATTTCCTCATCCGTCAACATGAAGTCGAACAGGTCCAGATTTTCCTTCATGCGGTCGGGATCCTTTGTTTTCGGAATCGGAATAATGTCACGTTGCACAGCCCATTTCAATACAATCTGTGCCGGTGTCTTGTTATATTTTTCAGCGATTTTGATTACTTTACCTTCTTCCAAGGCTCTGCCTTTTGCCAATGGACTGTATGCCATCGACACGATGTTGTTGTCGTAGCCGAAATCATCCACCTCTTCCATGTTGTGGAATGGGTTGATCTCCAATTGGTTAACGGCTGGTTTGATGCGGGAATTTTCCATCAATTCCTTCAATTCGCCGCGCGAGAAGTTGGAGACGCCGATGCTTTTCACGCGTCCGGATTCTTTCGCATCTTCCAGCGCTTTCCACGTTTCGAGGTTCACGGCATCCTCTTTGCTAGGGCGGTGAATCAAGAATAAGTCGATTTGTTGCAAGCCTAAGCGGTCAAAGCTGGCTTTGATGGCATCGGTAGCTTTGTCATAGCCCATTTCGTCTTCCCAGAGCTTTGTGACCACAAAAATTTCATCTCTGGAAATACCAGCATTGATTGCTTTATTAATTCCTCGGCCTACGCCGGCTTCATTTTTGTACATGCTCGCTGTGTCAATCAGGCGGAAACCGCGCATGATGGCCATGAAGACTAGTTCTTCGGCTTCACCATCGCTGACATCCCATGTTCCAAAACCAATGCCAGGGATTGTAAAACCATCGTTCAAAGGCATCCTATCCATTAAGCTCTTTACCATGATAATCCACGCTCCTTCTACTTATTACCTTAAGTGTAACCCAATTTGGTAAGAAATACAAAAATTATTAATGCGCTTACATAACAAACTGGAGGAAAAAATCTTCCCCCCGTCGTCTCAGCGTTATTGGAGCACGCGCCTACAGTTTTTCAGAGACGGAGCCGTTCGTCAATGTCACTACAATCAATTCCGGACGGTTGTTGATGCGGAACGGGAAGGATGACCCGCCGATGCCACGGCTGACGACCAGTTTCTTTTCCGGATCCATGGGCAAGAGATAGACTCCTTCGGTATGCTGCGGCATCCGGCCTTGACCCGGTGCGAAGAGTCCGCCCAGTCTAGGGATGCGGATCTGGCCGCCGTGCGCATGGCCGGCGAACGTGATATCAGCTGATTTTTCCGGATTGATACTGTACTTCAGGAAATGTTCAGGTCGGTGGGCCAGCAAAAGGCGCGTTTGGCCTTGCCAATCTTTTCTCAGCTTAATCTTCTTCAGGAAGTCCTTCGTGATTTTCTGGATGGCTGCGCTTTTGTCGCTCAAACCCATGATAACGATAGGCTTTCTGCCTTTCGCCAGAACGCTGATTGCTTCGTCTTCCAGATAGCGGATCCCTGTTTTCTTGTACAGATCTACTGCAATGTGGAACATAGGCGAATGGCGGTCATGGTTCCCCGTTATGGCATAGGTTGGCGCAATCGCCGTCAATTTCCGGAATAGCTTTTCCGCCACAGAGGGGTCAAAGGTGTCATCCCCTTGGATCTGGTCGCCGGTCAGAAAGATGAAGTCCGGTTCCGCTTCTTCAGTCATGTCAATCAGCTTGTTCAGATCGATTTTCTCTTTCGGCAGATGGAGATCAGAAATCTGAACGATCTTCAGCCCTTCGTTTTCCGGCGCGAGGTTCTTTACCGGAATCGTGTACTCGGTTTTCTGGATCCAAGTATTTTGGAGATGCAGATAGGCCGCTGTGCCCGCCAAAACGGCAGTCTTCAGCAGGCTTTTGTTTTTTATGTTCATCATAATCATCCTTCATGAAACCCTATTGTTTCCTTTATTCTAATGCTTTGGGGCGTTTACGTCAAAATAAAACGGTCGGATCTTTTTGGGCTACCGGATCCGGGTGAATTTCCTGAAAGCATCGCGATATTGTCCGATGCCCTTCAAAAGAGTGCGTTTTACTTCCTATTTAATAGTTGGCATGTTATGTTTAATGTATGAATATTACTCTTCAACATTATAACATCACTTATGAAAGGAATGAATCTATGCGTATATTTACAGAAAAATTAAGGGAAGTCCTGCAGTCCGTGCTGCCGATCACGTTGCTTGTCGTCCTGCTCCACTTCACACTGACGCCGCTCGAAACGATCGATCTGCAGCGGTTCCTGTTCGGGGCGTTTTTGATCATCATCGGCCTGTCCATCTTTCTTTTCGGCGTGGATCTCGGCATCACGCCGATCGGGAAATTTCTAGGGAGAGGCTTAGCCCGCAGCAACAGCTTGAAATACGTGCTCGGAATGGGGCTTGTCCTCGGTTTCTTCATCTCAATAGCAGAACCGGATCTGCATATTTTGGCGGCGCAGGTTTCCGAGGTCACGAACGGCATGTATCCAAAAAATCTGCTTTTAATTGTCGTTTCCGTCGGCATCGCCGTGATGCTGACGATCGGCCTGTTCCGCATCGTTTACCGCTATCCGCTGAACAAGGCCTTCACATTCCTCTACCTCGCCATCTTCGGCTTGGCTTACTTCAGTTCGAATGACCTTTTCGCCATCGCTTTTGATGCATCGGGATCGACGACCGGCGCTTTGACTGTGCCCTTCATGTTGGCGTTGGCTGTCGGGGTCGCCTCCCTGAACCGGCGGACGCAATCAGCGGAGGAGGACAGCTTCGGGCTGGTGGGGATCGCATCAGCCGGCGCCATTTTGGCCGTATTGATTTTGGGGTTGTTCGTCCGTTCCGATGAACCGCTTTCGGGCTCGATGCCTGCCAGCACGGCTAATGTGACCCATTGGCTTGCGCCATTCCTGCACGAACTGCCGAAAATCGCGGGCGAAATCCTGTTGGCAGTTTCGCCGATAATGATCATCTTCGTGCTCACCCATGTCTTCTTTGCGGATGAAAAACTCTCGAAGCGTGCTTTCCGCCGTATTTTCTTGGGGATGGCTTATCTTTTTGTCGGGTTGGTCCTTTTCCTGACAGGCGTGAATGCCGGTTTCATGGAAGTCGGACGCAAACTCGGCATGCTGATTGCCGGGATGGACAGTTCGATTCCGGTCCTCATCGTCGGTTTTGTGCTGGGGGTATTGGTCATTTTGGCGGAACCTGCGGTATATGTATTGACGCATCAAATAGAAGATGTTACAACTGGATATGTAAAGCGCGGTATTGTGCTGGGATTTCTGTCCATCGGAGTCGGGCTCGCCGTCCTCTTGTCGGTCGTGCGTGTACTCATCCCTTGGCTGCAACTTTGGCACTATCTCGTCCCCGGCTATCTGATCATCATTGCCCTCTCCTACAAAGTCCCGAAGCTGTTCGTCGGGATCGCCTTTGATGCGGGCGGCGTCGCTTCAGGGCCGATGAC
>NZ_JBAWAZ010000065.1:0-3109 GCF_049589555.1 Trichococcus sp.
ACTAATGAAAGAAGTTCCGTTACCTTGTCGTGGATTTCCTGTTTACTTAAGGAAGAATTCTTCAAGGGAAATGCGACGTTGTCGTGAATGGTGCGGGAGCGCATCAGGTTGAAATGCTGGAAAATCATCCCGATTTTTTTGCGAGACTCGCGCAAGTCTTTGTCGTTCAATGCCATCATGTCTTTTCCGCTCACGATGACTTTTCCTTCGGTCGGACGCTGCAGAAGATTGATGGTCCTTACTAATGTACTTTTGCCGGCGCCGCTGTATCCGACGATGCCGTAGACGTCGCCTTTATCGACTTCCAGGGAAACATGCTGTACGGCATGGATGGCTTTGTTTTTGTCAGTTTTAAAAGTCACTGAGATATCCTGTAGACTGATCATGTATCTTTCCTCCTCTAATAAAAAAAGCATCCATCCTACATCAAAAAAATATGACGTTAAGGACGAATGCGGACGCTTCGTGTTACCACCTTTGTTCGAATCCCCCTCACGGCAGGATTCCTCCATGAGTGAAGGCTTGCTTCACTCGTGCACGATAAAGGGTGCTCCCTTGAAGGACTTACGGCTTGTGCAGCTCATCCTTCCCGCTCCGAGGCCATCTTCAAAACCGTTCCGTATGCCTGTTCTCATCCATCCAGGCTCGCTGTGATACGTTGCGGTTTTTACTTTCCTCTTCCTTGCGTTTACATTTTATCATAAAATCAAAAAACTCTCGCCTTATCTGCTGCATATTCTATGCGCAAGATAAGGACGAGAGGTCAAAGTTCGATCTCGTGTTACCACCTTAGTTCACGAAAGCATCGCTGCATCCGCCTTAGCCAGTGCGCCTGCAAATTGCTGCAAGTCATACTGAGACACTGTAACGGGCGTTCCCGTCCTGTCTTAAGAAGTTACTCTTCGGACAAGCCACTCTGAGACCATCTTCAACCAACACTTCCTTGCTTGCTTTCACCTGACCAAGCTCTCTAATGAAGGAGTGGAATGATTTACTCTTCTCTTCGCTGTGTTTTTGATGTGATTAATATACCCAATCCCGCTTTCTTTGTCAACAGATAAGATTAAAAAGAAACAGAATTTTTTCGGGTTTTCTCATTTTGCGGAAGAGAAAACGCTCTCTTGAATTGGACGATACCCTGGTACGCTTGACTTATGGACGGAATAGTCGTATTCTGATTAATATTAAAATTATGTGAGAAAAAGGATATGACCCTATAAAAAAGCATGCGCCGAGGGGGTTCTGGCGGTGATGCACACTTGGATGGAGGATGTACTACATGGCTTTGACAACGAATGAACTATTTTCCCGCATCAAACCTTCGCAAATCCGCGAATTTGATGAACTTTTCCGCAGCGTGGAAGGCTGCATTCCGATGACGATCGGGGAACCGGATTTTGATATGCCCGAAAACGTCAAGCAAGCCGCCATCAAGGCAATCGAAGACAATGCGTCCCATTATGCGCACACTTCCGGCGAAATCGGCGTCCGTAAAGCAGTCAGCGAATTCCTGGAAAAGCAATATGATCTGCACTACGATTCCGAAACGGAAATCGTGATGACGGTGGGTGCCACTGAAGGGCTATTCGCCGCGGCTTTCGGCTTGTTGAACCCGGGCGATCAGGTCATCATCCCATCGCCGTTCTTTCCATTATACAGTTATGCAGTGGAACTGAACCGCGGCGAGTGCATCCTCGTTGACACTTCCGACACCGGCTTTTTGATGACACCGGAGCTGCTGCACAAGACGATGGCCGAAAACAAAAATGTCAAAGCGATCTTTTTGAACTATCCGAGCAATCCGACAGGCGCTACCTATACAAAAGAAGAACTGACGGCTTTGGCCGACGCAATCAAGCAGTACGACATCTTTGTGCTGAGCGATGAAATCTACAGCGAAATCACCTACGGGGAAAAGCATACTTCGATCGCGACCCTGCTGCGCGACCGCACGATTTTGTTCCAAGGTGCTTCGAAAGCCTTTGCGATGACAGGCTGGCGCGTCGGTGTGCTTGCCGCGGATGCGAAATGGATGAAGACCTTGTTCTTGGCCCATCAGCAGTTGGTGACGACCGGCGTAACGGTTTCCAACCGTGCGGCCGAGGAGGCGTTCCGCAACAGCGCGCCGGATGTCGAAAAGATGCGTTCCGAATATGAAAAAAGAAGAAACATCCTCGTTCCCGCTTTGCAGGAAGCCGGCTTTGAGGTTCCCGCGCTGAAAGGGGCCTTCTATGCTTTTGCGAAGATTCCGGCGAAGTTCGGTACGGACGATAAGGCCTTCTGCCGCGAAATCGGCATGAACGCCAAAGTGGGCATGCTGCCGGGCTCGATCTTCGGACCAGGCGGAGAAGGTTATGTCCGCATGAGCTACGCGCTGAGCACGGATATGGTCGCCGAGGCGGCTGAACGCCTGAAGACCTACATCGCCTCCAAATAGAGGTGCAATCCAATCCAAACATTGATAAAATGGACCTGAGTTGAAACCATAAAGCGAAAAGAGGGAATTGAAATGCCATATGTTCACATCGAATTGCTGGAAGGCAGAACCGACGAGCAGAAACAAGGATTGATGCGCGATGTCGTGGATGCCGTTGTAAAAAATGCCAACGTATCGAAGGAAAGCGTGCACGTGATCCTGAATGAGATTTCGAAACAACATTTGACCAAAAATGGAGAATTCATAGGCGAAAAAGCTTAAGGATTCCATCAAATAAGCCAAGGCGGGAATGAAAAACCCAACCTTGGCTTATTTTTTTCGTAATCGATTTGCTATAGAAACCAAATATCGCCGATGATCAGACGGATCCAATACATAGGTGGGGCCCCCTTTCACAGAACAGGCAAGCTTGCGACCAGAAACACTGAATACAAAAGCAGCTATTTTTCGTGAAAAGTACTTTTGACATAGAGAAGCAGGAGGATTGCCAAGAGGACAACGACATTCAAAGCCAGCCCCAAACTTGGCGGAAGGATCTGAATAAACAAGGCCAGCACGATCAGATTCAAGGCATCGATGCCAAGGAAAGTCCAATGTTGCGTGGATTCCATGCAGTTGCTGGAAATAAACAAGAGACCGCTGCATATGCCGATTGTGAGCCACCAGGATTTT
>NZ_JBAWAZ010000066.1:0-2665 GCF_049589555.1 Trichococcus sp.
GGCATGTGCTACATGGAAAACGTGAAGATGGAGAATTGTACGATCATCAACACGGATCTGGCGTTCGAATATTCGACGGTCGACGTTCAAGCGAACAGCCGCATCGACAGCGTCAAGAATCCGATCAGCGGCACGATAACCGCTGCCGGAATCGGAGAACTGATCCTGGACGACCCGGAAATCTCTGCCGAGGACACCAAATACCAGCTTGCGGAGGAACAGGAATATGCCATTCGATTTTGACCAGATCATCGACAGACGGAACACCAACTCTTACAAGTGGGATGTCAAACCGGGCGAGCTGCCGATGTGGGTGGCGGACATGGACTTCGGAACGGCGCCTGCTGTAATCGATGCGATCGAAAAGCGGATTCGGCAGGGCGCTTTCGGCTACAATACCGTCCCTGACACTTTCCGCGAAAGCATCATCAGGTGGTGGCAGAGGCGGCATCAATTCGCGATGGAAAAGGAGTGGATCCTGTATTGCACGGGTGTCGTTCCGGCTATTTCTTCAATTGTGCGGAAAATGACGGAAATAGGCGATGACATTGTCGTTCTTTCGCCGGTCTACAACATCTTTTACAATTCCATCCTGAACAACGGTCGGAAAGTCTTGGCAAGCGAATTGCGCTATGAAGACGGAAGCTATGCCATCGATTATGCGGATCTGGAGGAAAAACTATCCCGCGAAACGACTTCGCTGTTCATTTTCTGCAACCCGCATAATCCGATCGGCAAAGTTTGGGATTTGCAGACGCTGGAACGGATCGCCGAACTGTGCATCAAGCATGATGTGCTGATCGTGAGTGACGAGATCCATTGCGACCTGACGCACATCGGCCACGCGTATATCCCGTTTGCCTCCCTTTCCGAGGAGATTGCTGACCGGACAATCACGTGCATTGCGCCGACAAAAGCTTTCAATATCGCCGGACTGCAGACAGCGGCAATCGTCATCCCGAATCCTGAAATCAGAAAACAAGTGGACAGAGGGATCAATACGGATGAAGTGGCGGAACCGAATACTTTCGCGATCCAAGCGGCTGAAGCGGCTTTCGACGAAGGGGAAGAATGGCTGGAGGAGCTGCGGGAATACTTGGAGCAGAACAGGCAATCTTTGATCGCTTCTTTGAAGGAACTTGTCCTTGAAATCCATGTAGTCGAGGCTGATGCTACTTATCTGGCCTGGATCGATTGCGCGGCGATTACGGAAGATACGAAGGAGCTGTGCGCGTTTATCAGGGAGAGAACCGGACTGTACCTGTCCGAAGGAAATATCTTCGGCGGCAACGGATCGCGTTTTGTCCGCTGGAATTATGCTTGCCCGAAAGCACTCCTGGAGGACGGCATCAAACGTTTCGCCGAAGGGATCGCGTCCTACAAAATGGAATATCCGCTGTAAGGAAACGCTGCAAGGCCGCACTATTGATGCGGAAATGCAGCGTTTTTCTGGTTTGGGCTCCCACTTGTCGGATGGGGATACTTGTGTCATCATGGAAGTGTAAACGCCTTCGATGGCGAAATAATCAGCAAACGGAGCACAGTAATTATGGAATTAAGGGTCATGCATTATTTTTTGACGGTTGTTTATGAGGAAAACATCACCAGCGCAGCCGAAAAATTGCACATCACGCAACCGACATTGTCCCGGCAGATGATGCAGTTGGAGGAGGAGTTGGGCGTCCAGTTGTTCAGGCGCGGAAAAAGGAAAATCGCTTTGACAAGCGAGGGTTTGCTCCTGAAGCGAAGGGCTGAAGAAATTCTGGACTTGACCAATCGGACCGAGAAAGAGCTGAAGCAGCAGAAGCCGCTCATGAACGGCGAAATTGCGATCGGCGCTGGCGAAACGCAATTCATGAGGCTGTTGGCTGAACATATCAAGCGATTCAGTCTGGATTATCCGCAGGTCACCTACAAGTTTCACAGCGCGGATGCCGACGAAATCAAGGACCGGGCCAATAAAGGGCTGCTCGACATCTGTCTGTTGACGGAACCGGTGGACGTCGAAAAGTTCGATTTCCTCCGGATTCCGCAAAAAGAAAGATGGGGCGTCCTTATGAGAAAAGACAGTCCCTTGGCGCAAAAATCGGAAATCAACCCGGGTGACTTACTGCCTTATCCGATTTTGGTAGCAGGCAGGTCGATTGTCCGCAATGAGTTGGCGAACTGGTTCGGTGATGCGTACGATCGAATGAACATCATCGGCAGCTACAATCTGATCTACAATGCGGCCATCATGGTGGAGGCAGATCTGGGATATGCGCTTTGTCTTGAAAAGCTTATTCCGGAAAGCGAGGACAGTCCCCTCTGTTTTAAATTGTTGGATCCCGTATTGGAAACAGGTTTTGTGATCGCCTGGAAAAAATACCAGACTTTCCCGCCTGTCGTCGCGAAGTTCATCGAGGAATTGAAGCATGCTTTGCAGGCATGATTCATGATGCAATATAACTATTGGTATTGGCGCCCAAACAGCGTTAAGATAAGCACTATAAGATAGTCTGCAGTTGTCCGGATGAACCGGATCAGAAGGAGGAAAATAAAATGGCAACACACAAACAAGCCGTTCCACCACCTACCGTATTCTTTGGAGAAGAAGCTTTTCAACCGATCGACCACACGGAAGTCCGCTGGCTGGGCAGCGGCGGGATGTTCGTGAACACCCGCG
>NZ_JBAWAZ010000067.1:0-3889 GCF_049589555.1 Trichococcus sp.
AGAACTGCTACGGGAGGAAATCCCCGATGTGGTGGCTATCACGGGCGGAATGGGTAGGAAGACAGAACGTGAGAAGCTTCAGCAGATACGCAATGCACCGACAACGCAACCTCTGACGATTGTCTCAACCGGTTCGTTCATCGGCGAAGGCTTTGATGAACCGCGCTTGGATACACTGTTCTTGGCGATGCCGATTTCCTGGAAGGGCCGGCTGCATCAATACGCCGGACGTCTGCATCGACTCTACGAAGGTAAAACAGAGGTCCGCATCTACGATTATGTCGATGTCCACATTCCGGTACTCGAGCGGATGTACCGCAAGCGGCTGACGGGTTATGCCGGCATCGGCTATACGGTCGAACTGGCGGATCAGGAAGTAGCAAGCCGCAGTTTAATGTACACAGGTAAGGATTACGCCGACGAACTGAAACAGAATCTGCTTGCCGCCAAGAGTGAGATTGTCTTGGTCAGTCCTGCTCTGGCCGGCAAAACGGTGGCGACATTCCTGAATACCATCAAACCGTGCATCCCGGCAACAGTCGCGGTCAGCGTCATGACGAAGAGCGCTGACAGTATTGCCAATACCCAGCATCGAACCAACCGTATGCAACTGATTGAGTCATTGGCGGACAAAGGAATCAACGTGCAGCAACAAGACTCGAGTGGACCAAAATGCGTCCTCATCGATCGCAAAATTGTGTGGTACGGTAGCATCGATGTCCTGGGTAGCCAAAGCAACGATGCTAGCTTCATCAGGCTGGAAAGCACGAAACTGGCCGAGGAATTGTATGTGTGTTTTGGAAGGTAATGATGAATTGAAGACTAAACCGAATGACCGCTGGGTTTCTCAGCGGTTATTTTGTCGATCCTCTAGTGAGAAGGTGGCGCCGTGTTAAAGGGGATGTATTGCGGGTGGACGAACTCCGGCGAAGCCGCAGTGGTCGGAGGTGATGATCTTTATAAACGCTGTTCTCCGGCGAGTCTTCAGTTTAACTGAGAAGGACGGAAACTCTGATTTTGATGCTCTGAAATTCTCATTATCATAGATTGAATGCGATATCCGTGTGTTATACTTTACTGGAGGTATGGGTAAAGTAAAGTAAAGATAAAATGGGGGGATATAAGATGTTGATGTATGTCCAACAGGATATTTTCAAAAGTCCCGCGCAAGTGATTGTCAACACAGTGAACACAGTCGGGGTGATGGGAAAAGGTATTGCGAAACGTTACAAAGAAATCTATCCGGATATGTATAAACAATATCAAAAATTTTGCGAGCAGCATCTGCTGGGTATCGGCAAACTTTGGATCTATAAATCCGATACAAAATGGATACTGAATTTCCCGACAAAAAAGCATTGGCGAAATCCATCCAAAATCGAGTATGTCGAACAAGGCCTCAAGAAATTCGTGGAAACATATGAGGAAAAAGGGGTAACCTCCGTTTCATTCCCGCAACTAGGCTGCGGAAATGGCGGCTTGGACTGGGAAAAGGAAGTCAGACCTTTGATGGAGAAATACTTAAAAGACCTTCCGATTGATGTATTCGTACATATTTACAGTGACAAGACGGCTGGTGCGGAACACATGAATGTTCAAGAAACAAAAAAATGGCTGCAAAGCAGTCCGAGTAACTTAAGTGCGGAGCAAGTATGGGATGATCTGGTGGATGCTGTTGAGGCTGATAACCAACTGGTCATAAATGATGAGAAGTGGGAAATCAATTCAAAAAACATAGCCAGCAAAGCAGACTTCAGTTACGATCCAGAGTCAGAGCCGTACCTTCTAATGGCCAGTGAAGGAAAGCCGCATATTTTCTATCAAGCGGATTTATTCGAGTTGTGGATTAAATTGCGAGAGACCGAATTCATAAGGGATACGGATTTCCCAGCGCATTTCAGTCGTAACGAGGAGTTACGACTTGTGTTCAATCTGTTGGGGAAATTGGATTACATTGAATTGGCTCAGGTGATCGACCCAAACGGAAAAGTCATATTCGGGCTTACTGTTGTAAACAGTGAACTGCCTGAAACGGATGTCGTAGATCGAGAAGGAGTAACTTTATGAGTGATTCTGTTGCATCCTTTGGCGAAGTCCTCTGTGAGCTCCGCAATTCCAAATCGCTGGTTGGCTTGAATCGTGATAAGAAAAAAGTGTGGACATCGTTTTGCTTCCACTTTACCAATTTGAACAATGCGGTCTCGATTTTACAAAGTGGGATGTTGGTATCCCGAAACAAGGCATTGGAATCGGGCATAATGGAAAATGAAAATGCCAGCACTGATGTCATCAATCAGACGGACGAGGAATGGAAACAATATGTTCGCCTCTACTTTAGGCCGAGAACACCTACCCAATACAACAATGAGGGGTTCAGGAGCAAATCTAATTTGGGAGCACTTCAGGCACACTGCCCATTTCCAGTTTTTTTTCTGTTTGATTTAGAGGGAACCCTTCAGAAACCAAATTGTTATTTCACAAAAAATAGCCTCGCTAAAAGCGGAATGCATGAATTGCTCCAGACACCTCAGCAATTCAGTGAGTTGCCATTTTCCAAAATTTATCACGAGGGACCTTTTGAGAGCCATGAAAGAGATGAGATAGTCGCTTGCAGACATGCAGAAATCGTAGCTTTGGACGAACTGAAGCTGGATGAGACATTAAAGTTTATAATTGTCAGGAGCCAGTCAGAAAAGAACACGCTATTGAGTTTGTTGGGGCCCACAGAAACAGAAAAGTATGCAGACAAAATTAAAGTGGATAATAAGCAGATTATGTTTTTCTCGCTTTGGACATACGTCAGTAAAGCAGAGCTATCAAATGATAAAGTCATGCTGACATTCAATAATGGATTAGGGGACAAAACTTTCGATCTGAAAATCAAAATGACCGATCTTCAGTCCGGGGTAACTAAAGAAATGGTTTTTTCTGATTATAATTGTGATGGGATTTTTAGGGGTAAAATAGGGACGCCCTTAATGGAGTACCGAATAGAAGTGTATCTTGATGATAATTTGGCATTTTCTGATTTCTATAATGCTCATGAGGAAAACGACTTACCATTCTAAATTAGGATAGAATCAATTCTTGAATTGAAATAATTGTTTCAACTAAAAAAGCAGCAAGTGTCCTACCAACTAGGTAATCACGGACTGCTTTTTTAATTTTTCGAAATAATAAGGGTTTTCAGGTTACACATCCATTTCACGCACCGTCTTTAAAAGTAGAGACACAAAATCGATTCGCTTCGGCCGCGTCGATCCAGTCTAAAATTTAAAACGGAAGCAGGATGAATGATGGAGAACATGATGATTGAGGTAGATGTATTATCGATGGGATACGGCACGGTTGGCAAGCTGGTTATGAGGGACAGGGACCTCACCCCTGAGGCGAAGGCCATCTATGCCTATATTTCAACCTATGCTGGCGCGGGCGACACGGCTTATCCTTCCGTCGACCTGATCTGCTACGATATGAACATGGGCAAGGATCGCTTCCAGAAGCACAAGAAATGTCTGATCGACAAGGGCTACATCGTCATCCAGAAATATGCCACGGCTGAGGGGAAATTCACCAACAATCTGTACGTGAAAAATAGCACCGTAATGAAAGAAGCCAACGCGACAGACAAGAAGGCAACGGTTATCGAACTTCCGTTGCCTGATTTTGCGGCCGAGGCGAATCCTGCGCCGGCATCATTAACGCCGGTGAATCTCTCTGCTAATAAGAACAGTGTGAAGAATAACAATTTAAAAGATTTTTTAGAAGAAGACGAAGATGATTCAGAATTTAAATTAAACGAAAAAACGCCACCAAACGACTTCGCCTACTGGCAAGAAAAATGGGCTGCCCATTTCGGCACCCAATTGCCATTCACACGCCACATCCA
>NZ_JBAWAZ010000068.1:0-10431 GCF_049589555.1 Trichococcus sp.
AAATATATATCTTGTAAGATGTATATTAATCGAAAAAATCTGGAAAAGGGGCGATATGGGGATGGATGAATCTATTTTTGAAAGGCCGCTTGAGGATCAGCTTTGTTTCGAGGTCTATCGGGCTGCAAATGGTTTCGGCAAAATGTATAACCGTGCATTGAAAGATTTCCATTTGACATTCCCGCAGTATCTGGTCTTGCTGGCCTTATGGGATGAGGACAATATATTGATCAAACACATCGGGGAGCGGTTAGGGATGGGTATCGGAACGTTGAACCCCATTTTGAACCGTCTCGAGAAACAGGGATGGCTCACGAAGGAACCGTCCCTTTTGGACAAGCGCGCTACGATCGTTACCTTGAGTGAAAAAGGCATCATTTCAAAGAAAGCAATCAATTTGGCTATTTTGTCGGAAGTGAACGCCTGTAGCCTGGAAGGCATCGATGGACTGTTGTTGATGAAACAGTTGAAAATATTGAACAAATCAATGGGCGGCATAGACCAGAACAGTCTGTAAAACATAAATAAAGGGGTGGAGTAATGTTTTTAGCTTGGAAAGAAATTAAACATTCAAAAACAAGGTTTTCTTTGATAATTGGAGTAATGGTGCTGGTATCGTATTTGGTGTTCTTCTTGGTGGGCCTTGCCTATGGGTTGGCACAGGATAATCGGACCAGCATTGATAAATGGGATGCGGACGGCATCATTCTGACGGACGAGTCGAATACGAATATCAATATGTCCATGATGCCAAGAGGAGCCATCGATGGGGTGGATGCTGACGAAGCGGCTGTCATCGGAATAGCTCCTAATGTCATCAGGAAAGAAGGGACGTCAGGCGATGATGCAAAAATAAATACAACTTTTTTTGGTATCGAATCGGATCAATTCCTGATGCCTGAAGTGATCGAAGGAAGAGCTTTCCAAAATGATGATGAAGTTGTTGCAGACATCAGTCTGAAGGAAGAAGAGGGCATAGTCATTGGCGACACGCTCCAGTTGGCAGGATCGGACAAGGAAGTAGAAGTAGTCGGGTTCACTGAAGACGCTAAGTTCAGTGTCGCGCCGGTTTTGTACACGACTGTATCTTCCTATCAGGATGTGCGTTTTGAACAGATTGATGAATCTGAGGAAGGGCGCATCAGTGCAATTGTAGTGCGGGGAATCGATGACACGATTGAAGGGGTGGACACTGGGAACGAAGATCTGAACGTATATCCGATTGCGGATTACATCAATGAAATTCCAGGATACACTGCTCAGGTATTGACATTCGGTTTGATGATCGGATTTTTGGTCGTCATTGCGTCAGTAGTGATCGGTATTTTCATCTATGTCCTTACCATGCAGAAATCGAGCATGTTTGGGGTCATGAAGGCACAAGGAATTTCGAGCGGTTATATCGCAAAATCAGTCGTCATCCAAACGTTCCTGTTGGCGGCAATCGGAGTCGGCATCGGGTTGATATTGACCGGAGTGACAGCGTTAGTCTTGCCGCCCGCTGTTCCTTACCGCACAAATTTATATTTTTTGAGTGGCATAGCCGGCTTGTTGGTCATCATGGCCATGATCGGTGGAGTATTTTCCGTAAGAGCAGTTGTAAAAATAGACCCATTAAAGGCAATCGGATAGGAGAGTCAGCAGATGAAATTAATTGAAATGATAGATGTTTCCCGGTCATTCGGGGAAGGGGAACTTAAGATAGAAGCGCTTAAAAAAACCAATATTTCCATAAAGGCCGGTGAGTTTGTAGCCGTCATCGGCCCGAGCGGATCAGGCAAGAGCACGTTCTTGACCATCACAGGAGGTCTTCAGACACCGTCTTCCGGAAAGGTCTTGATCAATGGGAAACCATTCAGTGAGGTGACCGAGAAAAAACGCGCCAAACTAAGATTTGAAGAGATCGGGTTTATTCTGCAAGCCTCGAATCTGGTCCCATTTCTGACGGTCCAGGATCAGCTGCATTTGGCCAACAAAGTCGAGCGAAGCAAAGTGGACAAACAAAAACGGGATGAATTATTGAAAGAATTGGGTATCTTCGAATTGAAGGACAAATTCCCGAGCGATCTCTCCGGCGGGCAGAGGCAGCGTGTCGCCATCGCGCGTGCCCTTTACCATGACCCATCAGTCATACTTGCTGACGAACCGACCGCCAGTCTGGACACACAGAAGGCATTCGAAGTGGTGGAAATCCTTGCCCGAGAAACAAAATTAAAGAAAAAGGCGACCATCATGGTGACGCATGATGAGCGTTTGATTGAATATTGTGATAAAGTTTATGTGATGGAAGACGGCATCTTGTCCGAAAGAACAAGCGACTAAATCAGCAACGGATTATGGAAAGGGAGGAAGAGAAGATGGACAGCATCAAATTGTATTTACTGACATTTTTTGTGTTCTTTTTGGTGGATATTGTCTGGTTGGGTGTGGTATCCAAAAATATTTACAGCAAGTATTTGGGCCATCTCATGTCCCCAAATGTCAATTGGGTTGCGGCAATCGTATTTTATCTGCTGTTCATAGGCGGCCTCGTATTTTTTGTGATTCAACCGGCCCTTTTGAAGGAAAGCCTGCAATATGCCATTTTGGCTGGCGGGTTTTTCGGTTTGATCGCATATGGGACATATGACTTGACCAATCTGGCGACTTTAAAGGATTGGCCAGTCATGATCACAGTGATCGATTTGGCTTGGGGGACTTTCTTGAATGCGGCAACTGCCGGCATAACATATATTGTAGCCCAAAAATTTCTTTGAGCTACCAAAAAAGCCTATGAGCGGATTGGAGAAGACCAATGGACATTTCAAAATTGGACAGCGAAAAGCTTTACTATTCTTTTGTGTCAGGTGCGCAGGAGGTCATCAAGAACAAAAACAGCCTGAATGAAATCAACGTATTTCCGGTCGCTGACGGGGATACCGGGAGCAACCTTTCTTCAACCATGCATGCGATCATCCTGGAGGCGAAAATTTCCGGATCCGTCAAGGAAACAATGAACAGCATAGCCGATGCTGCTTTGACTGGCGCCAGGGGGAATTCCGGCATCATCATTGCGCAATACATCAATGGGATCTTCCTGAGCCTGATGGATGAGGAGATGATAACCATCCCTTCATTTGCAGAAACAGTCAAAAAGGCGGTCCCTTATGCCTATCAGGCTATTTCCGATCCGGTGGAAGGGACAATCATCACCGTCATCCGGGAATGGGCGGATGCGGTATACAGTCATAAAGATCTTTCAGCTACATTTTCCGAATTGTTTTCAAAATCGCTGGTCACGGCCAACAAATCTTTGGAAGCGACGACCTCGCGTCTGAAAGTGCTCCAGGATTCCAGAGTCGTCGATTCCGGCGCGAAGGGTTTTGTCTACTTTCTGCAAGGATTTGCGACGTTTTTGCGCACCGGAAAGGTGGATTTGGAGGTCAGCGATGAACCGGTAGACCTTGCCTTCAATGAGGAATTGATCCATAGCCAAGGGGAGATACACCACCGTTATTGCACCGAAGCGCTGTTGTCAGGGGATGCGATTGATCTGGAAGCATTGAAAGCGGAACTGGCACTCTACGGGGATTCCTTGATTGTGGCAGGCAACGACCACAAAGCCAGGATCCATATCCATGCCAATGCGCCGGAGCAGGTATTCCAAGTTTTGCGAAAAAAAGGCATCATTCTGCAGCAGAAGGCAGATGATATGGTCAGACAGAACGAATCAGCTTTTGATCGGAAATACGCCATCGCACTGATCACGGACTCGATTGCGGATATCCCGCAGACAATGCTTGATCGCTATCAAGTGCATATGTTGCCGCTCAATCTGAATTTTGACAACACTTCCTATCTCGATAAGGTGACGATGACGCCAGAACTTTTCTATACTTTGTTGGAAGAAGCCATCGAATACCCGAAAAGTTCACAGCCGAATCCGATCGTTGTCGAGAAATATCTGGAAACGGTGCTCTCCCATTACGATAAGGTCATCATTTTGACTGTCGCGAAAGAGCAGAGCGGAACCAACAGCGTGTTCCAGAATGCCGTTTCGAAAAAACTGCATGAAGGCAAAAAGATCGCCGTGATCGATTCGAAACGGAATTCCGGTGCGGAGGGGTTGCTTGTCATGAAAGCTGCGGAAATGATCGCGGCGGAAGCACCTTTTGATGAAATCGTTGCAACGATTGAGAGCTTGAGGGACCGGACAAACATCTTCGTCAGCGTCAACAACCTGAAATATATGGTGAGATCCGGACGTTTAAGCAAAGTTTCGGGGATGGCGGCGATGTCGATCAATCTGAAGCCTGTCGTATCCATCGACGCAAAAGGCAAAGGTTCGATAGCCGAGAAGGCCTTCAGCGAAAAGGGCAATGAAAAGAAGCTGTTCAGACTGCTGGAAAAAGTGAATGCACAGGAGAAGGTTTCGAGATATGCTATCGTGCATGCCAATAATCCCGAAAAAGCTGAAGCGTACCGTAAGCGCAGCGTTGCCTTGCTCGGCAAGGAACCGGAATATATCATGAACATTTCTACGATTGTTGGAATGAGCGCTGGGGTAGGAACTGTGGCGATTTCCTACATGTGTGAGGAGGAATCATAAAATGAATGCTTTTCTGTTAAGTGCTTTGGCGCTTTGGATCTTTTTTTCGATCGTATTCATCGGTGCGCAGTACCTGAATAATAATTCGATAGTGGACAGTTTTTGGGGACCTGCCTTCCTGTTGGTCGCGATCGTAACCTTCCTGATATCGGATGTCATCGGTCCGCGGGCGATCGTGTTGTTGACGATGGTGGCAGTCTGGGCCCTGCGCCTCTTTTTATACATCACGGTCCGCAATTGGAATAAACCTGAAGATTATCGTTACATCAATATGCGGAAGCGATGGGGGACATCTTTTGTGCGTCTGAAAGCTTACGTGCATGTCTTTGTTTTGCAAGGGGTTTTGGCCTTTATCGTATCTTTGCCGATCATCGTTACGAACACTTCGGCAAAGCAAGAGCTGGCGCCGTTCCATTTTGTTGGCATCGGGTTATGGATAGTCGGTTTCCTCTTTGAGACGATTGGAGATGCGCAACTCAAGCGGTTCAAAGCCAATCCAAACAACAAAGGCAAGCTGATGATGCAAGGCCTGTGGCAGTACACGCGCCATCCGAATTACTTTGGCGAGGCCGCGATGTGGTGGGGCATTTTCATCGTAGCTTTGGATGGGTGGGGCAGCCTGTACATGATCATCAGTCCGATCATCATGACGTTACTGCTGTTGTTCGTATCAGGTGTCCCGCTGCTTGAGAAGAAGTATGCAGACCGCGAAGATTTCGCAGCTTATTCCAAACGGACAAATAAATTTTTCCCATGGTTCCCTAAATGACTAAAAGCGGAACGGGTTCGATTAGCCCTGAAATAAATAAGAAAAGCGGTTGGGATCAAATTCCAACCGCTTTTCTTATTTATTTTTACGATATTTTCTGAATAACAAGGCGCCAGCGATTGAAACCCCGCTGATGGACAAGCCGGTCATCAGATAAGGGGTGCGGTACGTCAACTCGATGGTATGCATGCCTGCGCTGATCGGCACCGCCAGCAGGCCATTCAGCGCGGTGGTTGTTTCTGCAGTTTTCCCATCGATCGTCACTTCCCAGCCTGCGCTGTAGGGAATCGTCGTCAACAATATTTCATTTTCAGCCTCGATTGTGACGGAACCTGTGATGTGTGTCTGGCTGAAAGAGGTGATTGTCATGCCTTCCGTTTGCCGCCCGGAAATGGTCTCCTCGAACAAATCTTTGTTCAGTTCGTAAAGTTTCAGGTCCTGAACACGTATCGAGTCCTCGCGCAGTTCAATCGTAAAGGTGATGTTTTCACCCTGTTGGTTGCTTGCGATATTGATGACCTGATCGTTCCGGTAGGTCGTATAATAATCCAACTTCACATTATTCACATAAAGGGTTGCGTTATCGTCGTCGATGCCTGCATCCAGAATCAGATAATAAGGATTGTCGCTGGTAGGGGTGAACTGGAATTCGATCCTCGAGATTGCCCCATCTAGAGACCGATAGTAGGTTGTGTTCTGGGCATCCCCGGCAGCGGATGTAACATTCTGGAAGACGTTGGAATCGAACGGACGCAACGAGAAATAAGGTTCGATGCTTTCCTGATTGTTGAAGGCATCCAACAGTTGTTCCTGCATCAATATGGGCTGATCCTCGATCAATTCGAGATCCAATACACTTTCGGAAACCCCGAATGCCAATGACAACGCGTATGGATTTTCAAAGGTGGTGGTTCGGTCGGTCTCGGAATAGAAACTGTACTGGGTCAAATCCGGGCGGGTGGAGTTGCGGTTCAAACGGTACACGCCGTCATTGAGGTCATAAAATGTTTCCGGCAACTTCTTGTCCTGGATGAAATATTTCACACCGAACAGTGCATCCGTGAATAAGGTCCCTGTTGAATATACGATGAAGCCGTTCCCGTCAGGAAAGCCCAGTGAGCCGAACAAGGCGGGAATCTCCTTTTCAAAAGTGGAACTGAAATGATTGATTCCTGCATAATTGGCTTGGAAACTGTCGTTTTTGGAGCGTTGGAATGTTTTTTCGATCCGGTAGAATGTATCCTCGGATGGCCGCACATCCGCCAGCATCGTATTCAGATTCGTCTGATAATCGGCGAATTCATCCTGCTTGACGTAGCCCAATCGAAACAGGTCGACGGCTGCATTTGCCGTCATCTCTGCGGTGACCACGAAAAGCAAAGCGTAGGTCAGCCATTTTCGGGGCTGGTCCCTAAGCATCAACAAGACCAGCACGAGGACGGAAATGACTGCACTGATCAATACTTGGACAGGCTCCAGAAATTCAAAATCCTTTTTCAGGACATAGATGGCAGTGGCCGCATTCGTGATCAAAAGACAGCAGGCGAGCAAAAACGGAAAAGGACGATAGGAACGCAACGCCCGAAAACCGTTCAACAGGAAAAAGAAACAAACGGTGAACGAAAAACGGTAAGGGTACCAGATCGGATATTGTCCGGCATGCCATATTTTATTCAGAAACTGGACGTTCATCGCCAGAAAAAAGAGGGCGGTCAGCACAAGCGAGGTGAACCGTTCTTTTTTTGAGAAGGCGGGATGAAAAAAATAATAGATGTATGCAGTCAGAGCGACGGTGCCGATAAAGAGATTAGGATGTCCGCTGGGCATCTGGTCGAAGTTGAAAGCCCCGATATAAAACTTCGAAACGACTTCGAAGGGATCATAGGCGAAACTCCAATCAATCAGCTTGTTGGCATAGCTTGCCTTGCTTCCCAAGAGCGAATAAAAGGTAGGTAGCAGCAGTGCGGCGGCGAAGCCGGCTCCCAGCAAGGAATAACCGATGAATCGGGCTGATTGGGTTAAGAAGTGCTTCAGCTGCGCCTTCAGGTTGTCCAGACCGACAACTTCTTGTCTGGAAAATGCGAACACATAATAAAAGACAAGGAAAACACAGACCATGAATCCGATGTAATAATTAGAAATCAGCATCACTCCGAGAAACAGGCTGTAAGACAGACCACTTTCACCCGACAGCAGTTTCTCCAAACCAAGAATGATCAGAGGCAGGAAAACGAGCCCGTCCAGCCACATGACATTCAATTGATTGACGATGACGTAACCCATCAAGGCATAACTCAAGGCGAAGGACGGAACCAACAAGCCTTTGCCTTCGAAGCGAGAAATCAACAGATGAGCAAAAGTCAGGCCAGACGCTGAAACTTTCATCAAAATCAAAATGGTCACCGCCAAGGGCAACTGGGACTGCGGGAAAAACAAAAAAATCAGATTGAAAGGACTCATCAGATAGTAAGCCCACAGCCCCAACATCTCTCCGCCGAATGCCTTTGTGAATGAAAAGAAAATGGCGGAAGGATCGGACAATAAGGTAGTGCGGTAATAACTGAAAAAATCCACATATTGCTGGCCGAGATCGACCGTCAGCAAGGTGCTGTTGCCGAAAGGATAAACGCCCATGGTGGCATAAATGACCATCATCACAAACAAGGGCAGTAAGAACGAAAGGAAAAGCATATTTTTTTGCGGGGATAGGGTTGTGAAACGCTTCAGCATGCTGCACATTCCTCCTTAAAATGAAATTTTTGTGGCGTTGCCGCAGAGTCACCTGACCATGAATGAACGCTCGGGATAGTTGAAGCGAAAATTTCACAAGTGCTTCTGCTATTTTAGCATATCCAGCTGGTTTTATGAAGAATCCGAGGTCGTCTGGGCACATCCAGCGAAGGCACATCTTTAAAAATTTATTGCGTCGTTTGTAATGCATGCTTTTTTTGCTATAATAGGTTGTCGAACTATGGTTTTAGGAAGGTGTAAAATTGGAAGATAATACCCAAAGTAAAAGAAAGAGAAAATCGCATATCCCGTTTCGCTTGAACCTGCTCTTTTTCATCGTGTTCTCGCTGTTTTCTGCGGTGATATTCCGGTTGGGATATCTGCAGATCGTTCGCGGAGATGAATTCGAAGCCATCGTGAAACGTACAGAAACGACACTTGTGACGGAGTCAGTGCCGCGCGGTTTGATATATGATAGAGACGGCAACATCCTTGTAGGCAATGAACCGCAGCATTCCATAACCTACACCAGAGGAGCAAACACGACGGCCGAGGAAATGTCGAAGGTGGCCTCTTCATTGGCTGGTCTGATAAACGTCAGCATTGAAGAACTGACGGAGCGTGACCTGAAGGATTATTGGATGGCCGTAAACAACGAGGTCATGTTGGAACGCCTGTCTGATGACGAAAAACTGTTGCCGGGTTCCGAATTGTATGAAGTGGAGCTGGAAAAAATAACGGCGGAAGACGTCGCCTATTCGGATGAAGAGAAAGAAATCGCCGCCATTTTCAAGCGGATGAACAGCGCGTATGCCTTGTCGACCACCAGCATCAAAAACAAGGATGTCTCGGATGAAGAATTGGCACAGGTGAGCGAAAAGCTGTCCGGTTTGTCCGGCGTGGATGTCGCGACAGATTGGGTCAGGATCTATCCAGAATCCGACTTGCTGAAGAGTATTTTGGGTGGGGTGACCAGCGAAAAGATCGGTTTGCCGAGCGACCAAGTGTCCACCTATTTGGCAAAAGGCTATGCCCGGAACGACCGCGTCGGAAACTCCTATTTGGAGCAAGAATACGAATCGGTGCTCTCAGGCACGAAATCACAGTGGGAAACGATCACGGATCAATCAGGCGAGGTTGTGACGCGGGAGGAATCCTACGAAGGAAAAGCCGGGGATAACCTGGTTCTGACCATCGATATCGATTTTCAGAAGGAAATCGAACAGATCGCTACGGATTTCCTGAACAGCAACGTCGATCCCTATAACGACCGGATATACATAGTGGCATCGGATCCGAATACAGGAGAAATCCTGGGTATGACCGGGAAGCAAATTTCTGCATCCAATGAAATTGTGGATGATGCATTGGGTGTCATCAATTCCAGTTACGGGATGGGTTCGGCTGTGAAGGGCGCGATGGTGCTGACCGGATACATGAGCGGTGTCATCAGCACGGACAACAATGTGCTCGTCGATGAACCGCTGCAATTCCAAGGTTCAAATCTGAAAAAATCAGTTTTCAACCCGACCGTCGGCAGCCAAGTGGCCATCAACGACATCGACGCGTTAGCCCGTTCATCGAACGTTTACATGATCAAATTGGCGATGTTGATGGGGGGACAATCCAGCTATGAAGCGGGAGGTACCTTGAATATTTCCCCAGATCTGATCGACGAACTGCGCAGCTACTTTTCCCAGTTCGGTTTGGGTGTGAAGACGGGGATCGATCTGCCGAACGAAGGCAGCGGACTGACCGGGTTCAACCAAGCGGCAGTTAACGTAGTCGACCAATCATTCGGACAGTACGATCTGTACACGACCTTGCAGTTGTCGCAATACATCAATACCATTGCCAACGGCGGCACCCGGTACGCTCCCCAACTGGTTTCGGAAATCCGGAGCACGGATGCAAACGGCTCGCTGGGGGCTTTGGAAACAACATTGGATACAAAAGTAATGAACCAAGTGGACGTCGATGCCGAAGCGATGGAGCGAGTCCAACAAGGATTTTACCAAGTGACCCACAGCGCAAACGGAACGGCCTATTCGACCTTTGGCAAAGACCCGAACAACGTTGCCGCCAAGACAGGTACGGCAGAGGCCTTTTATGACGGTAACAATGAGAATCTGAAGAATGAAAGTGTCTTTAACTCAACTTTCGTCGGGTACGCGCCATTCGACCATCCGGAAATTACCGTTACCGTTGTGGTCCCGTATCTCAGGTCGGAAACGGGCCGGGCTACACCGATAGCCAAGAAAGTTTTTGATGCTTATTTCAATACTGGGGATTACGCAATAAAAGCCGAATAACCTGTCAACTGGGAAGTGACGATCGGCTGCGT
>NZ_JBAWAZ010000069.1:0-1876 GCF_049589555.1 Trichococcus sp.
CCTACGATTTGCTGCTGGTCGACGTCAACATCCAGGGCAAGAGCGGATTGGATCTGATCCGCGCACTACGGAAAAGGGATTACCCAGCCGAGCTGATCATGATCACGGCGGCCGGCGAACAGGAAGCCATCCGGATCGGCCTGCAGTGCGGCATCGTCGACTACATCCTCAAGCCGTTCCAGTTCAAACGCTTCGAGAAGAGCATCGAAGCCTTCGTGCAGCGCCAGGAACTGCTGCATTCCCGCAATCCGGTCACACAGAAGCAATTGGATCAGCTCCACTCGCTGGATAAGCAACCGGATGAGAAGGATGATGACGCCATCGATAAGGGCTTGACCCCCTCGACGCTGACCATGATCATGGCTTGCATCGACCAACAGAAAGGCGATTTCACCGTAAACGACATCACCGGTCTGGCGAACCTTTCCCACGTATCGGTCCGCAAGTATCTGCGCTATCTGGAGGACAAACAGGTCATCGAAATGCGGCTGGAATACGGCACGGTCGGCAGACCGACCGCATTTTACCGGAAAAAATAACCGGAACAGCTTCATTAGGAGCTGACTGCTCGGTTTCAGTCGTCAACTCCGGTGAGCCGGCCTACGCCGGAGTTGACTACCGGATTTCGTCCGGCTTCTCCGATGAGCGGGTCTTCGCCGGAGGTGGCGATTGGATTTCGTCCGCCTACTCCGGGGAACAGGCCCTCGCCGGAGGTGACAACACCCGGCAGCGGGCAAACCACAAAAAATAGCAGCAGCGAGGCAAAAAATGCCTCACTGCTGCTATTTTTGTGTCTTATGCAATTTCCGCTTGCGTCAGCAAGCAAACCAATTTTCCTTTAGACGGACAAATCTTCTCCGTTGCTGGCGATGACTTGTTTGTACCAGTCGAAGGATTTTTTCTTCGTACGTTTCAGTGTGCCGTTGCCTTCGTTGTCGCGGTCGACGTAGATGAAACCGTAACGTTTCTTCATTTCGCCTGTTCCTGCGCTGACAAGGTCGATACAGCCCCAGCTGGTGTAACCCAACAGATCGATGCCATCCAAGTTTACGGCATCTTTCATGGCTTCGATATGCGCTGCCATGTAGGCGATGCGGTAATCGTCTTCGACATAGCCGTTTTCGTCAGGCACATCGACAGCTCCCAAGCCATTTTCAACGATGAACAATGGTTTTTGGTAGCGATCGTACATCGCATTCATCGTGATGCGCAGTCCCAATGGATCGATCTGCCAGCCCCATTCGCTCGCATCCAAATAAGGATTTTTGACGGATTCAAAAATGTTGCCGCCTGTTTTTGCGTTCACTTCAGGATCAGCAGAAGCTACGCGTGAAGAATAGTAGGAGAAGGAAATGAAATCGACTGTGTTTGCTTTCAGGATTTCTTTGTCGCCTTCCTCCATCTCGATTTTGATGCCTTCGCGCTCCAATTTTTTCAGTGCGTAAGCAGGGTATTCGCCGCGTGATTGCACATCGATGAAGAAGTAGTTTTCACGGTCTTCTTCTTGCGCTTTGAATACGTCTTTAGGGTCGCAAGTATATGGATAGTAGTTCCCGGCAGCCAACATACAGCCCACTTGGTTTTCAGGATCGACTTCATGCGCGATGCGGGTAGCGATTGCGCTGGCCATCAACTCGTGATGCGCAGATTGGAATTTGACTTGTTCTTCGTTTTCGCCTTCTTCGAAGTACAGACCGGCACCCATGAATGGTGCGTGTAAAATCATGTTGATTTCATTGAAAGTCAACCAATATTTAACAAGACCTTTGTAGCGGTTGAAAATGGCATGGCATAGATTCTCATAGAATCCGACCATTTTGCGGTTGCGCCAGCCGCCGTACTCTGTGATCAAGTGCATTGGGCAATCGAAATGCGT
>NZ_JBAWAZ010000070.1:0-2329 GCF_049589555.1 Trichococcus sp.
CCGTTTTGTTGCAATTCAACCGATCTGCAAGGCGATTTTCCCCGTCTGTTCGGCATTTTCCAGCCGTTGGAATGCCTCCCTGAACTCCTCTGCCGGATAAACGGCATCCACTACCGGATGGAGATCATGTTCCTCGACAAAACGGAGCATCGCTTCATACTCTTCGAAGCTACCCATCGTCGAACCTTTCAGCGTGTACTGTCCGTAAAAGAATTTCCGCAGATCGAAGGTGACCAGATCGCCCGTCGATGAGCCGAAAGTCACGATAGTGCCGCCTCTGCGGACCGCAGCCAGCGATTTGTCGAAAGTGGCTGCTCCGACTGACTCGATTACGACATCCACTTTTCCGCCGATTCCTTCGACCCAATCCTCATCGTGCAGCAAGCCTTTTTCGGCTCCGTGCTGCAGCGCCATTCTCAATTTTTCTTGGGAACGGGACGTGACGTACACTATCGCTCCAGCTGCCTTGGCGAATTGCAGCAGATAGTTGGCTACTCCGCCGCCGATGCCTGGGATCAGGACTTTCATGCCTTCCGATACTCCGCCTTTTGTGAATAAGGCACGGTAAGCTGTCAAAGCGGACAGGGACAAAACGCCTGCTTCTTCCCAAGACAGCTGGGCCGGTTTGTGGACAGCATTCTCTTCGGAAACAACGATTTCCTCCGCCATCGCCCCCTGCTCCGAACTCCCGAGGATCGCGAAGGTTTCCGGAGCCGTGTCGCTGTTCTTGCGCCACCCGCTGCCGGGATAAAGCATCACTTCATCACCGATTTTGAAACGCGTCACCTCTGCTCCGACAGCCACAACGACACCGGCAGCATCCGATCCGATGACAACCGGATGCTTCTCATGGACTTGGCTTAAGGCAAAAAGGTCGCGATGATTCAGTCCCGCCGCTTTGACCTTTATTTTGATCTCGGAAGGTCCAGCCGGCTGTTCCGCACGGTCTTCCCATTTCAAACCTTGCAGTCCGACTTTTCCGCTGTGAATCAATGTTTTCACCATATCACTCACTCCTCAAATGGATAGTTCTGTCAGATTCAGTATAACTTTTCAGGGCAGAAATACAAAGAGGGAGACCCGAAGCCTCCCCCTCATCTTGCTATTTTTCGGTAAAACGGATCGCTTTTGCTCCGATGTCGGAACGGTAGAAAGTATGCGCGATCGGATTTGCACTCAGGTAACGGTAAGCTTTGTCTTGCGCGGCTTGGAGCGTTTCGCCTTGGCCAGCGATCAACAGGATACGACCGCCGTTTGACAATAGTCCTTGTTCGCCAGCCTTCACGCCTGCTGCATAGACGATGCAATCGGCATTTTCCGTATCCAGATCAGGCAACGGGATGTCTTTCATTGGTGCTTCAGGATAGCCTTCAGCGGCAACAACAACACCCAAAGTGTAACGATCGGTATACATTTCGATGACCGGATCTTTTCCGTTCAGGATGTCATCGATGACTTGCGCCAAATCGGATGCCATCTGGTTCATGATGACCTGTGTTTCCGGATCGCCGAAACGGGCATTGAATTCGATGACGCGCAACCCTTTGGCGGTGATCATCAAGCCGGCATAGACAACTCCCTTGAATGGGATGCCTTCAGCAACCATCGCCTCTACAGTCGGTTTTACGACCGTATCCAGCACTTCTTGAATCATAGCTTCAGATACTTGCGGTACTGGCGAATAAGCGCCCATGCCGCCCGTATTAGGGCCTTTGTCGCCATCATAGGCGCGTTTGTGGTCTTGTGCGACGCCTGAATAGTAATACTTCGCACCATTCGCCAGCGCGAACAACGAGAATTCTTCCCCTTCAAGGTACTCTTCGATAACGACTTTCGGTTTGCCGGCTGCATATTTGCCTTGCAGGAGCATGTCGTTCAGCGCATCCAGAGCCTCCGTCATCGTCATCGCGACAACGACGCCTTTTCCGGCTGCCAGACCGTCCGCCTTGATGACGATCGGAACACCATTGGCTTCCACGTAAGCAACGGCTGCCTCATAGTCCTCGAATGTCTCATAGGCTGCAGTCGGGATGCCGTATTTTTTCATCAGGTCTTTTGCGAACTGCTTGGAGCATTCCAAGTCGGCCGCTTTTTTGCTGGGTCCGAAGACTTTCAGGCCAGCCGCTTCAAATACATCCGTTACCCCTTCAAATAAAGGTATTTCCGGTCCGACGAAAGTCCAAGCGATGTTGTTGTCTTTGACGAATTGAACCAATCCTTGATGGTCGTTTTCCGCAATGTCGACTAATGTAATGCCGTCCTGGGCCATCCCTGGGTTCCCTTTGGCGCAGTAAACAGTCTCCACCAACGGGCTTTGAGTTAATTTTTT
>NZ_JBAWAZ010000071.1:0-10489 GCF_049589555.1 Trichococcus sp.
TTCCAACGTGATCAAAGCTTCCTCAGCGCGGGCTGTAGCATTGCCCTCTGCATCCGTTGTTACATCCAGTATCAGCAGTTCAGCATAAAGATCATCCAAATCCCTTTGCGGTTGCACGAAGAATTCTAACGTACCTTCAGGATGGCTTGCTTTGAACGCTTCAATCTTTTCAATCAATTTTTCTAAGTTCATTTATTTTCTCCTTCTTTCTGACCTTGTTCATTTGCTGCACGGCTTATTATACATCATTCGGCCTGCGTATGTATCGTGTAACAGGATTTAACCAACAAGTACAGTGAGATTTTGTATTGAGGGATATATCGTTTTGAACCGGAAGTCGGTATACTGGATATTGAAAAAGTCCGGATTACTTTGGACGAGGAAGGAGCCGCTCCAATATGCATTATTTAAAACAATTTACCGTCATCATCGCTATTTCGGCCGTAAGTGAATTGCTGGCCCTTTTCATTCCACTGCCCATTCCGGCCAGCATTTACGGCATGTCGCTTCTGTTCCTGTTGCTGATGAAGGGCGTGCTGAAACTCCAACAAGTGGAAAATGCCGCCAATCTGTTGTTGGGCATCATGCCTGCTCTGTTCGTCGTGAGCGGGGCTGGGCTCATCACTTCCTACGGGCAAATCGCCGAAAACTTCGCCAGCTGGGTAGCCGTCAACATCGGCTCCACCATCGTTATTTTGACGACGACCGGGCTATTGGCTCAGGGAATGATAAGAAGGAAGAAAGCAAAGGAGGCTGACGGGAATGATTGATCATCTGCTGGAAACGACAAAATATCTCGGCTTGTTCATCAGCTTGGGAGCCTTCATGATCGGTTTGAAGCTAAACAAAAAATATCCCTATGCCTTCATGAACCCTTTGCTGATCGGGACAATCCTGGTGATGGGCTTGATCCTGTTCCTGGACATCGAAGTTGCCGTTTTTCAAAAAAGCGCGCAAGTGTTGTCCGACCTCCTGACGCCGGCTACGATTTGCCTGGCTGTTCCGGTCTATCGACAGTTCAAGATTTTGCGCGAGAACAGCTGGGTCGTTTTGATCAGTTGTCTGGCGGGGATGATCAGCGGTCTGGTCACAATCATCGGCTTGGCTCTGATCCTTCAGATGAGCGAAGTCACGACCCTTTCCACCTTGGCGCGCTCGATCACGATGGCCATTGCGTTGGATACGACCGAATTGATCGGCGGGGTCGCAGGGATCATAGTGGCAGGGGTCATCTTCGCCGGCATTTTCGGGACAGTGGTTTCCGGGATGATTTTCAGAATCTTCAGGATCGAAGAACCGATCGCGAAAGGTTTGGCTTTGGGTGCGGCTTCCCATGCCATGGGGACGGCTGAATCGTTGAAAGCGAGCGAACTGCAGGGAGCCATGAGCAGCCTGGCGATGGTCGTTTCCGGTGTCGTGATGGTCGGGTTGATTCCGCTTGCGGCGCTGTTCGTTCAGTAAGCCTGATAAATAAGCTCAGCATAAGTAGCAGCCTCCTTTAAAAGTGAGAGCTGCTTCTTTTTTGCCCCGGGAAGGCGGTTTTCCATCAAGGGTTATCCGGTGCCAGACGTTGGGCTCTGTGCTATACTGAACTCATAATGGGTATCAGTATCTTGAAGTTTTGTCTGGCTATTCCGGAGTCGATCATTGCGAAAAGGATGGTGGAGAAATGGAACAAATACTGCAGGCGCACATTCAATTATCAGTCGATCTGGATGTGAAATATGCGCTGTTGCCGGGTGATCCAGCCCGCGTGGAAAGAGCGAAATTGCTGTTGGAGGACGCTGTCGATTTGGCGTTCAACCGTGAGTACAAGAGTGTTCTGGGGACCTATCAAGGAATGAAGGTGCTGGTCATTTCCTCCGGGATTGGCGGACCATCCACAGCGATAGCGATAGAAGAGTTGGCAAAAATCGGAATAGAAGGCATCATCCGCATCGGCAGCTGTGGGTCCTTGCATCCAGCAGTGCGTTTGGGCGATGTGATCATCGCGACGGCAGCAGTCCGGGATGACGGCGCCAGCAAGGCTTATGTCGATTCCGGATATCCTGCCGTTGCCGATCTGGATTTGTTGATGCAGCTGCGGGCAATTGCGGAAACGGAGCGGATCCCTCATCGGTTGGGTATTGTCCGCAGCCACGACAGTTTCTACACCGCCCGTGAAGCGCAACTTACTGCGTATTGGAGCAGCAACGGCATCATCGGGTCGGACATGGAAACAGCCACTTTGTTCGTTGTTGGGGCATTGAGGGGACTGAAGACCGCTTCATTGCTGAATGTCGTCGTCGGTCCGGATGAAGGGATGGAGGAAGGCGTCCGTCAATTCGTTTCCGGAGAAGCGGCGACCAAGCAAGGGGAACAGAATCAAATTAAACTGGCATTATCCGCTTTTCATGCGTGGCATCAGGCAAAAGGAGGAAAATGAAATGAATGCAGAAACAAAAAACAAACTGAGTTATAAGTTGTCTACGGCTTCCATCGTCTTGATCCCGATCGCGATCGGAATCAATTATCTCGGCAAATACATCGCGGGCATATTGCGTCTGCCGCTTTGGTTGGACTCGATCGGGACGGTGTTGTCAGGTATGCTGGCGGGGCCGGTCATCGGTGCCGCTTCCGGGATCATCAACAACATCATCTACGGCGTGACGGCCGATCCGATTTCGACAGTGTACGCAGTCACCAGCGCAGTCATCGGTTTGATGGCAGGTCTGTTTGCCGCAAAAGGTTGGTTCAAGGATATAAAGACCGTATTGCTGGCCGGTTTGATTATCGGTGTGGTTGCGGCCACCGTTTCGACGCCGTTGAACATCCTCTTTTGGGGTGGTCAGACCGGCAATGTCTGGGGGGATGCCCTGTACGCTTTGTTGATTTCGAATGGGCAACCGCAATGGCTGGCTTCTTTCTTGGATGGCATCGTTGTGGATGTGCCGGATAAATTAGTGACGGTGCTCATCAGTTATTTTGTCTTCAAGGGCTTGCCGAAGAAACTTACGAACACTTTCCTGAAGGAAGGCGCGATAGAAGAATTATAGGGGCTGATTTGAATGGATGCAATGACATTGTATGTACCGCGCAACTCGCCGATCCATCGCTTGGATCCGTTGACGAAGATGTTTTATATCGTCGTAAGCATCGCTGCGGCCTATTTGCTGGATGAACTTTGGGAAGTAGCGGCAGTCATGCTGATCAGTTTTGGCATCTTGTTGCTGGGGAAAGTTTTCCGCAATATTATGCCGGTGATTGCGCTCAGTTTTTTATTGATTCTGTCGATCGTCATTGTGCAGGGTTTTTTCAATCCTGCTAATGAAACGTTGCTGTATGAATTGGGCCCGATAAAATTCTACAAAGAGGGCCTGGTTATCGCCTTTCGTCTGACCCTGCGCGTCATCAATATGGTCAGCGCCTTTGGGGTATTGGTGCTGACGACTTCGCCGACGGAACTGGTTGAACGGCTGCAGCAGAAAGGCATGTCGCCGAAAATCGGCTATGTCATCCTTTCGGTACTGCAGATCATCCCGCAGCTCCGGGCCACTTATGGCAAAATCCAGGATGCGCAACGGTCGCGGGGGATGGAGACTGAAGGCAGCCTGTTTGTCAGGATAAAGGCGTTCTTCCCGCTATTGGGACCGGTCATTCTGAACGCTTTGAACGATACTCGGGAAAGAGCGATTGCGCTCGATGTCCGTGGCTTCGACAGGGACACGCCCAAAACCTATCTGAATGAAGCGAAGTCCTATCGTTACAGTACTTTGTTGAATATTTTGCTCTTGTTGATTCTGGCCGGTTTGATCGTTTGGAGGTTGATGGGATGAGTATCATAGAAGTGAAGGATCTGAAATATCGCTATCCCGACACGACCAAATTGGCGTTGGACGGCATCAGCTTTTCGGTCGAGGAGGGCGAATTCATCGGTCTGATTGGAAGGAACACCGCCGGAAAATCGACTTTGTGCTATGCGCTCAGCGGCTTGGTGCCGCACTTCTTCAAAGGGGCCTACGGCGGATCGGTAATGATAGCCGGTTTGGATGTGCGCACGACGGATGTGAGTGAAGTCACTGCAGCAGCCGGGTTGGTGTTCGAAAATCCATTTTCCCAGATCACCGGCTCGCGGTTTACGGTATATGAAGAAATCGCCTTCGGTCTCGAAAACATGGGGCTGCCACGCGAGGAAATCATCAAGCGGATCGAAGAAAGCTTGGACTTGCTGGATATCCGCAAAGTGAAGGACAAGAATCCGTTCGATCTTTCCGGTGGGCAAATGCAGCGGGTTGCGATCGCCGGCGTGGTCGCTATGAAGCCGAAAGTGCTGATTTTGGATGAACCTACTTCCCAATTGGATCCGCAAGGGGCGGAAGAGGTCTTCAAAGTGGTGGAGAACCTGACGAAAGAAGGCATCACGATCATCATGGCTGAGCAGAAGATGGAAAAAATCGCGCAGTATGCCGACCGGGTCTTGCTTTTGGATGATGCAAAATTGATCGCGTATGATACGCCCGAAGCGGTTTTTTCACGCGAAGACCTGGCGTCTCTGGGAGTGCGACCGCCAGCCGTGACCGCAATCGCCCGACATTTGAGCAAGCGGAAGGCCAACGGGCATTACCCTGTGGAGTTGGACGAGTTGAAAGTGCTGCTTGCGGAAGTGGGTGCTCCGCATGAATAAACTGGAAATAGAGAAGCTGCATTTTGCCTACGATAAAGCGACACCCGTCATAAAGGGCATCAATCTGGTGTTGGATGACCGGAAAACGGCCATCATCGGGCAGAATGGCTCTGGGAAAACGACTTTCGTGAAATTGCTGAAGGGGCTATTGCGCCCTGATTCCGGCAGGATACTATTGGACGGGACCGATTTGTCGACTCTGACGGTTGCCCAGATCGCCAAGAAAATCGGTTTGGTTTTTCAGAATCCGGATGATCAGATTTTCAAGAATACGGTTCTGGATGAGGTCATGGTCGGTCCGTTGAACATCGGGCAGTCACTGGATGAGGCGAGGGCCAGTTCCCGCGCGGCTTTGGAGCAAGTGCAACTGGTTGACGTCGAGAAAGTGAACCCTTACGATCTCAACTTGGCGCAAAGAAAGATGGTGGCCTTGGCTTCGATTTTGGCGATGGACACGCCCATCGTCATTTTCGATGAGCCCACGATGGGCCAGGATGTGGCCGGGAAAGCGATCATCAAAAAAGTGATCGAAAACCTGCAGGCAGAAGGGAAAGCCGTGCTGTGCATTCTGCATGACATGGACTTTGCGGCGGCAGTTTTTGAACGCATCATCGTCTTCAGCCAAGGGCAACTGCTGCTTGAAGGCGAGGCAAGGAAAGTTTTCAGCAAAAAAGAGCTCCTGCAGCAAGCCTACCTAGATCAGCCCCAAGCCATGAAGATCGCACAGGCTTTGGGCATCCCAGGCAATCTTTTGAGTGTTGAAGAAGTGGTTGCAGCGATAAAAGAGGATGAAGTGAAACTGCCATAACAGTGCAGTCGGAAAGCAGTCAAGGCATTGTCCGTAAGGGATGTTGCCGCGACTACTTTTTTTTATCTTCAATTTCTGTTCAGGATACTATGCAATTTGAATGCGAGGGACAGGATAGTGTAGCTGTCCAATTCGCGTGGGTTGTAGCCGGTCAATTTGTGAAGCTTGTTCAATTTGTATTGCAAAGTGTTTTTGTGGATGAACAAATCATCGGCGCACTTGTAGATGCTGCCATTATTGGAACCATAGACAGAGAGGATTTCAGTGTATTCTCCCAACTCTTTCCAATCCAAATTTCTTAAAATTTTGTGGACGAACTCTTCGGAATTGTTCTTGGGAATGTTGGCGAGAATCATACCCAAGTCAAGTTTGGAATAATATTCGATGGTATTATGCGAGTTCAGGATTGACCAATCCAACGCCGCGCGAGCTTGCTCGTGGCTGGTCCGGAGCGCGGCAGGTGTCTCGCCAGACAGACCGACGCCTATATGCAAATGCAAGTCATATTGCTCCTCTGCTTGATGGATAAGTTTTTTTAGTTGGTATGCAAGCGTGGGTTCCGGGAGGCTTTCTCTGAACAGAATCGTGATTTCAGGCCCATCAACGTTATAAATCGTTTGTGTGTCGTTCAAAAGGATCGTCTCCAATAGCTTCATCATGTTCTCGATTTTATCGTTGCGACCGACGGAGAGATTTTTGATGTGCCCGGCGACAATGAGTCTCGGGATGTTCAAATCAAATCCTAGTAGGTTTGAAAGTGTCTGGATATTCTCCAAATCCGGACGGATCATCAATAACTCTTCAATCAGCATCCGGTAGTTATCGCGTTTTTTGAATGATACGTCTTTGAGCCAAGCTTCCTTCACGAGGATTTCGGTCATGGTCTTGATTATTTTGCCGTATTTTACTACTTCGTCTTTATTGCCGGTGATGCCGATCACGCCTAACAGGTGTTGGTCACTGAAGATGGGAATGTTGATGCCCCTTTTCGTGCCTTCGAAATGGGTGTCATCCTTCACGATTAGATCGGTTTTAGTTTCGATCACTTTTTTTGCCCCGGCGTGTTGTTCGCCGATTCGGGCATCATCCGTGCTTGCGATAATTACACCGTCGATGTTGATGAAATTCAATTCCTGATGGATGATTTCTTTCATGCTGACTACGATCCTTTGCGCCAGTTCGGCAGCTATTTCCATGGGTTTCTGTCCCTCCGATTCGAAAAAAGATGCAATGTGTGCTGGGTGACATATTTATCTTCGATTTTACAGTAAATGTTTGGTTTGTAAAATATATAATCCGGAAATAGAAATCGTTACACTATAGATATTCAAACACGTACCAAAAGTCAGCGGAATCTACAATAAGCGTGTAGCGGATTATATCGTTTGGGCGATGCTAAAAATACGGCAAATGCTGAAAGGAAGGGACTAATCAATGGAGAAAAAATTCAAAATCGTCATCGCTGCCGATTCCTTTAAGGGCAGCGCATCAACCATCCAGGTGGAGGACTACATCGAACAAGGAATCTTGCGTCTGAACCGCAACGTGGAAATCGTCAAAGTTCCTGTCGCTGACGGCGGCGAAGGGACCGTGGATGCTTTGGTGATCGGATGCAAGGGGGAATACCGCTATGCTGACGTCACGGGACCGATGGGCGATAAAGTCCAGGCAAAATTCGGCATCATCAAAGACAACATCGCTGTCGTCGAAATGGCTGAAGCCTCGGGATTGACCCTGGTTGACCTCGCCGATAACGATGTTTATCGCGCGACGACATATGGAACCGGTGAATTGATCCGGGCTGCTTTGGATTGCGGCATCAAAGAAATCTTCATCGGTGTCGGGGGCAGCGCCACCAATGACGGCGGTGTGGGGATGGCACAGGCGCTAGGGGTCTCTTTCAAGGACAGCGAAGGGAATGAAATTCCGTTCGGTGCAGGTAAGCTGGGTGACATTGCTTCTATAGATGACAGTGGTTTGGATAAACGCATGCATGACGTCACCTTCACGATCCTGTCCGATGTGACGAACCCTTTATGCGGGGAGAATGGGGCATCCTATATTTATGGTCCTCAGAAGGGGGCGACCCCGGAAGATGTCCGGAAGTTGGACCGGTTATTGCGTCACTATGGGGAAAAGGTTGAAGAATGTTTAGGGATAGCTGTGCTTGAAGCCCCCGGAGCGGGTGCTGCAGGAGGATTGGGTGCCGGTTTGATGGCTTTTTGTGGAGCGAAAAGCTACAGCGGCATCTCGAAAGTCCTGTCCATCCTCGAAATCGAATCACATTTCCAAGATGCCGATCTTGTCATCACCGGCGAAGGCAGAATGGATTCGCAATCATTGAACGGAAAAGCGCCAGTTGGCATCGCCCAGTTGGCGAAGAAATACCACTTGCCGGTCATCGCAGTGGTCGGCAGCAGCGATGATGATTTAGGCCCGATCTATGCGACAGGCATCGACCTGGTTTTGGACATCATCAACAAACCGATGGATTTGGATACAGCCATTTCGCAAACGGAAAAACTGATCACAAATGCCGGAGAGACGGCTTTCCGCGCCTTTCTGTTGGCAAAGAAAGTGCCTATTTCTCTGTGACTGTTCGTTTAACACCTGCATCAGCAAGTCTTCCTGCCTCCTTGGAAGTCCTTGCTGATGCAGGTGTTTTTAATTTTTATTTGGAAGACTGACGGACAGTTTGTGGGAATGATCGATGACTAGATGGTATACAAGTGAACCGTTAAACGGTAAAATGGTTTCAGTTTGAATGTATGGAGGCGCGCAATTTATGAAAGAAAAGAAGAACCTGCTGATCAGCTTGTCCAAGCTATCGAAAATGTACCGGGCAGAAGTGAAGACAGAGATGTCCGATTCGGATTTTTCTCCAAATGAGTTGGATCTGATCACCTTTTTGTCAAATAACGAAATGGACACATCCAAAGAAATAGCAGATTCCCTGGGATTATCAAAGTCTTTGATTGCCAGATCGGTCGATTCGCTTGTTGCGAAAGGTTACCTGGAGACAAGGGTAGACGAGGCGGATCGTCGTTACATTCATCTTGTCTTGACTGATCAGGCAAAACCGATAGCGGAGCGATTGCGGAATCGCCGAAAACAGTATATCGCATCGATGATGGAAGGTATCAGCCAAGAACAGTTCGCACAGTTTGAATGGGCTCTTGAAAAAATGATTGCCAATGTGGAACGGAAAAAGGAGGAGTGATCATGCAAGAATTGAAAGGATCCCGGATGGGGACGGAGAAAATCCCTAAACTGATGAGGGAGCTGGCCATACCGAGCATCATTGCCCAAGTAATCAATATCCTCTATAACATTGTGGATAGGATGTATATCGGCCATATCCCGGAGGTTGGGGCTGTTGCGTTAACCGGATTAGGAATCAGCGCCCCGCTTGTACTGATCATTTCTGCTTTCAGCAGCTTTGCCGGAGGTGGAGGAGCTCCATTGGCGGCCATTGCGTTAGGGAAGAACGAGAAAGATGAGGCTGAAAAAATTCTCGGCAATGCTTTTTCGATGCTGACGCTGATGGCAGTCGTTTTGACCATTGTCTTTACCTTGATCAAGGAGCCATTATTATATTTATTCGGTGCCAGTGACGTTACCTTCAACTATGCGAATGACTATACATCCATCTATATAATGGGAACGATTTTTGTGCAATATGCACTGGGTTTGAATCTCTTCATCACAAGCCAAGGTAAAACCAAAAATGCCATGTTTTCAGTACTGATCGGTGCTATCGCCAATATCATCCTGGACCCGATTTTTATTTTCGTTTTTGGTATGGGTGTTAAAGGAGCTGCGATCGCTACGGTCATTTCCCAAGCTCTGAGCGCGTTTTACGTCCTCCGATTTCTGACTTCCGAGCATTCGCTTATACGGATCCGCAAGAAGAACATGGCTCTGAAGTTCGGACTGCTAAAGAGAATCGTGTCCTTGGGGATTTCGCCATTCATTATGCAGGCGACGGAAAGTGCGATTGTGATTGTTTTCAACACGGGGCTGCTGAAGTATGGCGGAGATCTTTACGTCGGATCCATGACGATCATGCAAAGCATCATGCAATTGCTGACGGTGCCCATACAAGGATTTACGCAAGGCGTTCAACCCATCATCAGCTATAATTACGGAGCGGGAAATTTCAAGCGTGTGCGAGAAACTGTCCGCCATTCCATGAAGGTAACGGTTGGACTTACTGCCTCCTACTTTTTATTGGTGCTGTTCGTGCCCGGTCTGTTCGCACGCATCTTTACGGCAAATCCGGATTTGTTGGCTTTGGTCACCCGTGTTCTGCCGATCTACATGGGCGGAATGTGGCTGTTCGGAGTGCAGATGAGCGCGCAAATGTTTTTTGTCGGTGTAGGGGAGGCGAAAAAATCACTTTTCATTGCCCTGTTGCGCAAAGTGATCATCCTGATTCCGCTGGCACTTATTTTACCCAACTATTTTGATGTGATGGGAATCTACTATGCAGAACCAATAGCGGACATCCTGTCTGCGACGACATCGGGTATACTTTTGTATATGACTTTGAGGAAACTGCCGAGGTGAAGATTCCAACTTCGATGTATCTTTTCCTGAATAAGATGAAGAAAAACCGGACTGGCCCAAAACGGGACAGTCCGGTTTATTTGGTATCCCAAAAAGTTCAAAAAAGAATTGACAATGACAGCAGAAGAATGATAGTATAAATGAGTTGCCTGAAGTGCCTAACAATTAAATGCAAGAAAGATGTTGACAGGGTGGCTTCGGAATGATATTATATAAAAGTTGCTAATCGGTTGATTTTGCTTCAAGAATAATAAGAATAAATAATTCAAAAAAGTTCTTGACGAAATCGATAAGTTGCGATATTATAAATGAGCTGTCACGCAACGAGTGATACACGATTGACCTTTGAAAACTGAATAAAGAATGAACGAACCAAATGTGCAAGGAGCTTAGACTTCGGTCGAAGCAAACGAAGACGATACTTAGTATCGCAAACATAAAGTCAGCAA
>NZ_JBAWAZ010000072.1:0-5716 GCF_049589555.1 Trichococcus sp.
TTTGTGGCACCACCTTCTTCTGACAGCATGATTAAGCCCACCTAAATGATGGAGCAGATTCCTTTTATCGTTCTGCTCTATATCAGCCTGTCTTTGCGGAAGCCTGCCGTTATAAAACGCCAAGCTGCCTTTCGTTTTGTCAGCCAAGCAATCTGGGCGTCATTACTGGTGTTGCTGAGTATTCTTGGTATTAAAATTTTTGCGACTGTAGTCGGTTTATCAGCCAATATATTGAATGTCTTTCTGAACTTCTCATTTACCATGACCTGAGACTGCTGGCCGTTAGGCGTTTTTGTGATAAAATCAGTCAGCACCATTCCCGGAGATAACCGCCCTGCGATTACATCCGTACCCTCCAGTTCCTGGGCCATCCCTTTCATAAAATACGTTAATGCGTGCTTGGTGGTACCGTACAATATTGTTTTTCTCTGTATCATATTGTTTGAACCCAGGCCCTCCATGCTGTATATCGCGCCTTGTCCCTGCTTTAGCATTCCCGTTGCCGCAATCTGTGAACCGTATATCATACCGATAAGATTGGTTTTAATAATATTTTCGGTGTCTGTTTCGCCCGTTTCCCACGAAAACAGGTGCGGCGTATTTTGCCCCGCGTTATTGATCCATATGTCTATCCCGCCCCATTGTGCCAAAGAAACGTCCCAAAGTTTTTGCAGATTTGCTTTTTCTTGGACATTGCATGGGACATAGATGTATTTCCCCTCAAATGGCAACAGTTCCCTTTGAGTTGCTTCCGCGAGTGCTTTCCCTCTCCCGGACAGCGTAACATTACATCCGGCTCGCAGAAATTCGGTTGCCATTGAAAAACCAATGCCACGAGTACTACCCGTTATCACAATGTTTTTCATAAAATCCCTCCGTTATTTTGCATTCAGCCATTCCCGAATAGGCAGGAGATTCCCTCTCTTGTGCCGTCAAAACCGTTCATTATAACATAGTTTTGTAACCGCTCTCTTTACAACTCATTATATCATACCGCTATAGACTGTCCTTGCGGCTTTCTACTTTATCGTGATTCATTCTCACTTTGCAAGTCAACTTGATCTGCTACCTTGATTTGCCATATCCGTCAAAATTTGCAGCCAGACTGATGGCACTCGGCGATGCAACCGGGTTTACTGTATACGGTAATCCGTCCGATGAATTGAAAGAAGTGTTGAAGGGCTTTAACGGCGAGTATATGACGCCTATCGGAGGGTTTTCGCGCTAAACCTGAACGGTAAATCGAAAAGGAAGAGGCTCGGACTTTTGTCCTGGCCTCTTCCTTTTGTGTTTTTATTCTTTGTGTATCAAATTTCGAGAGAATTCCCGCGTGGGTGTCGCACCTCAGTTTACAATCTGCCATCACGCTTGAATTTGGGCAAATATCTTCCCGTATATTCCATGTACTTTTTATATTCATCGCCGAAATAACCTATCAACATTGTTTCTTCTTTCGAAATTCTTAGCGGAGTCCACAAGATCACCAGTGCCGTGAAGCCCACAAAAAACGCATTAGCCGTATAGACTGCAAGGCCTATTGACCATATTATCATGGCGGTATATATCGGATGCCGCATCACTCTGTATGGTCCAGAGGTGACCAGTGTATGCTCTTCCTGTATCTTTAGATTCACGGACCAGTTCTTGTCCAAAACTTCCTGCGAATAGCTCCAAAAAAACAAGCTGATTGAAGAAACGATGACGCCAACCCATCTTAAACCGCTCGGCAAATAAAACTGGAACCAGATATTATATATTGGAAAAAATGTATATATAACAATCACAACTGCCAACAAGAGCCCGGCAATGACCCTGAATGCAAACAAAAACTTTCCTTCATTCTCAATCGCTTCGTAATCAGGTGATAGTTTGGCTCCGGATTTTTTTGCCCGAAGTGCCGGAAGTATGCGATTAAAAATCATGATCAATATCAGATGGATCCAGAAAATTAACCTGAACGAAAACTCTGCATTCAACTTGTCACCCCTATTCGCTTATTTACTCTAAGGCAGTTCACTTGAATATTTTTCACCACACCCACGGAATCAAGCGGTACTTCGTTTGAAGCGCATATTCTTCATAACCGGGTAGCTTTTTGAGCAATGTTTCATCTTCCAACTTGGTGCGGATAACAAATAGAGTCATTGTCATTAACGCAGGTATCATTGCCCACCAGGAACCTAGTAAGAGCGGCGTGGCCAAATAATATACGATTATCCCGAGATATCCAGGATGACGAACATACTTATATGGGCCGCTGCTGCAAACCTTGTGTTCCCTGTCGAACTGGATCCTTACAACATCGGAAAAGAAAAGATTCACTCTCATCGCCCAGATTTCTAGAGCACATCCAAGAATGAATACAGCTATTGAAGCAAGATGCAATCTGGAGTCTATGCCTTGGGACCAGTTCCAACGGTAATCAAGCCCGGCAATCAGGAATATGCTCAACATGCTCAGGACGATGAGTTTTCCCAGAACCTTGTCCCAATTCTCGACATTTTCTTTTTTACTGCCTCGTTCGGCCAGGACTTCCAATGGTACGAACGGCAGACCAATCAGGTCAACAGACACAAGGAGAGCCAAAAACAACCAGGCAAACGGCCATTTTATGGTTCCGGCTGAGATAAAAAACAACAACGCGATAAAAATCCAAGCTGCCGGCAATTGTACAATTCGTCGGATGACGTTTCGCTTGATTTCAGGCTTACTGTCTTTCAGTTTTCCCATCTGCTTCCCCCTCCTTTTGTTTATTTCGATCAACCCATAACTTTAATACTTAAGGGACTCATTGAACTACCCCCACCTATGCTTTCTCTTTCTTACATTATATCCCTTTGGAAGGCAATCGCTAAGCGCGACTTCTTTTTGGGCTCACAAAAAGCCGCAAGGACAGTCACTTTAAATGAGAGTCCTTGCGGATTTCTACTTTTTTCTATTATTTGTTGCGTGTCAACGCAACGACAGAAACATGACGCTTTATGAATCCAGATGATAACTATTTTTATAGTATTTGTCGATTCCTCCATACCCAATAAGTTTGTTTTCCTTTGTTTTCCTGATAAAGTTATCCAGACGTTTTTTGAACTCCATGGGACGCTTCCTCGCTCCATCAATATAGGCAATCCGAATCCTTTTGTAGGCTTCCGGAAATTTTTCATAGTTATCCCAAGCCTTTTTGTCACTCCTGATTAGTTCAAGAATATCCGCAGGAAATTCGTAGGGTACTCTGATTACTTCAAGAATGGTGTCTCTGACCTTAGGATGAATCATCCCCTGTCTCTCAAGCCAAATCAGCCTTTCAATATTTGCTCTCGAGTATTCACTGCCCTTTCTTCTTGGAGAAAACCGCTGACCTCTATGTAATGAATCTAATTTCTTAACAGTGCTGTCAATCCAGCCGAAACAGAGTGCCTCTTCCACTGAGTCGTTATAGGAAAGACCTTTCTCTCCTGACTCTTTCTTTGGAAACACGAGCCATATTTCCTTTTCTTTTTCGAAGTTTTCAGTAAGCCATTCCCTCCACTTCTTCCTTTCACTTGTATAAAAGGTGTTTGAAAGTTCCATTTATTCTCCTCCCCGAACTATTTCCATTATACTCCGGCTCCATCATCCCCGCCCCGAGTTCCAGGAGCATCCCCAAATTTTTATAGACTTGCTTTTCCCTGGACGTTGCATGGGACATAGATGTATTTCCCCTCAAAGGGCGACAGTTCCATTTGAGCTGCTTCCGCGAGCATTTCCCCCCTGCAAGACAGCGTAACATTACATCCGGCTCGCAGAAACTCGGTTGCCATAGCAAAGCCAAGACCACGGGTGCTACCCGTTATAACAATGTTTTTCATAAAATTCCTCCGTTATTTTGCATGCAGCAATTCCAGCTTGGACAGAAGATTCCCCTCTTATACGTCATCAAAACCGTTCATCAAAACATAATCCTGTAACCGTTCTCTTTTTTGGGTAATTATATCATATCAATAGAGTCTGTCCGTGCACAAAAGAGCCGCAAAAACAGTCGTCATTTATGACTGTCCTTGCGGCTTTTTACAAGCATTAGCATTTCTTCCTACTAACCAACTACTTTGTTCCTTCCGGTCTTTTTAGCTTCATATAATTTCTTGTCTGAACGGTGAATCAGAGTCTCATAGTCTATCATTTCTTCGCTTGTTAAAGTACAAAGTCCAAAACTTGAAGTTAGCTTGATCTTTTCTCCATTATAGCTGAAAACTGTATCTTCAATGGCTTTTCTCATTCTATCAGCGATAGCCCCTGCGTTTTTTTTATCTGTATTTGTTAAGCAGACAATAAACTCTTCACCGCCAAATCTGGCAATCCAATCCACATCTTGTCTTGTGTTTTTCCCAAGGATTCCGGCAACTTCTTTTAATATGTAATCCCCTGCCAAATGACCATAGGTGTCGTTGACTTTTTTGAAATGATCAATATCTGCCATCAGGACTGAGATTGGTTGATTTTCCAGATGAGATTTGACCATATCTACAGGTAATCTTTCAATGATATATCTCTTGTTATAGATTTGTGTCAGCTCATCTGTTACTGCTGCTACATTGGCTTGTTCCAGCAGTCTTTTAATTTCCAAGCTTTCAGTTAACTCTCTGTCACCAAGAATCATGCTTTTTGTAACGTTTTTTAAAAGTTCAACTACAACCATTCTATCTTCTATTTTTACAGGTATTGCTGTAACCATAATGATTTTATCAAGAGAAGTTTCTATTTTGATAAAGGTGTCATTTTCATTGTAGGCTCTCATGGAAATACAATTCTTGCATACCTCACCTTTCCCCCAAATGCCAAAACAGGCTTCCAGAACCTGCATGAGTTCTTCTTGATTTTTATTTTTAACAAATAAGACTTCCTTTTTAATGGGGTCTACAATCCTTACCTGTTCATACATTTTTTCAAATGTTGTCAATTGACTTATGAGTGTCTGAAACCCCTTCAAATTTATTTCTACCTTAATCACCTCTTCTTTAGATTTATCGTTACAGCAAAACTCACTCTATTTTCTCATTCATTTCAATTATATCATAGGAAAATTCTACCGGAAATTCAAAGATAACATATATAGGATTCTTCCTGATGAACAAATGGGTAAGAATGAACTTCCATATCCCGTATTTCACCATTAGCCAATCTATGTCGAAAGTTAAATCACTTTAAACCGCACTCAAAACAAAAAAACCCTGAAAATAACGTAAATACGCCATTCTCAAGGGTTTGTACATTTATTTGTTGCGTGTCAATGCCACGACTGACTCAACATGCAGTGTTTGCGGGAACAGGTCCACTGGTTGGATGCTGCCTACGCTGTAGCCACCTTCGTGGAATAACTGTAGGTCGCGTGCCATTGTAGCTGGGTTGCAGCTGACGTAGACGATACGCTCAGGAGCAATTTCCAAAGCAGCTTCGATGAAGGCCGGTTCCAAGCCTTTGCGTGGAGGATCGACAACCAAGACATCAGCTTTGACGCCTTCGGCAGCCCATTTCGGCATCACTTCTTCGGCAGCGCCGATTTCGAAGGTAATGTTTTCGATGTTGTTTGCAGCGGCATTCATTTCAGCCATTTTGACGGCATCGGGAACAACTTCCATCGCATACACGTGTTTCGCTTTTTCAGCCAATGACAAGGAAATCGTTCCGATTCCACAATAGGCATCGATTACGGTTTCTTCGCCAGTCAATTGTGCAGCTTCAA
>NZ_JBAWAZ010000073.1:0-3795 GCF_049589555.1 Trichococcus sp.
ACCCACTCCGTCACCGTGATGGAAGGCAGCCACCTCCACGGCCTCGTCGGCGAAAAGCTTTCGGTGAATTCTTTCCACCACCAAGCGTTGAAAGTCGTCGCCAAAGGTTTGCAGCCTGTCGGATACAGCCCAGACGGCCTTGTTGAAGCCGTCGAAGCGACTGATCCGGACCAAAGCATCCTCGCCATCCAATGGCACCCGGAGACGATGATACCGGAAGCCAAAAACATGCGACTGTTCTTTGAGGATCTGGTGGCGCGGTCTGCTCGCTAGGAGGATTTCGGTCGCCAGTCGAGCGGAGGCGTCGGGTTTCGGGTCTCAACTCCGGCGAGGAGCCCTTCACCGGAGTTGGTGACGGAAAAGTTTCGCGTCCTCCGGTGAGGAAACCCTCGCAGGAGGACAGATATATCTGCGGCCGTTTCCTCCGGCCAACCCGGCCTTCGCCGGAGCAAAATCAAAACAATAATAAAAGGCAAGCAATCGGACTCGATGTCCGGCTGCTTGCCTTTTTATCTTTTCACATTCATTTACAGTCCTGATTCGTTCTGCAAAGCTTCGAAAGCTTCCTCAGAAACATCTGTCAGTTCGACGATCCAATTCACTGTTGCATCGGTGCTGTTCAGGTTCTCCGGATTGTTCTCCAACGCTTCATTCACGGCTGTGATTGTGCCAGCCAATGGAGAAGCCAAGTCGGTCATCGCTTTGGCGGCTTCGACGCCGATCAAGGTGTCGGTCGTTTTGATTGCGCCCGTTTCAGGCAAGTCGATGAAGCTGACTTCGCCCAGATCATCATGACCTTTTTCGGACAGGCCGATGATGTACTTGTCCGCTTCCTTCTTGACCCAGAAGCCGTTCTCGCTGTATTTCACTGTGTTTTCAGACATGTTGTTTTCCTCCTTAGCTCATTTCCAAGTCGATGTAAGTTTCTCTTCGTCGTGGCCGACTGTGATTTGCGTGCCGTCCGTAACGAATGGCCGGCGGATCAGCATGCCGTCCGATTCGAGCAGGTCCAGCGCTTCTTCAATGTCCATGCTGTCGAGTTTGTCCTTCAGTTGCATTTCCTTGTACAGGTTGCCACTCGTATTGAAGATGCGGCGCAATGTCAGGTTGCCTGATGCGATCGCTTGGCGGATACTTTCCCGGTCCGGACGTTCTTCGCGGATATCCTTCAATTCGTAGGCGATGCCCTCTTCGTCGAACCACGCCCGCGTTTTCTTGCAGGTCGAGCATTGAGGATGTTGATAAATGGTGATCATGCAATTCCTCCTTGAGTTAGGGTCAGATTCCGAAATGTTCGTCCTCGTCCGAGAACATGTAGCTGCGGTAATGGTAACGCATCGACATGACCAGTCCGATTCCGAGCATATTGCCGAGGAGCGCCGAGCCCCCTTGCGAGATGAACGGCAATGGGATACCGGTGATCGGCAACAGCCCGATCGTCATGCCAATATTTTCCAATACGTGGAACAGGATCATCATGATGACGCCCGTCGCCATGTAGGCATAAAATTCATTTTTCGTATCGAAGCAGATGCGGATCATCTGGTAGATCAGCAGGAAATAGATGAAAATGAGAAAACATCCGCCGATGAATCCGAAATTCTCGCCGATCGTGGAGAAGATCATATCGGAAACGCGAACCGGCACGTAGACTTCGGAAACGCCGAGGCCTTTGCCGAACAGTTTGCCCGATCCGATCGCTTTCATGCTTTGCGCCAGTTGATAGGCATCCCCGGTGCTGTCCCCGAACGGATCGAGCCAGGAATCGATCCGGGCGAATTGGTAATTCTGGAAGCCGAAATTCAGGAGCACATCGCGGTTATAGACAACCAAGTAGATGAGCAGCGTTCCGAGGGCCCCGATCGTCCCGAATACGGGAAGCAAGATTTTCCAGGATACACCGGAAAGGAACGTCATGCCGATGATGATCGCCAGGAAAACGAGTGTGGTACCGAGGTCATTCTGCAGGATGACCAGCAGGAGCGGCGGCGCCGACCACATGGCGATCTTGAGAATCAGATTCATGTCGGTTTTTTCGGTCCGGTCATCGATCTGCATATTGTGCTCGGTGATGACCCGCGACAACATGATGATGAGGGCGACCTTCACGACTTCTGAAGGCTGGAAGGTAACGCCACCGAAGCGGAACCAACTTTTCGCCCCCTGCAGCGCATAGGTGTTGCGGTCATAGAAAATGAGGACCAGGAACAGCAGCAGGACGCCGGCCCCGTATGCAATCGGCGCGACTTTCCAGAGTTGTTCGGAATCGAAATGCATCACGATGGCCGCGGCAATGATGCCGATGCCGTACCAGACGAGCTGCATGATGGTCGTACCGATGCCACCGTCCGTCTGCAGGACAGTAGTTGAATAAATCGTCAGGACGCTGATGATGGCCAGAAGGAACACGGACAGGATAATGCCGTAATCGATCTTCGAAACATCCGCATTCTGCGTAGTTTGTTGATTTCGCATGATTAAATCCTTTCTTTCAAAAACAATGGGCGTGCTATCTTTTCATTATATAGAAACTTCGCCCAAAAAAAAAGGCGAGGAGGTTTAAAAAAACCTAAACCTCTCTGCCTCACCATTCCGGATTCAATCATATGTCAGCTTGTTTGTTCCCTTGGATGCGCAGTTTTTTGCGGATCAGACGCCGTTTCAGCGATTGTTCGTTGACGGTCAACGCCAATGCATTCTTCGAATAACGGATCGCATAACGGCTCTCTTCCTTCAGGACAATCGGCAACGGCCGAAAATAATGGTACAGCATCACGTTGAGGAAGCCGCCCAATATCAGCACCGTCCCCATCAGATACAACCACAACAGCAACGTGATTACGACCCCGATTGCACTGTTCCCTATAGCCTGACTGCCGGCGACTCCGATATACAAGGAGAACAGCTGCGAAATCAACAGGAAGCCGATCGTTGCGAACGCTGCACCCGGCACCGAAAATTTGAGGGACCAGCGCACATTCGGCACCACGAAATAAATGACCGTCATGATGACGGAAATGATCAGGAAAGCCCCGATCCAACGGACATTTTCGAAGGCGGTGATGAAGTCCAACTGGATGGAAAAGAACTCCTCGAAGAAATCCCGGATGTACCTCCCGAACATGAACAGGAAAGCGACCAATGCAATCATCGCGACCAACAGAAAAGCGATCACGAACGAAAAGATTCTGTGGACGATGAAATTCTTGCGCATTTTCGTATTGTACACTTGATTCAAAACGTTCTGAAAAACGTTGAATGCTTTGGAGGCTGTCCAAATCGACAGTATCAGCCCCAATGAAACCACTTCACCGGTTTCGCTGGATAAATATTGCATCAATATTGGCGTGATTGTGTTGCTCACTTCCTGCGGGAAGGCCATCCCCACGTAGAGCAGCACCTGCTCACGCGGCACCGGCAGCAACGGAATGATGTTCCCCAACAACAAAAGTGTAGGAAGCAATGCCAATAGCATGTAGTAGGCCATCTCAGCCGACTGCCGCCCGATCTCCATCCGGCCCCAATGATCCTGAAACAAGCCGACAATCAGGCGCATCTTCGGATTTTTGATGTATTTTCTTATTGCGTTCATTGCTTTTTCCTCCCGCCAAGCTCTATAGCTTAATCATAGCCAAAAGTGGCTGTGATTGCCACAGATAAGCATTGAGACTGGGATTCGTGTGCTTCATCCTGCTCCGGTGAAGCCGGTCCTCACCGGAGATGGGGACCGCCAGAAAATGTCACCTCCGGCCTCGGCGGCTTCGCCGGAGATCAGCTGCCGGATACCGACTCTCC
>NZ_JBAWAZ010000074.1:0-4292 GCF_049589555.1 Trichococcus sp.
ACCAACGGGTTGAGATAATCCTTCGTTGCTTCCTCGCCGCCGCTGTGCGTAGAGAAGACGACGAAAATGCTCCAGGATCCTTTTTCTAAATCTAGTTGGATCGTGTTGTCTTGATAACATTCCGTGATATCCACCAGGGATGTCGGATCGATGGGATCTCCCTCGACTGTATAATTTGAAGTACGCTTTGCCATGTAGACGCCGAGAGTCTCGATGACGTCTGTGCGTTCTTTGCTCCAAGGGCGACCCTTCAGCATCGAGGCATCGATGCGGGCTTTCTTCATCGGACCGACCACGTCAAATCTGCGCATCGACAAGTATTGTTTCCGCAAAGCCGGGAAAGCATCGCGGATCTGTCCATTGGCGAATCCTGTCGGGAAGTGGGAATCATCAAGCAACCAGATCTTCATGTCGCGTTTTTCGCATTCACGGATGATGATAGCTAGATCTTCCCACCATTTGTCCCCGACAAAATCCGGGTGTGGCCGCGATTCAACGCAGACCGCCCGCATGCCGGATTGATGGATTTTCTCCACATAAGTCACTAGTGTTTCTTCGTCTTCCCCGTGCTGCCAAAAGAACGGGTAGAAATGATTCGGTAATTTTCCGATTGGGCCTGTAATATTTTTCAACATAAACTCACTGCTCTCATTTTAATATTCTTTTATCGATTTTTCTGCTGGCACAAGGAAGTAGGCAATCACTGCAGAAACAGCCATGGCCAATAAAGCACAAGCTATGAATCCGTAAAAACTGATATCCAAGCCTGCCGGATTGATCATAGCCGGAATTCGGAACAAGCCATCCCCTCCAAATGAATAAAGCTTCCCACCAAGAGCTGCTAGGATTCCTCCAGCCACTCCGCCGCCAATCCAGGCTGCTGAGAAAATTTTGAAATTCGGGATGATGATTGAATAGATGGTAGGTTCCGTCACACCGCACAGACAGGAAGCCAGATTCCCGAATCCTAATGATTTCTCGCCTTTGTCTTTCACTTTCAGCGCATAACCAAGAGATACTCCGGCTAATGCCCAAACCGTTAATCCCAAAACCGCATTGATCGGGTCACTTCCTAAAGTAACTAGATTATTGATCAGCACGGGAATAAAGGCGCCATGAAGTCCCAATACAACCATTAACTGCCAAAATGCACCGAACAGAATTCCTCCGATAATTGGGCTGAAGTTGAAAATACCTAAAACAACTGTTGAAAGTCCTGTAGAAACGAGATTCATGACTGGTCCTATTGCTAACAGAGTCAACGGAACAATGATAGCTAACGTTAAGGCAGGCACGAACATCAATTGCAGAATTTGGGGCAAAGTATTTTTTAGAAATTTTTCAACATGTGATGCCGCCCAAACGGCTGCAATCGCCGGCAACAAGGACTGGGAATAATTGATCAATTGCATCGGTATTCTTAGAAATGTCAGTGGTTCGCCTAATGTTATTGCCTCCAACAACGTAGGATACATGATCGCGGCCCCAATTACCGCACCGGTATATTGATTTGCTTTGAAAACTCGCGCTGCGCTGAATCCTATCAAAACTGGCATGAAATACATCACCGCATTTGCTGCTGCATAAAGTGCCAAATAAGTGCCGCTTGTGTTTGTAATGAGTCCAAAAGTCACCAATATTGCCAATACGCCTTTGATCATCCCTGATCCGACCATCACACCAAGCATCGGCGTGATGCAGCCACTGATCACTTTAAAGAATCGGTCGAACAGACTGCCTTCTTTTGCTTCGGATTTTCCCGCGGGGGCGGTTACATTTTCCGCGCCGATATATTCGCGAACAACCGGAGCGATATCCGAAACTTCTGTTCCTATGATGACTTGATATTGTCCGCCTCTGTTCATGATGCCTTTTACTTGCTTCAATTGCTTTAAAGCCGATTCATTTGCGGAAGCATCATCCTTCAACACAAACCTTAAGCGTGTCATACAATTTGTTACTTCAAGGATATTCTCTTTGCCGCCGACATGCGCAACGACATCTTTTGCTAACTGATCATAATTTTTTTTAACCATAATTGCATTCCTCCTAATTGGTTTGGAATATAGCTGCGGATATCAAATATTTAGGCGCCTACCTTGACCACATCTTCATTCCGTTGTCTTAACAATATGAATTATAGCGTTTCCAATGTATAATAAGAATATCAAACAACGGTACATTTCGTACCATATTTTTAGGTGGTGAAAACGTGAACTTTATCGAACTGGATTCCTATTTGCGCAAACATAGCGCCAGCGAAGAACGTTATATGAAAGAACCAGTGTTGTCAGAATGGTTTAAGGATGACAACAAGGTGCTTGTTGATGGCCGCTATGTGTTTCATTTCTCCAAACCGTTTCTGTCGGTTTCCGCAAAGCAGGAATATTTCGTCAACAAACATTCGCGCTTCATCCACGTCCCGGAGCATATCCATGAGTATATCGAACTGAATTTTGTCTACAGCGGGCAATGCGGGCAGACGATCAACAACAAAGATGTGCTTCTGAAAAAGGGGGATATTGTTCTCATCGATACGGAAATCCCCCATTCCATTGCGAAGACTGGGGAGGATGATATCATCATCAACCTTATCATCAATCAGAATTTCTTTTCCAAGTGTCTTTCGCAGATTGCCGCAACTGAAAGCTACCTTTCTCAATTTCTTTTGCAGGCGATATCGGATTCTCAGAAGCATAACCAGTATTTGATATTCCGCTATACGAATACGGAGAAAATTTCGCTGTTGTTTCAGCAGTTATTGTGCGAAGTCTATGAACCGGGCATTGGCACGAAGGAAATGCAGGATCTTTACATCCAATTGATTTTCTTGGAGCTCATCCGCTCTTTTTCCGTCGAAGTCAACGGCACGGAATTGGAGACGCAGCAGACGAAATTGGCTTTGGATATTTTGGGTTACATCGAGGAGCATTATGAGACTTGTTCGTTGGGTGAAACTGCCGCGCATTTTGGGTACAACGCATCCTACTTCAGCCATATGATCCGGAAGACCACTGGCATGAGCTTCAAGGAGTTGATTCTGAACAAGCGGATAGAAAACAGCCGCATCCAGTTGATCCATTCATCCAAACCGGTCCGGGACGTTGCCTTGGATTGCGGGTTCACCAACCTCAACCATTATTACAAGCTTTTCCAGGAGCACTTCGGGATGACACCGTCGAAATACCGGAAAGCGAATCAGATCAGCGAGTAGGAATTGACTGGGAATATGGAGCCTGTATTCTTGGTTGGTGGCGGGGAGCCGTTTTTCCCCGCCAAAAGGGCTTTGACGGGGAATCTCGAGTGGTCCGTTGTCATTTTTCCCCGCCAAAGTGGTTTTGGCGGGTTTTCTGACTGTGTTTTGAACTGAAATAGCCCGCCAAAAGCTTTTTGGCGGGCTATCTCTATTCATACATTCAATTCCGATGCTACTTTTTCTCCACTTTCTTGCCGACAGCCGCCAGGAAAATCGTGAATTCATCCTCGCCATCCAAATGCAGCAGCTCGTCGACCATATCCTGATCGTAGATGCCCAACGCGCAGGTGCCGGCATCGATCGATTCGCTCGTCAGGTACAGGTTTTCCATGACCGCGCCGATGTCGATCAGGATTTTTTTGTGGGCGGTGATGTCGTACTTCCATTCCGAACGGTACGGGATGCAGCTCCAAGAGAAGATGACAGATGCGCGTTTGGCGAAGTTCGGCACGAACGGCTGGTCGAGCGTCATTTTATCGACCTGTTCATCAATGTCGTTGACTTCGCTCAGGTACAGCAGTTTGTGGCAATCCGCCAAATAGCGGTATACGCCCTTCTTCAGACCGTCCACATTGAGGATGAACAGGTAGGTCTCGAAGGAATGCGTTCCACCGCTGCAGGGAACCGTGCGGAAGGTGATGCCCGATCTGTTTGTGCCGGTGATGGCCTGTGTGCTCCACAACAGGTAGGAAAGTTCGTCAATCGTGAGCGCATCTTTCGCATAATGGCGGACGCTTCTTCTTTCCTTGATGATTTCGTAGATGTTTTCCTTCTTCACAACCCCGCCGTCGACGGCAGGCAGATCCACGATTTCTGCATTGGCGTCATAGTCTTTGACGTTCGGCGGCTGCGGAATCCCCTTCTGTTTATCCGTTTCGATCGCGCTGAATGTTTTGAAATCCGACTTCAGAAAATTGCGTTGTTCTTCATATCTTGCCATGGTAAACCTCCATTTTTCTTACTATTTTACCACGGATTGTGAATGTTCGCACTATATCGGACTAAGGGTTTCCCCTGTATTTTCAGGTTATGTGGG
>NZ_JBAWAZ010000075.1:0-2462 GCF_049589555.1 Trichococcus sp.
CTACAATAGAAACCGCACGAAATCAACATTTTTAAGGTTGATTTCGTGCGGTTCTTTCTTTGTACTCAGACTTCTTTCCCGACTGTTCTGATTTGCTCAGATTATGGCTCACATTGTCGAGCGTTCTCGAAAAAATGAGCCGCATATGCTGATGTGTTTGACGGCTCAAAGTGAAATTGTTGAATAATTGCTTGATATTTGACAATTTTGCATTCCTCCGAGGTCAAATTGTCGAATAATACAATCGTATTCGACAATTTTGGATATCATTTAATCGAACACAGTAGTCTGGGTACTTGGTTGATATCCATATCATTCGCTTGTCAGGTATAGGTAAAGCATTTTGAAATACAGTGATATAATGGTTTTCATATCAACAATGAAGGGGAGAGGCACATGCATGATCTGGTGAATGATTTCCATATCGCGGTCCCTACCGCGTTTTACGATAACGAGGATCTGAATACGGAGGCAACTTTGCAGCATATCCGGAATCTCTATGACCAGGGTGTGAAATCCGTCCTGGTATGCGGCACGACCGGAGAGCAGCATAGCCTGTCTTTGGCGGAGAAATTGCAGCTGCTGGAAAGCCTGGACGCGGCCAGTTTCCTGCCGGATGATCTGGAGATCCTCTTTGGAGTCGCCAGCATCCGGCAAAAGGAAGCCCTGCAGCTGGCTGGAAAAGTTAACGCGAGCTCGAAAATCAGCGGAGTGCTGTTGGGTTTTCCGCCTTATATCTTGCCTTCACAAAAAGAAGCGATGCGCTATGTGGAAGCTATCGCCAAAGTTATCGAGAAGCCCATCATCCTCTACAACAATCCGCGGCGCACCGGGTTCAATCTGGAACTGGACACTTTTGCTGAATTGATCAAGCTGCCAAACATCATCGGCATCAAGGATGCGGGTGACAGTGCGCGCATCCCCGAATTGATTTCTGTTGCCGACAAAAAAATCTGCATCTACGCCGGCGGGGAAATCGATTTGGACAAAAAGATCGCGTTGGGAGCAACCCGTCTGTCCTCTATGGCGGGCAATCTTTATCCGAAAGATGTCGAAGCGTATTTTGAGGATTTGCTGCACGGTCCTGCTGACAAAACAAAAAACGCCGGAATCGAAGAGAAGATTCACAACGTTTTTGTGGAGAATCCGATTATATACATTAAAAACGAAATCACGAAGCACACACAGATCGATATGGGAATTGCGCGTTCGCCGTTGGGTAATCTGTAAATCGATTCAATTCTTGGCGGAAAAGCCGTACTTCGGTCAGGATGGCCTTGGTGGAAACAAACCGAATCTCAGGATTAAATAGCAATTACCTTCGATCTATGGGAAAATTATTCTGCGAATAATTTTTGAACAATAAAAGGAAGTGCGCTAATGCAAAAAAGCATGAACATCCGTTTCGCGGAGGGAAATGACACCAGATTGATCTTGGCTTTCATCAGAGAATTGGCGGATTACGAAAACCTGCTTGCCGAAGTCACCGCAACGGAAGAACTGTTAAGAAAGACGATATTCGAAGACAGAAAAGCTGAAGTCATCATCGGGGAAGTCGATGGTGAACCCGTCGCTTTCGCGTTGTTCTTCAGTAATTTTTCCACGTTCCTGGGCAAGCCCGGGCTGTATCTTGAAGATCTGTATGTGAAGGAAGGTTACCGCGGTTACGGATTCGGGAAACAGTTGCTTTCGTTTCTCGCTAATTTGGTCATTGAAAGGGACTACGGCCGCCTGGAATGGTGGTGCCTCGATTGGAATAAGCCGTCTATCGACTTCTACAAGAAGATGGGTGCCGAACCGATGGATGAGTGGACTGTATTCAGACTAACCGGTAAGGAATTACAGCAAGTGGCTGCAGGGAATTCTGATTAAATCGCCACCAGGTCGGGATGATCATTTACTTGCTTATTACTTCTTCCTTGCTGTCTGTTCCATAAAAAAGTAGTATATTGATTGTATAGAATTTATTGCGAATATCAACATGTAAAGCGAGGAGATCCATCTATGTCGACACCTGAATTAAGAGCACAAATCATCGAAGCACACCAAAGCCGCTATGCCACCAAATCCTTCGATCCGACGAAAAAGATTGCTGAGGAAGATTGGGAAACGATCATTGAATCGGCACGCTTATCGCCGAGTTCCTTTGGCTATGAGCCATGGAAGTTCTTGTTGGTGAACAATCAGGAAATCAAGGATGACTTGAAAAAGATCGCTGCGGGAGCGGTCAACAGCCTCAACGGTGCCAGCCATTTCGTCATCGCTTTGGCCAGAAAAAATGTGACCATCGAAAGCGACCATGTACGGCACATCGTGGAGGACGTGCTCGGCGTGGACTTTGCTATTGACTCGCCGCGCAGCCAATACTTCGACAACTTCCAAAAGAACAATCAGCAATTGACGGACGAACGAAAATTGTACGATTGGGCGTCCAAACAGACATATATCGCGAGGGCCAACAT
>NZ_JBAWAZ010000076.1:0-11568 GCF_049589555.1 Trichococcus sp.
AACTATCAAGTGACAGCCGATCTGCCCGGCTACAGCAAAGAGGATATCACTGTGGATTATGACAACGACATTCTCTCCATTTCAGCAGTCCGCAAATCGGAAAAAATCGAAAAAGACGATAAAGGACAAATCATCCGCCAAGAACGTTCTTCGGGTTCCGTTCACAGGGAAATTTATTTGAAAGGCATCAACGAAGAAGATATTACAGCTACTTTGACTGATGGTGTCTTGAACTTAGTGCTTCCGAAAAAAGAACCTACTGTACTTTCCAAACGTAAAATTGAAATATTCTGATACTTAAAGAAAAGACCGAGCAAACCGCCTTCTTGGTTTGCTCGGCTATTTTTTTTGCCTCAAAACGAAAAGCTTCACTTGAACAATCGGACATTAAGAGATAAAATACATCCATGGATAAAATATATCTACGAAAGAAGGCGGAAATGATGAAAATGAAAAGCGGCGTGGAACAAGCCATCTGCATCCTGATCATGTTGGCGACCCAAATCGATCAGCGTCCGATCAAGAGCGCCATCCTGAGCAAGCGTTTGTCCGTCTCCGATTCCTATCTGAAAAAAGTGATGCGCTCCCTAGTCGTTTCAGGACTGGTCGATTCCGAAGCCGGTAAGGACGGCGGATTCAAATTAAACCTGACTCCGGAAGAAATCACGATGCTGCATATCTATGAAGCGATAGAAGGAACGCACAGCTTTGTCCGGCCATCCAATCTGGCCGAAAAAGTGTTCTTACGCGCGGAAAAAATCAAGTACAAAAAAAAGGAAGTCCTCGAGGTTTTCTTTGATGCAGAGCAGCAGTTCAAAGCTCGCTTACAGAAATACACACTCGATTCGCTCTTGGTCGAAGGCTCAGACAGGGTCGAAAACGTAGATTGGGAATCCATCGTCCTATCTACAGAAATTTAAATAAAGGAAGTGCACTATCTTGTTGAAGCAAGAATGGAAGTCTGTTTTCAAATCGAAAAAAATATTAATCATCCTGTTCGGGATCAGCCTGATCCCTTCCCTTTACACCGTGCTCTTCCTCAGTTCCATGTGGGATCCCTACGGTAAACTGGCCGAACTACCGGTCGCCGTCGTAAATCAAGACATGACAGTCTCCTATAATGAAGAAACTTTGGGTATCGGTGACTCGCTTGTCGCCGGCTTAGAAGAGTCCGGCAGTATGGACTTTCATTTCGTGTCTGAGCAAGAAGCCGAAACCGGACTGGCTGATGGCACCTATTACATGGCTCTGACCATCCCGGAGAACTTCTCGGAAAATGCAACCACCTTGTTGGATACAACGCCTAAACCGATGGAATTAACTTACCGGACTAGTGCAGGCAGAAGCTATATCGCTTCAAAACTGACGGCTTCTGCCGCCAAAGAAATCAAGGATACCATCTCGGATGAGGTGACGGCCATCTACGCGGAGACCATCTTTGATAAGCTTCAGGCGGTCGCAGACGGCATGCAAACGGCAGCGGATGGTAGCGCACAGCTCAGTGACGGCACCACCCAGATTAAGCAAGGCAACGAAAGCTTGAGCCAAAATCTGCATGTGCTTGCGGACAGTTCCCTCACTTTCAGTGATGGTGTCGATACATTGGCTGTCGGCCTGCAGACCTATCTCGATGGTGTCGGCCAACTGGATGCAGGCGCCTTGGCATTGAACGAAGGAGTGGGTACCTTGACTGACGCTATGCCGGATCTGGAAGCCGGCGTCAGCCGACTGAATGACGGCGCGGCTACTGCGGCTGCCGGCAGCACATCACTAAGCAACGGTCTTTCCAGCTTGGCCACAAACAGCCTCACACTATCGACCGGCATGAACAATTTGAACAACGGCATGAACCAATTGTCTGCTGGCAGCGCCGCCTTGACTGACGGCTTGACCGCACTGAACACGAATCTCACGAGTGCTGAGCAACAAGCCAAACTTGCTGCACTGCAGGGCGGACTCGACCAAATAAAAACCGGCATCGAAACACTCGACAGTCAGCTGCAGCAATCCGCCCTGTCAGCGGACTTGACTGCCGTATTGTCCCAGCTGAACGGTCTCAGCACCACCCTTTCGTCGTCCCAATCAGAATTGAACACCATCATTGCTGCCGCGGATCCCGCCAGCAACACAGTTGCCATCATGGCTGCAATCGCCCAAAGCGGAACCGAATTGACAGCCGAGCAGGAAGCGGCTGTCAACCAAGCTGTCTCAGCGCAAATGGCGATCATTGCGAATGAACAATCCAGTTCCATACAGACGATCACAAATGATCTCTCAGCACTTTCCAGTTTGAACGGTATTGATGCTTCAGCGATCACGCAACAAGTGACCGCACTCCAAAACAGCATCAGTGGTCTGTCGGCAGGCTATGCCACTGTTTACGGCGGCGCGACAACCCTCGTTTCCGGATACGGCCAGATTGGTGCAACCACCCAAGCCCTGCTTACCGGTGGCAAATCGCTCCAGGCTGCCATCGGAAGCGCTCAAAGCGGCTCCCAACAACTTGCTGACGGCCTATCCCAACTCAGCAACGGTTCCGAACAATTGGCTCAAGGTGGAAAGAGCCTGACCGAAGGCAACACCCAAGTGAGTGCCGGCTTACAGACTCTGAATGAGAAGACCGGGCCCCTGGCAGCAGGCGCGGCAAAACTCAAGGACGGAACAGAGGCACTCGCCAACGGTACCACGCAGCTTGTCGAAAAAGGCAGTCTGCTGACCGATGGTACCAGTCAGCTTGCAGCCGGCGCTGAAAAAATCAGTGACGGCTCCGGTCAATTGGCGGATGGATCAAGCCAGCTGAATGCCGGCCTGATAAGTTTGCTCAGCGGTACGAATGAACTCGGCGCCAAACTGTCGGAAGGCAGCGCTGCGCTGAATGAAGTCGATGCCACGGAAAGCACCTATGCCATGATGGCTGAACCGGTCATCACGAACCAGATCGAAACGGCTCCGGTCGCCAACAACGGCACCGCGATGGCACCATATATGATGTCCGTTGCGCTCTTCGTCGGCGCCATCAGTCTTAACTTGATGTATGATATCTTCACTCCTCGGAATTATCCGAAAAATGGCCGCAGTTGGTGGGCCAGCAAAATCTCAGTCCTTTCCGCTGTCGGCATCTGCCAATCCCTCATTATGGTCAGTCTTCTCGTGACCGTGAACGGTTTGGAGCCGTCCTCAATCGGAAAATTGCTCTTGCTGTCCATTCTGACCGCAGTCGTCTCGGTGTCGATCGTCATGTTCTTCAATCTGCTTTTTGATAAAGTCGGCTCGTTCCTGATGCTGATTTTCCTGATTCTGCAGCTATCCGGATCCGGCGGCACTTACCCGATCCAATTATCGAATCCATTCTTTGAGGCGATCCATCCTTATCTGCCGATGACTTATTCAATCGATGCCTATCGTCAGCTGTTCGGACTCGGCGGCAGCATTTCCACGGATCTGTTCATCCTGTTGGCGATCCTGATTGCCTTCAATCTGCTGATCATCCTTTTCTACGCGATCAAACGGAAACACTTACGGAAGGAAGACTTCGAGGTCGAGGAAGAATCGGCCGCTCTGGAAACCCAAACCGCTTAAAAACTCTATGAATGCCAAAACACGCACACCGGTATAGGCTGTGCGTGTTTTCTTTTTTTCTTTTCTGGGTGCGTACAGCACCGCTGACGCTTCTGTTGCGCCAGCTCCGGTGAACAGCGGCTTCGCCGAAGTTCAGCTAATATTCTGAGTTGCCATCTCCGATGAGGAGACCCTCGCCGGAGTTGCGGCCGAAAGTTACCTTCGTACTCCGGGGAGCGCCCCCTCACCGGAGCTGAGGACCAGTTTGCGTCACGCTCCTAGAGTCGAATCAGTTTTCCAAACTTAATCCGCCAATATGTTCTCGCCGTTTGTGGCAATCACTTCTTTGTACCAGTCGAAGGATTTTTTCCTTGAGCGTTCCAAAGTACCGTTGCCTTCGTCATCCAGGTCGACATAGATGAATCCGTAGCGCTTGCTCATCTCGCCGGTGGATGCGGACACAAGGTCGATGCAGCCCCAAGGTGTGTAGCCGATCAGGTCCACCCCATCCAGAACGGCTTCATGCATCGCCTTGATGTGTTCCTTCAGATAATCGATGCGGTAATCATCCTTTACGGAACCGTCCGCTTCTTTGACGTCCTTTGCACCAAGACCGTTTTCGACGATGAACAACGGCACTTGATAACGATCCCAAAGATCATTCATGGAAACGCGCAAGCCCATCGGATCGATCTGCCAGCCCCATTCGCTCGCCTTCAGGAACGGATTTCTGACGCCGTTCATCAGGTTGCCTGAGGCCGCATCACTTTCGCCCTGCTCTCCGACTTCATCAGTCGCCATACTCATGTAGTAACTGAAACCGATGTAATCAACCGTATAATTTTTGATCAGGTCCAGATCGCCTTCCTCCATGACCGGCGCTTTGGCATCATATTCCTGCAGCAGACGGTTCGTGTAAGTCGGATAAGCCCCCCTTACTTGCACATCGCTTGTGAAATAGTCGAAAGCCCTCTCTTTGAATTGCGAAGAAAACTGGTTTTGCGGATGCGCATTCAATGGATAGAATGGCGCATAGATCTGCATGCAGCCGATTTGGATGTCTTCGCGCAGCTCATGGCCGATTTTCACAGCAAGAGCGCTTGCGACGAATTGATGGTGCCAAGCCTGAAAACGGTTCGTGAAGTCATCCGAACCCGTGCTCGGGATCAACCCTTGCGACAATGTCGGAAATTCCAAAGCCGAATTGATTTCATTGAATGTCATCCAATATTTAACTTTTGATGCAAAACTTTCAAGAACGACTTTAGCGTAACGTTCGAAGAAGCCAACAATCTTACGGTTTTTCCAGCCACCGTATTCCTTCGCCAGATATAGCGGCATTTCGTAGTGGGATAGAGTAATGACTGGTTCGATCCCGAATTTCAAGCACTCATCGATCAGTTCTCCGTAGAATTCCAAGCCTTTTTCATTCGGCGTCTCCTCATCGCCTAACGGGAAAATCCGGCTCCAAGCGATTGAAAAGCGGTAGGCTTTGAAGCCCATTTCAGCGAATAAGGCTATATCTTCCTTGAAACGATGGTAGTGATCGATTCCGACATGGTTCGGATAACCATATTTTTCCTTGTCGATCGTCCAGTCGAATTCCTGCGAATTCAAAATGGCGAAACGTTGCTTCCCGCCCGGCATCGCATCCGCAACGGACGGCCCTTTCCCATCTGAATCGAAAGCTCCTTCACACTGATTTGCGGCAGTCGCACCGCCCCAAAGAAAATCCTTTTTGAAACTCATCATAATTGCCCCCTTTTTTTCATTCGTTTAACTGACTCAACTCTACCACTTAACCTTGACTTTAAGTCAACAGGAAATAGGAAATTTTATCCATTTGAAAATTTCGCTTGACTTAACCTTAACTTTAAGTTGTAAGCTTTGCCTATAAAACAAATTATGCCAAGCAGAGGTGATAAACATGAATATTTCAGAAGCAGCAGAAAAATCAGGGCTGACCGCGGTGACCTTGCGATATTACGAACGGATCGGCTTGATCCCGCCGGTAAAACGAGGCAACGGTGGCGTCCGATTATATGAAGAATCCGATCTCGGGTGGATCAATTTCATCAAATGCATGCGCAATGCCGGTCTGTCGATCGAATCGCTGATCGAATACACAGCCCTATTCGACAAGGGAACGGAAACCGTCGTTGCCAGGAAGGAAATCCTCATCGAAGAACAGAAAAAAATGGAAGAACGTTACAACGAACTAGGAAAAACACTGGAAATACTGAACAAGAAAATAGAACACTACGAGCAGGAACATTCTTGAGAACTGCACACACAACCAAAAGGAGCGATTTTGATTTGCATACACTACAAACAACAATCATAGACAAAGTGAACAGTCCCGCAGACGTGAAGACACTGAACCTCATTGAGATGGAACAATTGGCTGGAGAAATCAGGTCTCTTGTATTGAACAAAGTCAGCCAGGTCAGCGGCCACGTCGGACCCAACTTGGGTGTTGCCGAATTGACGATCGCTTTTCATCATGTTTTCGATTCGCCAAAGGACAAGATTGTCTGGGATGTTTCCCATCAGTCCTACCCTCACAAAATTCTGACAGGCCGCAAACACGGCTTCGTCGACAAAGAGAACTTCGATTCCGTCACAGGCTACACTTCCCAGCATGAAAGCGAACATGACTTCTTCACTGTGGGGCATACTTCCACGTCCATCAGTCTCGCTGTCGGCATGGCGAAAGCGCGGGACCTGAAGAAGGAAACGGGAAATGTCGTTGCCTTGATCGGTGACGGTTCCCTGAGCGGCGGGCTCGCCTTCGAAGGCCTGAACAACGCGGCAGAATTGGGGTCCAATCTTATTATCATCGTCAACGACAATGAAATGTCAATCGATGAGAATTCCGGCGGCCTCTACCGTTCGTTGGCCGAGCTGCGCGCGACAAATGGGGAAGCAGCCAACAATCCGTTCAGAGCACTGGGCTTTGATTACCGCTACCTCGAGGAAGGAAATGATTTGGCAAAATTGATCGAAACCTTCCAGTCTATCAAAGACATCGATCATCCGATCGTGCTCCATGTCCACACCGAAAAAGGCCACGGCTACGAAAAAGCCACTCAGGAAAAAACGAACTACCATTGGCGTTCACCTTTCAACCTGGAAACAGGCGAAAGCTTGAGAAAGTCTGCAGGGGAATCGTACAATTCCATCATCATGGATCATCTGATCAAAAAGGTCGATGAGGATGAAATGAAACTGGCTGCCATCAATGCAGCCATCCCTGGCATGTTCGGCCTGAATGCCTTCCAAGCCGCACATCCGGAGCATTATTTCGATGTCGGCATCGCCGAAGGCCACTCGATTACGTTTGCAGCCGGACTGGCTTCGCAAGGCGTCAAACCGGTTGTCTTCCACTCGAGCACCTTCCTGCAGAGAGCCTATGACCAATTGTCGCATGATCTGGGCATCAACGAATTGCCGGCTGTACTGATCATCAGCGGCGGATCCATCTCAAGCGGCGCAGTGACGCATCTGGGTCTGTTCGACATTCCGTTGATCAAGAGCATCCCTAATTTCAACTATCTTGCGCCGACAAGCAAGGAAGAACTGCTTGCGATGCTGGATTGGGCGCTGCAACAGGAAAAAGGGCCGATTGCCATCAGATTGCCGAACGGACCGGTCGTCTCCAGAGAAAATACACTGGCTGACTTCCAATCGCCAACTTATGAAATAATCCGCAAAGGCAAGAAAATAGCGGTCTTGGCGCTCAGTTCTTTCCTTTCTCTTGGCGAACGAGTCGCTGAGCAAATGAAGGTTGAAACCGGTGAGGACATCACTCTGATCAATCCGCGCTCCATCACCGAGGTCGATGCAGATACACTGAAAGAACTGGAAGCGACCCATGACTTGGTCGTCACGCTCGAGGACGGTTCATTGGCTGGCGGCTTCGGTGAGCAGATTGCTTCCTTCTATGGTGCTTCTGCTGTCAAAGTTTTGAACTTCGGCGCGAAAAAAGAATTTACGGACAATATTCCGCTCGAAACGCTTTATGAGCAGTTCCATCTGACACCTGAATTGATTGTAAAGGATATGCTGGCAGCTCTGGCTTAAACCATTTTACAGCATTACCCGATCCCGATAATTTCATCACTACATCAAAAAAATCCCTTCCGACGTTGTGCAGCTGACGTCGGAAGGGATTTTTTTAGTTGGGCTGGTCCGCAAGCAGCACCAGTCAGCAATTTTTTTTGCGCTACCGCGTTCACCGCCTCAATGGATATATGTTATATCGATTGTGTTGTCGGGCGGACAATCATTTCACTGACGGACATGCGATCTGGCGTGTCGATCGCAAATACTACTGCCATAGCGATATCTTCCGACCTCAAGCCCCGGTCTACTTGTGCCTTGTGCACTTCCTCGGCAATCTTGCTGTCGCTGATCGTTTTGTACAATTCTGTTAGCACAGCCCCCGGGGAAATGATGGTCGATTTGATATTATTCTTGCGTTGTTCTTGACGCAATCCTTCCATGATGGCGCGCACAGCAAATTTTGTGCCGCAGTATACCGCTGAATCAGGATAGACAACGTGCCCTGCTACCGAATCGGTCGAAATGATGTGACCAAATTTTTGCTCTGCCATCAGTGGGAGAACTGCTGAAATGCCATTCAACACACCCATGATATTGATATCCAACATTTGTTGCCACTCGTCACGGCGACCTTCAACCAATGGCGCGGTAGGCATAACCCCGGCATTGTTGAACAGCACATCGACATGCCCGTAGGTTTCGACAGCCAAATCGACCACTTTTTTTACATCCTCATAATTGGATACATCCGCTGCCTTGTAAACAAGTTCTGCGTCCGGCAATGAATCTTTGATTTCAACTAGGCGATCTTCGCGACGTGCCGCAATCACCAGTTTTGCCCCTTTTTCAGCCAATAGCCGTGCGGTCGCTTCACCGATTCCGCTTGAAGCACCCATGATAATGACTACTTTTTCTTCCAATGATTTCATATTATGTTCCTCCTCTGATTCTTTGATAGTTTGACTTTAACACTTAACCTTAGCGTTAAGTCAAGCCTGATGGCAATTTCTTTTGTGAATCATAACGGGCTTCATGCTGTTGTATTGGTTTTTTTTCCAACTATGAAAACTGTAGATATCTTTAATGCGGGAGACTATCTTCGGAAGCCCGCAGCGTGCCTTCGAAGCTTTTGATTTTTCCGTTCAGCCTCTCGATCGTTTCACTGATTTCCTTCTGTTTGGCAATCAGTTGATCTCTTTCCCTGATCAAAATATTTTTGCGCGCTTCATCGGACTGCTCCCCATTTCTGAACAAGGTCGTATATTCAATCAGCGACTCGACCGACATCCCGGCACTGCGCATGCATTTGATGAAATCGATCCAACCAAGATCGTCTTTTTGGTAATCCCGCACCCCACCATTTTTTCGGGTTACGGGAGGAATCAGCCCTTCGCTTTCATAATAACGCAGTGTTGCAGCTGTGAGCCCGGAAATTTTTGCAGCTTCAGAGATATTCATGACGGTATCACCTCTTCTCGCATACAGTATACAACAAATGTATGCGGTTGGTGCCAAAAAAATATGAGACAGGAGATAGATACCGTTCTGAGCACTTCCTACAGGGAGGGACTCTACAAAAAGATCAGCAATTTTTCTACTGAAGAGTCGATATTGTTCATTCTAAACGTGCTCTATGCTTGCTTTTTCTCGAAAGACTACATAAAAAATTACACCTACAAACTAAAGAATTCGATAAAACTGGAAGAATCCCGCCGTATTCGGCAAATGGATCTGAAGGATTGAACTACCCCCACCTACGCTGTCTCTTAGAGGTGGGAGATTCCTACGAACACCGGAGTATCCCCCGGTTATCTTAGTAGGCTATCCCCGCAGCTTCCTGCGGTTAGAAGCCTCATGGCTTCGTTTCTCAGATTGATGCTTGCGTTCAGATCCCGGTCATGGTGGGCACTGCATTGCGGGCAATCCCATTCTCGGACGGCGAGATTCTTCACGTCTTTGTTTTGGTAGCCGCAGCATGAACAGAGTTGGCTGGAAGGGAAGTTCCGGGCAACGGCGACGACTTGCTTGCCGTACCATTTCGCTTTGTATTCCAGCATCGTCCGAAACTGCGCCCATGACGCTTCCGCTACTCCTTTGGAAAGCTTTTTGTTCTTCAGCATGCCGGACACCTGCAGGTCTTCGATACCGATGACGTCGTGGTTTTTGACGATTTCGGCCGAAATCTTTTGCAGGTAATCGGTTCTGGCGTTACTGATTCGTTCATGGATTTTGGCGACTTTGACACGCTGCTTCTGATAGTTTTTCGATTCGGAAAGCTTGCGTCCATCCTTTTTGGCCTGTTCCATACGCTTGGAAAGGATTCTCTGTTCTTTAGTCAGTTTCCGCTCCAGTTTGCGGAAAAACCTTGGGTTTCCGTAGACAGTCTCATCGGAAACGACGGCAAAATCCTTCAAGCCTACATCGACCCCGCAAGCGGAACCCGTTTTCGGCAATAGCTGGACCTCAGTATCGACCAAAAGGGAAACATAGTAGTTGCCTGAAGGGTTCCGGCGAACAGTGGCGCTCATAATTCTGCCGTCCACTTCTTTGGACTTCGCGAACCTGACCAACCCCAACTTAGGCAGCTTCAACCTGTTCCCCAAAACGGCGATGTTCCCGTTGGTCTGTCTGGTCGTGTAGGACTGGACCGGATTCCGTTTACTCTTGAACCGCGGAACATCGTTCTGTTTTTTGAAAAACCGGTCATAGGCATCGCTCAGGTTCCGCACGGCTGATTGCAAGGCGACGCTATCCACCTCCTTCAACCAGGCGGTTGATGGATCCTTTTTCAACGCAGGCAGCCCGGCGGAACAGGTGCCGTAGCTCAGTCCCTTCCCCGTATCCTTATAGATTTTGTTCCATTCGGACAGGAAATGGTTAAATACAAAACGGGAGCAGCCGATGGTCTTCGTAATCAGGATTTGCTGCTCTTTGGTGGGGTAGATCCGAAATTTGAATGCTTTGTTGACGAGCATTGGTTCTCACCTCCTTCTATAGCATATGATACACGAACAAACGTTCTTTATCAAACGGGGAGGTGCGCAGCAAGCAAAGAGTATCCTAGAAAAAAATGTAAGCTAACGCCTACCGTCATTCATCTCCCACCTACTCATTGAGCAGTGCCCTCATTCCTTGGGGTGGGAGTCTTCTGGCGGAAAATGATAAATTGTGTTCTCGATAATAGATGCAAAAAAAAATAAGCTTGCAACGATGAAATCATCGTCGCAAGCTTATTTGTCTGATACCGGCGGCCGGGGTCGAACCGGCACGCCCTTGCGGGCACTGGATTTTGAGTCCAGCGCGTCTGCCAATTCCGCCACGCCGGCATGATATGAAGAATGCAATTTTCCATCTTACTTCTGGAAAGGCGGTAACCGGATTTGAACCGGTGATAGAGGTTTTGCAGACCTGTGCCTTACCACTTGGCTATACCGCCGAGATGTTGCTATTTGAAAAAACTGGGCTAGCTGGATTCGAACCAACGAATGACAGAGTCAAAGTCTGTTGCCTTACCGCTTGGCGATAGCCCAATAAAGAGGGCGACCGATGGGAATTGAACCCACGAGTGCCGGATCCACAAACCGGTGCGTTAACCACTTCGCCACGATCGCCATGATATTAATTTAAAAAACAGGGGTAGTAGGACTTGAACCCACACTGACGGTTTTGGAGACCGTAGTTCTACCTTTAAACTATACCCCTATGGAACAAATTTGAAATTTAATCCAAAAAAAATGGAGGGAGGCAGATTCGAACTGCCGAACCCGAAAGAGCGGATTTACAGTCCGCCGCGTTTAGCCACTTCGCTATCCCTCCAACATATAAAAAATGGTCCGAGACGGATTCGAACCGCCGACACCTTGAGCTTCAATCAAGTGCTCTACCAACTGAGCTATCAGACCAAAATAAAAATTTAAAAAACGGCTCCGACGGGATTTGAACCCG
>NZ_JBAWAZ010000077.1:0-15012 GCF_049589555.1 Trichococcus sp.
AAAAAAAGCACAATACTCTGAAGTATTGTGCTTTTTGCGTGTAACGATTCATAGGAAATCATCAAAATTTATTTCATCCAACGAAGAAACCTTATAGACTTGCGCTTCCAAAGCAACAAAGTCGAAATAGTGGTTTACCGTCGTCTTCATGATATCCCGGATCTGTTGGTAATAATGCGGAGGGACAGTATGTTTCCAAGAAAATTCCTTGAAATAGCGGTAAATATCGTCGACTTGGATGTTCTCGTAGCCCAATTGATTGAACTCAGTTGCTTTTAGTTTGAACCAAGGCTCCAATTGATCATATTGCTTCTCTGATATATTCGGCAATCGCCGTCCCTCCTTTCCGATGAATCAAATCGCTTTACTCTTCGCTTTTGTCCTCTTGTTCTTGCTCTGATTCGGTTGCCGAATAATCTTCGACAATCGCATCATCAGTTGTGATTGTGGCAACCTTTGAAATACGTGAAATAGAGCGTTTTTCAAAAGTCAGGAAGATCCCTTCGCAATCCAATACGACTGTGTTATCAACGGAATTGACTTCTTCGACAATTCCGTGCAGGCCGCCGATGGTGACTACTTTATCCCCTGGCTTGATTTGACTCAGCATATCTTGCGTTTTTTTCGCTTGTTTCTTTTGTGGTCTGATCAGGATGAAATACATTACGCCGAACAACACCCCATAAAAGGCAATCATGATTACTGTATCCATACATTTTCCTCCATCTGTGTATTATTTTTATCTATCATCCACTTTACCAAACTTTAAGATAGACTACTACCCAAAACCTAAAACTTCTTCGGATTTTCAACATTGAAGCCATACTCTTCCACGAATGCTTCCCTGAATTCCAACAGATTGTCATCCATGATGGCTTGGCGCACATTTTTCATCAGGTTTATCAAGAAATGGAGATTATGATACGAAGTCAAGCGCAAGCCAAATGTTTCATCAGCTTTGATTAAATGACGAATGTAAGCACGTGTATAATTTTTGCATGTGTAGCAATCGCATTTTTCATCCAATGGACGGAAATCCCGTTCATATTTCGCATTTTTGATGACCAAACGACCGCTGCTTGTCATACAAGTGCCGTTCCGCGCTATACGGGTAGGCAAGACGCAGTCGAACATATCGATTCCGCGGATGACTCCGTCGATCAAGGAATCCGGCGCCCCTACGCCCATCAGATACCTTGGTTTGTTCTCAGGCATGACTGGCGTCAGATAATCAAGCACACCATTCATCTCTTCTTTCGTTTCACCGACCGAAAGTCCACCAATCGAATAGCCTGGAAAATCCAAGGAAATCAATTCTTTGGCGCTCTGCAGCCTTAAATCTTTGTAGCCTGCTCCTTGGATGATGCCGAACAAGCCTTGTTGATTAGGCTTTTTGTGGGCTTCAAGGCCACGCTCTGCCCATCTGGTCGTTCTTTCGACCGATGCTTTGATGTAATCATAGCTTTCGCTGTAAGGAGGGCATTCATCAAAACTCATGATGATGTCGGCACCCAGTTGATTTTCGATATGGATCGCTTTTTCCGGTGACAGGAACATTTTTGAACCGTTCAGATGATTCCGGAAATGTACGCCAGCCTCGGTGATCTGTCTGTTCTGGCTTAACGAGAAGACCTGGAAGCCGCCTGAATCGGTCAAAATCCCTCTGTCCCAATTCATGAATTTATGCAGGCCTCCTGCCTCTTCAACCAAATCGGAGCCCGGTCTAAGCCACAGGTGATACGTGTTGCTCAGGATGATCTGGGAGCCCATTTCCTTCAATTCTTCAGGAGCCATGGTCTTCACGGTGGCCAAAGTACCTACCGGCATGAACATGGGTGTCTGAAAAGTGCCGTGAGGGGTGATGATTTCTCCCAAACGGGCACCAGTATGTTTTTCTTTTTTGATAAGGCGATAACGAATCGCTGGTTCAGTCAATGTATTCACTTCTTTCTTATAGATATCCGGCAATCAGTATACCATAGTCGCACACTATTTTCTTGTATTCGCTACTAAAAAATGCAATCCCGATGATAAGGATTGCATTCCTGATTCGTAATGATATCGGCAAAGGACCGATCACCAGGATCGGATCTTTTTGTAATCGGCGCTGATGGTTTTTGTCGCTTCGTCGCCGACTCCGCATGGATATTCGATGCTGGCCGGCACTGAGTCAGGGAACAACGACAAAAGACGGCGCATATCCACCAACCCGGATTCCAGGCCGGATAAAGTAATTCCGTTCTCCGTAACGGCAACGTTTTTGATATGGATGTAGGTTACGGCATCGCGCATTTCCTTAGCTGCAACGAAAGGATCGCTGTCGATGTAAATGAAATTGCCCGTGTCAAAAGTCAGTCCGATGTCCAATGAGGCTTTACGGGCTTCAGCAATGAAACCCATCAGGACAGCCGGGCTGCCCTTCTCTGCGCTCTGGTCATTTTCGATCGTCAAACGGATGGGATAGGCAGTCAACAATTGCCGTACTTCTTCAGCCAGTTTGGCTGTGAATCCTCGGAATTCCCCTAATGTCACTTTCAGCTGGACTGCGCCCAATAGCGAGGCTTCCTCAAAATAGTGGCCCATTTGTGCATTCAACACGCCTGCTGTGAACAGTTCCGCCGGGACGGAATAGAACACCTTCAAGCCAGACTCCGAGGCTCGCTGAGCTATTTCCTTCATTTCCGTTTTGCCGGACAGGATGTACTCTCTTCTGACTTCCACAATCGGGAAACCCATTTCCTTGATTTCCTGCAATATTTCTTTTTGTTCCACTTTATTGTCCGCAGTTCTATGCATGTACGCTAAAGTGTTCAATCCAATCTCTCTTGCCATCCATCTGTCTCCTTCAATTTCCTATTTGCGGTCAAAGTCCGGCCTATCGAGTATTTCTTTGGCAATGACGGCTCGCATCAATGCTTTTTGATTGCCGGAATGTTTTTTCTTGTTCTGAATGGTGGATTTCTCCATTCTCTTGGCGGTTTTCAATTCCTTCTTGTCTTCAGAAAACACGGTGAAGTCATCGGCCAACCCCACTTCAGGATCCATATTATAGTCCGTAAACACTGGTGCCTCAACGGTTTCATCCGCAGGTTCTGTGTCATTTTGGTCGCTGCCTGTTTTTGGCGCATTCGCTTGCAACAGTGACTGCCATAAATTTTCGCGGTTAACGAAAATCAGGATTTCCCTCCGCCAATTTCTGTTGTTCAAGATCCGGCTGACTTCCCGCAGATATTTTTCGGGCAGACGCTCCTGGAAAAAGCCATAGAGCTGTTCAGGCTTCAATGTAGCCAGTTTTTTGATCAGTCGTTTCGCATTCTCATTTCCGGCACCATCCAACGACTGGCGAACTGTCTGCTGCAGGGCAGCCGCTTGGGATGTGCCCGCTCGAAGTCTGGCGTTCTCCGCTAGCCGGTTTATCCTTTTGACTATCGAGATGAGCACAGAGAGAAAGAACACCAGGAAAAGGATCGGCAACAGGATCGGTAAAAGAAAGGCTAGGCTATTCATTCCGGTTCGCTTCTATCTGCCGGAAACTCTGAAATGCTGCTCCTCATTTCAGTATCCGCTATGATATTTTTCATTTTATAATAATCCATCACACCTATGTTACCGTTGCGCAGTGCTTCAGCCAACGCCAAAGGCACCTCCGCTTCGGCTTCGACCACTTTCGCCCGCATCCTTTGCACTTCAGCGATCATTTCCTGTTCTTCAGCGACCGCGAAAGCACGGCGTTCTTCCGCTTTCGCTTGGGCCACGCGCTTGTCTGCCTCCGCTTGTTCCGCCTGCAGTTTTGCGCCCACGTTACGGCCGACGTCAACATCGGCGATATCGATGGACAATATCTCAAAGGCAGTACCCGAATCCAGTCCTTTTTTCAGGATCGTTTGGGAAATGGAGTCCGGATTTTCCAAGACGGAAGTGTGCATCTTAGCAGACCCGACGGTTGTGACAATACCTTCGCCGACACGGGCGATGATCGTTTCTTCGCCAGCACCACCGACCAATCGCTCAATGTTGGCACGTACCGTTACTTTTGCTTTGGCTTTTACTTCAATCCCGTTCATAGCGACACCCGCGATGATCGGCGTTTCGATGACTTTTGGGTTAACGCTCATTTTCACTGCTTCCAATACATTACGGCCAGCCAAATCGATGGCAGCCGCTTTTTCAAAACCTAAATCAATATCGGCACGCTGCGCCGCAATCAGCGCATCGATGACCATATTGACATCTCCGCCAGCAAGATGATGTGCCTCCAATTCATTTATATCAATTATCAGTCCCGCTTTTGTGGCTTTTATCATCGGTTGCACAATCATGGACGGAACCACCCGGCGCAAGCGCATGCCGACCAGATTTGAAATTTTGACTTTCACTCCCGAAAAGTAAGCCGTGATCCATAGACCAACCGGCACAAATCGGAAAAACAAAGATAAAAACAGTACGACAAACAATGCAATAAAGATGAGTCCTATCAATCCTTCTGTCATTCTCCATCCAACTCCTTGACTGTAATTTTGACCCCTTCAACCTGGATAACCTGAATCTGTTTTCCTTCAAATATGATCTTCCCGTCACTTACTACGTCGAGCACCACACCTCCGATAGCGACTTTGCCGGCCGGCCGCAGCGTCGTCGTGGCTGTGCCGATCATTCCCAAGAATTCGGAATAGTCTTTGCTGGACGAATACCCGCGCTCCCGATTCAGGGAAGTATCCAAAATCAATTTGCTGCGGTCCGGCAGGAATTTATAGCCTTTTTTCAACAGCACCGACGTCGCCACACCGGAAATGATGATCGCCAAGCTGACATCCAGCACACTTTCCAAAATACGCTCATTGTTCAAAAACAAGCCGGCCGCGACCATCAGGAAACCCGCGATCCCCACCAGCCCGAAATCGGGTATGAACAATTCGACCACCAACAACATGATCCCGAACAGGAAAAGCAGCAAGGTCAGCCAGTTCCCGCTCCCGAAATACATAAAATACAACAAAAAACTCAGGATGGCCGCAGCTCCGAACACATAATATCTCGAAGTGAACAGCATAAAAACCAGACACAGAAACCCGATCACCAAAAACAGCAAAATGAACGCCTCCTTCGGCTTTGTTCCGATTAAAAACAACAAACGGCCATGCTCTTGAAGATAAAAATAAGAAAATTTATATTATCATTTTACCGCAAATATAAAAATAACAAAAGGAAATCCCTTTCAGGACTTCCTCTCTGTATACCGACTTGTCAAATTATTGTTGAAATTCATCAAGGTCGACCGTCTGGAACCCAACCTGATCCTCCACCATCGTCACCGTCACCGCCTGATTTTCATGGATATCGCCCTTTATGATGGCGCGCGCCAATGGATTCTCGATCTCAGCTGAGATGAATCTTCTGAGCGGCCGAGCGCCGTAAATCGGATCGTAAGCATTATCCGCTATCCAGGCTGCAACCTCATCAGAAACGGCGAGCTGGATCTGTTTGTCCGCCAGCCGATTGGATAATTCCTTGACCATTTTGACGATGATCTTTTTGACATCCGCTTTGCCTAATGGCGTAAAGAGGATGGTATCATCGATCCTGTTCAAAAATTCAGGCTTGAACGACCCTTTTAATAGCTTCATGACCTCATTGGCCACCTCTTCCGGGATGGTTCCATCGGATTGGACACCTTCCAGCAGGAGCTGAGACCCGATGTTGCTGGTCATGATCAAAACAGTGTTTTTGAAATCGACCACGCGCCCTTTCGAATCGGTCAGACGGCCATCATCCAATACTTGCAACAGAATGTTGAAGACATCCGGGTGCGCCTTCTCGATTTCATCCAAGAGAATGATCGTATAAGGGCTTCGGCGGACCGCTTCCGTCAACTGGCCGCCTTCTTCGTAACCGACATAGCCAGGGGGGGCCCCGATGAGCCGGGAAACCGAAAATTTTTCCATGTATTCGCTCATATCGAGTCGGACCATATGTTCATCTGAGTCGAACAGGTTTTCCGCCAAGGCTTTCGCCAATTCCGTTTTCCCGACCCCAGTAGGCCCCAGGAACAGGAAAGACCCAATCGGACGGTTAGGCGACTGCAGGCCGGCACGCGAGCGCAGAACGGCATTCGTGACGCTCTCCACTGCTTCCTCTTGGCCGATGACCCGCTTATGCAACGTTTCCTCCAATTTCAGGAGTTTGTCCCTTTCACCTTCAACCAGCTTCGTCACCGGGATGCCGGTCATCCGTCCCACCACTGTTGCGATTTCGTTCTCGGTGACCGATTCCTGGACAAGGTTGCCTTCTTTACCTCTCCGGGCCGCATTCTCCTTTTCGAGAGCCGCCAATTCCTTTTCCATCTGCGGGATGCTGCCGTGGCGCAAAACTGCCGCCCGTTCCAGGTCATAGTCGGCTTCCGCATCCTCCAACTGTCTGCGCGCGTCCTCCAGATCCTCCCGTTTGGCACGCAGCTTTTCGACCTCTTCCTTTTCGTTGCCCCATTTCATGCGCAATTCATTTGATTCTTCGCGCAGATCGGCCAACTCGACTTGCAGAGTCGCCAATCTTTTCTTGCTCTGATCGTCGGATTCCTTCTTCAGGGCTGCCTCTTCGATCTCGAGTTGCATCAGTTTGCGGCTCACTTGATCCAACTCGGTGGGCATCGAATTCATTTCCACTTTTATGTTTGCGCATGCCTCATCGACAAGGTCGATTGCCTTATCCGGCAGAAACCGGTCAGTGATGTAGCGATCGGATAAGGTCGCGGCCGCAACGAGGGCATTGTCATGGATGTTGACGCTGTGGTGGATTTCATACCGTTCCTTCAACCCCCTCAAGATACTGATTGTGTCGGCAACTGTCGGTTCTTTTACCAATACCTTCTGGAATCTCCGTTCCAGGGCCTTGTCCTTCTCCAGATTTTGGCGGTATTCATCCAGCGTGGTCGCTCCGATGCAGTGCAATTCGCCTCTGGCCAGCATAGGTTTCAGCAGATTGCCGGCATCCATGCTCCCCTCGGTTTTCCCAGCCCCGACGATCGTATGGATCTCATCAATGAACAGGATGATGCGGCCGTCGCTTTTCTTCACTTCTTTCAATACTGCTTTCAGACGTTCCTCGAATTCTCCGCGGTATTTGGCTCCCGCAATCAACGAGCCCATATCCAATGAAAAGATTGTTTTGTCCTTCAGGTTGTCCGGCACGTCTTTTTTCACAATCCGCTGGGCCAACCCTTCCACGATGGCGGTCTTGCCGACGCCCGGTTCACCGATCAGAATCGGGTTATTTTTTGTTTTGCGCGACAAAATGCGGATGACATCCCTGATTTCTTCGTCCCTGCCGATGACCGGATCTTGTTTTCCGCTACGTACTGCCTGCACAAGGTCTACGCCGTACTTTTCCAACGCTTCATATTGATCTTCCTGATTTTGCGAAGTCACTCGTTCTCCCCCTCTCATATCCTTGATTTTTTCCGCGATCATTTTTTCCGTCAGACCTTGATTTCCCAGGAATTTGGTCAAAGGATGATTTTTCAGCGTCATCAAGCTCAAAAGCACCGTATCCGTGGAAATGAAATCATCCTTCAGCTCCGACCGTTTGCGGTCTGCTTCCAGAAAGAGATTATACAGATTTTGGCTGAATGTTTGCCCATACTGGACGGAAGTGCCTTCAATCACCACTGATTTATCCAGTTCCTTGTCAACGGCCGATTCAAATGCATCGACCGCCACCCCTGAATCGATATAAAAATTGCGCGCAAAACTATCCGGCTGCAGGAATATTTTCCACAGATGGGCGACATCGATGGTCTGGTGCTTGCGCACCATTGCGATACGTTGCGCTTCTGCGATTGCCTGCTGCAGGGCTGTCGTCATTTTTTCCATTTCCATGCTAGGACCTCCTCGAAATTCTACTGCTTTCATGCTTTATAGGACAAGTATACGACGATGGTCAGAATTGGTCAAATGATAACGCGAAAAAAAAAGAGCAACAAAGGTGATTTCCTTGTTGCTCTTCTCATCAACGGATTCCTAACGCGATGCGTGCATATCGGGACATTCTGTCTGTCGTCCAGGCAGGATACCATACCAATTTCACTTGTGTTTCGGTTACTTCAGGAACGCCTTTCAACGCACGATGGATTTCATCGGTGATGACATCCGCCAATGGGCAGCCCATTGTTGTGAGCGTCATTTTGATCAGGCAGAAGCCATCCTGTTCCAATTCCACTTCATAGATCAAACCTAAATTGACGATATCTATCCCTAATTCCGGATCTATCACTTGCTCAAGCGCCGCCAAGACGCGTTCTTTTATGCTTTCCAATTCTTCTTGCGAAAATTGGGGATTTATCTCTTCAGTCATTGCATGCACCTCTAACCTTTCTGGATTAATTTGATGATAACAGTTTGTACATAGAAATTCAATGCTAATATACGTTCCTCAAAAATGCAGCCATTTCCTCAAAAATAGCGTAAGGAACCTTATGCCCGGCGCCCTCTGTTGACCGGAAGCAAATGTTATCCGCAAAAGCTTCCCCGCTGATCGAGCTGACGAACTGAGCCATCTGTTGGTATGGAACACTTTCGTCGGCTGTGCCATGCCAGATATAAAACGGCGTGTCCACGAGCGATTCCGGATGTTCTTTGAGGCTCAGGCTTTCAAATGGCGCCATCAAGGCATTGACTTTCTCATCATCAATCGGCGGTAGGCCTTCCACCCAGCGGGACTTCAATGCCCAATGGGACAAACCAATCGGATCCGGGCTGCCCATCAGACAGGCTGCCGAATGGATCCAAGGGTATTGCGTCAAGGCGATGCAGGTCGTGATGCCTCCCATTGAAAGGCCCGTGACCGAAACATTGTCTTTTTTTGCCAACCCCGCTTCAACGTAGACCGCTACAATATCAGGAAGTTCTTTGATGTTCTGCAGGACTACCGACCAGAATTCTGCCGCCGGTTCGCCAGCATAGGCTTCATCTTTGCGTTCACCATGTCGATAGGCATCGGGAATGACCACCCGCATACCGTTGCTGGCTAATGCATAGCCGGGCTCCAGACCTCGCTCTTTTTGGTTCGTGATGCCATGATAAAAGAATGCGAGCGGAATGGCCTCATTTTTCTTAGCTTCTTCAACGATTTCCAGTATCGGTATATTATGAATGATTTTTCTTTCGATTACGATCAATTCGATCCCTCTTTTTCAGCTCTGATCGGCTGTTATAGGCAAAAATATTTTTCCAGATAGATTGCCAAGCCGTCGTCATGATTCGTATGCGTCGTTACATCGTCGGCAATCTTCTTTAATGCCGTGATCCCATTCTGCATGACGACACCGTGACCAGCATAGCGGATCATTTCCATATCATTGTCCTCGTCACCGAAGGCAAGAATATCTTCCCGCTTGATGCCGTAGTTATTCGCGACCACTTCAACACCAAGCGCTTTTTGGACGCCGGCGGAGACGATTTCAAGACAGGGCATCGTGCCACCCCACGTTCGGATTTCGATAGAATTCCCATAACGCGCCAAAATCCGGTCACGGATGGCTTCCAAATTCCGTTCGTCCGAAAACACATTCATGGAAGTAGGATTTTCCGACAGCGTATCCTTCGAAGTGATTTGCGTCGCCAGCAAATTTTTCGGGAAATATTCGTTTGATGGCAGCGTTGCAGTGGATGCGAAAAGCTTGTTCTTGCCTTCCACGCAGATAAAATCGATTCCCATTTCTTCACGTTGTTCGATCAGATCCATCGCAAAATCTTTGTCGAGTGTCTTGTGGTAATAGTTACTCCAATTGCTGTCAGTGGGATTATGGCATAAGGCACCGTTGAAGTTCACCAACGGCGTGGTCATCTTGAGTGTCTCATAAAATTCTTTGCTGTTTCTGTAGGGGCGGCCAGTTGCGATCATAACCAGATGGTTATCCTTTTGCAACCTTGCCAGCACATTTTTGGTCCGATCGCTCAACAACGACTGATTGTTGAGTGTGGTTCCATCCAAATCTAAAGCGATTAATTTTTGTTTCATAGTTCCTCCTGCGGTCTCCGCCTCAGAGACGAATACTCATTCGATCCCAAGCGACGGAAATTTGCTTTTTAATTCTGCTGTCATGACCTTTGCGATATTCGATCCGATCACGAGCATTTCATATAGTGGTTTGACATCAGTTGTCGAGCGGCCCAAAAGCCGAAGGAAAATCTCGCCATCCCCCGCCAGGCAAAGTGTATAATAAAAAGTCTTGGTTTGGTTCAATTCATTGATCAGTTCCAACAGGTTCACTTTATCAGCATAATTATTCAGGTAAGCCAATTTTCTGTAGCTGATCTGAAAATCACTTTCGGCCTCATCTTTGGCGATGACTACACCGAACGGCAAGGAATGTTCTTTATCGAGATTGAATTTCCCTTGATACAAATACTGACCATTTTGGATGGGATGACTTTTCAGTGGCATGCCTTTTTCTTGGAACTTTTGATCAAGCGCTGCTAATATCGTCAAAACTATCACTCTTTTCATATATGGTGCTACAAGTATAGCACATTTTTCCCAAGAATTACGCTTATCACGATATACAAAAAAGGTCCGGAACCGAAGTCCAGACCTTTCCATATGTCATGCGGAATATTAACGACGTTTTTCTCTGATACGAGCAGCTTTTCCGTGTAATGCGCGCAAGTAATAAAGTTTTGCACGACGCACTTTACCGAAGCGAACAACTTCGATTTGAGCTACACGAGGTGTGTGCAATGGGAATGTACGTTCCACACCGATACCGTTGGAAATTTTACGTACTGTATAAGTTTCGCTGATTCCGAATCCGCGACGTTTGATGACTACGCCCTCGAATAATTGGATACGTTCTCTTGTTCCTTCGACTACGCGAGCGTGGACGCGAACAGTGTCTCCAGGACGGAATGTAGGAATATCACTACGTAATTGTCCTTGTGTAATTGCTTCAATCAATGGTAATTGACTCATGTTTTTTTCTCCTTCCAACCGACATTCATACACAATCATTCTGCACAGCGGAATATCGTATTATGGAGCAGTCTCTCTGCTCACCTGTAGAATTCTACCACAATAATTTTGACGTGTAAAGTATTTTTCGTTTACATTGTTTGAATTTTAAAGCGCACTTTTGCGCTTAATTATCAGCCTTTTCTTCCAGCAGTATCTCCGCCAACCAGGCCTGCTGCTTTTTCGACAAAGTGATCTTTCCCAACATTTCCGGACGTCTCAGCCAGGTTTTGCGCAAAGATTCTTTTTCTTGCCAATCAGCGATTTTCTGGTGGTTGCCGCTGAAAAGCACTTCAGGGACGACATCCCCCCGGAAATCGCGCGGACGCGTATATTGGGGATGCTCGAGCAAGCCGGTCGAGAATGAATCGGTCTTGTTCGATTGCTCATTGCCCAATACGGCAGGCAACAGCCGGACAGTCGCATCAATCATGACCATTGCGCCCAGTTCGCCGCCGGTCAGAACATAATCACCGATCGAAACTTCATCCGTCACATGTTGCTTGATGCGTTCATCGAATCCCTCGTAATGGCCGCAGATGAAGACAATGTGCTCTTCCTCGGCAAACTCTTCCGCCAGTTCCTGATTGAAGGTTTTTCCGGATGGATCCAAAAGGACAATCCTTTTCTTGGTTTCGGGAGACTGGACCTCGATGTCCGTCAGCGCGTCCACGATCGGCTGCGCGCGCAGCAGCATGCCTGCCCCGCCGCCGAAAGGATAATCATCGACGGAATTGTGTTTATTTTCGGAATAGTCGCGGAAGTTCGTGCAAGTGATCGAAACACGACCGCTCTCGATCGCCTTTCCGATGATCGACTCGGACAAAGGGCCTTCGAACATCGCCGGAAACAACGTCAATACATCTATCTTCATCAGTCCATCATTCCTTCTAGAAGGTGGATTGTGACCTGTTTATCTTCCAAAGATACCTTTTCCACTACGGAAGCGATATACGGAACCAATAAATCCTTTCGGCCTGGTTTGGATACAACCCACACATCATTCGCCCCAAGCGGCAAAATTTCTTTGATGGTACCCAATTCTTCGCCGGCATCACTGACGACGGACAATCCGATGATCTCATGATAATAGAACTCATGATCCGAAAGGTCCTCCAACTGCGATTCGGAAACTCGCAGGATTCCCCCTCTGAACGGTTCGACCTCTTCGATCCGGTTATATCCCTCGAATGTCAGCATATTGAAATTCTTGTGCACGCGGTGGCTGGCTACCTTCAGAGTGATTGGCTCACTGTTTTCGCGGAACAAGTAGAGCGTAGCCCCTTTTTTGTAGCGTTCATCCGCAAAGTCAGTGCTGGAAATGACACGCACTTCACCTTTAAGCCCTTGCGTATTCACAACTTTTCCGACATCATAAAATTTTTCCATTTTTCACCTCTCCTTACATAAATCGTGCTGTCAAAGTTTCTGTACATAATAAAATAGAAGGGATAAGTGCTACAATTGTATCATCATCCGCTTCTATCTATTCGCTATTAAGTTAGGCATCCACCGAGTGGAAAAGACCGGATCCGCAATTGGAGCGGATTATTCGGCCCCTTCGATCACAAGGCGGACACGTTTTGTGCCTTTGGTTCTGACACTGTATACAATTGTACGGATCGCTCTGGCGACACGTCCCTGTTTCCCGATCACACGGCCGACATCCTCGGCATCAAGATGCAAGTGATATTCCATGAACTCACTTGTCTCTTTGATTTCGATGGACATCTTATCATCGTGGACGATCAAAGGTTTGACAATTGCCAGGATTAAATCTGAAATTTCAGGCATTTAAACCACCCTTTTATTTAGCTAACTTAGAGTCGTGGAATTTTTTCATAATACCTTGTTGAGAAAGTAAGTTACGAACTGTATCAGAAGGTTGTGCACCTTCAGCTAACCATTTCAAAACTAACTCTTCGTCAAATTTAACTTCAGCTGGTTCAACAACTGGATTGTATGTACCTACTTTTTCGATGAAACGTCCATCACGTGGAGAACGTGAATCAGCTACAACGACGCGGTAAAACGGGTTTCTTTTAGAACCCATACGTTTTAAACGAATTTTAACTGCCATTTATATAACACCTCCATATATCTGTATCTCACATTTTTATATATTACCAGTTTTCCATTTGCTTGTAAAGTGTTTTCTCTTTACACTTGGAATTATTTTTTCTTTTTCTTCTTTTTGTTTATCCGTCTGGCCATTTGTTGCATGGCCATCTTGCCCATTTTGCCTTTCGGGCCTTGCCCGAGGAGGCCTTCCATCCCTGCAAAATTGCCTTTGGACATCTTGTTCATCATATCCCTGGATTCGTTGAACTGCTTGATCAGACGGTTGACTTCCGCCAACGATCTTGCGGAACCTTTCGAGATCCGTCTGCGTCTGCTTTGCGACAGAAGTTCGGGATTTTCGCGTTCAGCGGGCGTCATCGAAAGCACGATCGCCTTCATATGGGCCACATCTTTGGGATCGATCTTCATTTTGTCCAGTCCCGGAACGTTGCTCATGCCCGGAATCATCTTCAGGAGGTCTTCAAGCGGCCCCATGTTGGTGACTTGATCCATCTGCTCGATGAAATCATTGAAGTTGAAGGTGTTCTCGCGGATTTTCTCGGCCATTTCTGCCGCTTTTGTCTCATCAAAATCCTGTTGCGCGCGTTCAATCAATGTCATCAGATCGCCCATGCCCAGGATTCTGGAAGCCATGCGTTCAGGATAGAACGGTTCAAAATCTTCCAATTTTTCGCCTTGACCCGTAAATTTGATCGGTTTCCCGGTTACGGAACGGATGGAAAGCGCCGCCCCGCCGCGTGTGTCCCCGTCCAGTTTGGTAAGGATGACACCGGTTATGCCGAGCTGTTCATTGAAGGATTGCGCCACATTGACAGCGTCCTGACCGGTCATGGCATCTACCGTGAAGAGGATTTCTGTAGGATTGACGGCAGCTTTGATGTTCTTCAATTCTGTCATCAACACTTCATCCACGTGCAGTCGTCCCGCCGTATCGATGATGACCAGATCGCGTCCATCGAGTTTGGCTTGTTCAACGGCCTGCTTCGCTATATCGACCGGATTTGCTTCGGTACCCAATGCATAGACAGGGAAATCCAACTGTTTGCCCAAAGTCTGCAATTGATTGATTGCTGCCGGACGATAGACGTCGGCGGCAACCAGCATCGGGCGTTTGTTTTCTTTTTTCTTCATGTAATTGGCAAGCTTTCCGGCAGTGGTTGTCTTACCAGCACCCTGCAGACCGACCATCATTACGACAGTCGGTGGCTTGGCAGAAAATTGGAATGGTTCCTGCTGCCCACCCATCAATTCCGTCAGTTCTTCGTTGACGATTTTGATGACTTGCTGTGTTGGCGAAAGCGATTCAAGCACATCCGAACCTAACGCTCGTTCATTCACTTTTTTGACGAATTCTTTCACGACTTTAAAATTCACGTCAGCTTCAAGCAAAGCCAGACGTACTTCACGCATCATTTCCTTCAGATCGGCTTCCGTAATTTTACCTTTTTTGCCGATTTTGGTCATCGCGCCTTGGAGACGCTCGGATAACCCTTCAAATGCCATATTTGCCACTTCCTTAGTGTTTATTCGTCTTTGTCATCCAGCTCTTCCAGATTATTGATCAAACTCTGCAAAGTTCTGTCTGCGGGATATTTTTCTTCGGCATAACTCGCCAATTCGTCCAATTTTTTGTTTCGGAGGCTATAGTTTTGCGCCAATTTCAATTTCTGTTCATAATCCATCAGAATTTTTTCGGTGCGCTTGATATTATCGTACACTGCCTGCCGGCTGATCGCGAATTCTTCAGCGATCTCGCCCAACGAATAGTCATCGCCATAATACAAAGAAAGATAGCCTTTCTGTTTATTCGTCAACAGGACATTATAGAATTCATAAAGAGTATTCATATTATTGGTTTTTTCCAGCTCCATCAGAATACCTTCCTTCTCGTACGGATTGTCAAGAAAAAATCTTTACACTTCATTAGAT
>NZ_JBAWAZ010000078.1:0-10150 GCF_049589555.1 Trichococcus sp.
CCAAATAGGGTTTGCCGTCGCCTTCCCCAAGCGAACCAGCAATGAAGCTGATGACCTGCAGTGTCTTCCCGAGTCCCATGTCATCTGCAAGAATTCCGCCGAAGCCGTAATGATCAAGCCCCTTCAGCCATTTATAGCCTGTTTCCTGATAGGGACGCAATGTCGCCATCAGATCCTCCGGCAAATCGAAATCGATCTTCTCGGGTTTCTCCATCCGATTGATGAGCGTCATGAAATCCTCATCCTGGTGGACGATCCCCGCATCGGTATCCACCCCGAAAGCCTTATAAAGCGGCAGTGACATCTCTTTTTTTAGATCTTTCAAAGGCACATCCAGCTGCACGACCGCATCGGTAAGTTCCTTGATTTCCTTTTGGCGCAAGTTGACGATTTTCCCGTTGGACAGGCGGTGATACGACTTATTCGCCGCAATCTGCCTGACCATCTGTTTTAGGTCATCCATACTGATTTCGTCGGTGCTGAAGGTCACATCCAACAACCGCGACTGATTGTTCAGCTCGATGGCGACTTTCGGCGGCCTGACCGGTTGGTAAAGCAGGTTCTCGACAGCTGCCGTCGTGAATATTTCGCAATGCGGAGCGAGCTTCTCAAGACCTTCGTACAGGAACGACATGATATGATCCAATTCTTCCAGATAGAACTTTTCCTTAAAATAGAGTGCGCCAGTACCGGCATCGATGAGTTTCTGGACCAACACCTTTTCAGCGATGCTATCCCTGACCACCGTGTCGGGCGACAGCACCTGTTGCGCTTGTATTTCTTTGGTGACGTCAATTTTGGTCTCGCCATAACAGAAAAACAACTCCATGGTCAAACGGTCTGGTGCCCAATTCAGATAGAGTTCAGCACGCAAGGGATACTGTCGGTAAGTTTCCCGAACGGTATCCGCCACAGTTATGGCCGCAATTTTCTGCAAAGCCGGAACAGCGATCGCCAAGAAATCCCCCGCTGCTTCCGGTGGGATGTGCAGACCCTCATGCCCGGACTCCGAAATCGCCCGATAAAGGCTGAGCAAACGCTCTTTCATTGTTTCGCTCAGGAAGTAAAAGCGCTCGTCCACCATCAGTATGTCCGCTTTATCGAAAAGTATACTCTTCGCTGCCAGTTGCACCGTTTCTTCGAATAAGAGTCCGCCATCCGGCAATTCACTCAACGCAAAACTTATAGGCAGCTCGTCAGGATAGTATACTAGTTGTTCCGGTAATAAGCGCTGGCCCCAAGTTTGGTAAGGATTTGTCTTGATGTAGACGAGCGGACAACTCGACAACTTCCCCAACAATTCCTTCACCATGCTCGCAGGCACTGTAATTTCTTTGCGGTCCTCGCTCGAGCGGGAATCGCGTCCGGAAGCGGCCGCGGAATCGATAATTTGTTTCAAAAAAAGAAAGACCGTGCGATCTTCCGCTGATAATTCGTGTTCAACCGGCGAAAAAGTGAATTTTTTCCCGAACGGAAGCTCCAAGCCACCCAAAATATACTTGATGACATAGTCGCAATCCTTCACCATGTACAGCTGTCCGGACCCTACTCTCATCTTCAAGCTGAAATGCTGTCCATAACGCAACTCGGTCATGATCAGCGTATATTCCACTTGGATCGGGGTCCGCTGTATCAAATCGTTTTCCTGGAGCAACTCGAACTGGAGTACATCCAGCAAACGTTTCGTCTGTTCAAAATCGTACTGCTGTCCGGACGCAATGCTCATTCTGTTGCTTTGTTCCGCTTGGTTCCCCAAGGGAGACTGTTCCTGCTCAGGGGGAGATGCTTCATCGTGAATCGCCATCAGGAATGCTACCAAATGTTTGCAAAGTCCGTCGTAGTTTTCGAAGGCCGGACAAGTGCAATAATAATCTTCCACTTCCCTGAATTCATCCAAATAAACTTCGACTTCATACTTTTTCGTCCCTTTGACGTCAGCTTTGAAGTATCGGCCGTCAGAGTCCACGTGGAATTTCCGCAATGTACCGCTTTCGTACAAGCGTTTCCCTTTACTGTAGGTAACATCGCTGTATGTCATATCATAAATATCCTGTATATCAAATTCCACTTCGTACATATCAAGACCCACATCCTCACATATAGTCTCTGCTATTTTACCATAGAGCAGGGTGCAGCATGCCACTAAATTGGCGCCGGCTTTGTCGGAAAAGCTCCGGATGGATCAAGGGATGATGGATAAGCTTGAAGAATTCATCATTTTGCGCTTGGATGGGCCGTATTTGATGAATACTTTTGATGAGTTCATCATTTTGCGCTCCGATTCTTCGAAGTTGATGGATAACTCCGAAGAATCCATCATTCGGATCCCAGCATGCATCGCCCCCACCACCTGACGCGAATAAAATCCCGAAAAAAAGATGTCACTTTGTGTTGACAACGTCTTCAATGTGACATACTATATATCCATTAGCACATCACATTAAGAATTGAGGTGGAAAAATGGAACTTACCGATAGGCAAAAACAGATCATCGAAATCGTCAAGAAACAGCAGCCGATTTCCGGTGAAAAGATTGCCTCCATACTGGGATTTGCGCGGGCGACGCTGCGCCCCGACTTTTCGCTGCTGACGATGAGCGGCATCCTTCAGGCCAAACCGAAAGTCGGTTATCTGATCAACGAGGAGCACACCAACTCCGTGCTGGTCGAACAGATCGCCAAACAAAAAGTCGAAAAGGTGATGGCCATCTCGGTCAACCTCACCAAAGAAACGAGCATCCAGGATGCCATCATCCAGCTTTTCCTGGAGGATTGCGGTTCCCTTTATGTCACAGACAACCGGGAAATACTGGGGATAGTTTCCCGCAAGGATCTGCTGAAAAGCGCTTTGGGCGATTCCGATCTGAATGCCATCCCGGTCGGAATGGTCATGACGAAGATGCCGAATCTGTATACAGTCTTCAGCGATACGCTCGTTGTCGATGCCACCAAACTGCTAGTTACCCATCGCGTCGACAGTCTGCCGGTCCTTTCCCGTTCCGTGTATGAAGAGACCGGCAAAAAAGAGGTCATCGGAAAATTTTCGAAATCGACCGCCAGCAGATTGTTGCTTGATATATTCAACAAAGACCTTTAGGAGGAAAGTGTGCAAATGGAGCTTAATGCGATTTACTTAGTATCTGATTCCATCGGTGAGACAGCCGATGTGGTGATCCGTTCCGCCCTCTACCAATTTGAGACGGAAAATTACCAACTGAAGAAATATTCCTATGTGCAGACGACCGAGGAGATCGATGATATCTGCGCAAAAGTGGCCGAAGATGAGAAGGCAATGATCTTCTACACCTTTGTAAAAAAGGAAATGGCCGATTACATGAAGGCGCGGATCGAACAAGCCAGCCTGATTGGGGTCGACATCTACAGTCCGATCCTGACCGGTTTGGGGCAACTGTTCCAGCTTCCGGCCAAGGAAAAACCGGGCATGAACCGCCAGCTTAACGAGGACTATTTCAACCGCGTCGAGGCTATCGAATTTTCCGTGAAATATGACGACGGACGCGATCCGCGCGGCATCGAAAAGGCGGATATCGTGCTGGTCGGCGTGTCCCGCACCTCCAAGACGCCGCTGTCGATCTATCTGGCGAACAAGAACGTGAAAGTCGCGAACATCCCGCTCTTCCCGGAATCGAAGCCGCCGAAAGAAATCTTCACGATTGCGCCGGAGCGGATCATCGGCCTCGTTAATTCGCCGAAAAAGCTCAATGAAGTCCGCAAAGAGCGCCTGAAAACGTTGGGACTGCCGCCCTCCGCCAGCTACGCCGGCATGGAACGCATAATAGAGGAACTCGAATACGCAGACCAGATCATGAAACAGATCGGCTGCGAAGTCATCGATGTTTCGAGCAAAGCGATCGAAGAAACTGCCGACCACATCCTGCACTACATGGATGTCATGAATATCAGCCGCAAGCAACTATAGACCACTCACAAGGAGGAAAAGTATATGACGAAGCAATGGGTTTACCGTTTTTCAGAAGGCAAAAAAGAACAAAAGATGTTATTGGGAGGAAAAGGCGCCAACCTCGCCGAGATGACCAATCTCGGCCTGCCCATCCCTCCAGGATTCACGATCACGACGGAATCCTGCATCCATTATTTCGATGAAGGCCGGACACTTTGGACTGCAATCCAGCAGCAGATTGATTCCGCCCTCATCGACCTGGAAAACGCGGTCGGGAAATCGTTCCATGACCCTGCCAACCCGTTGCTTGTGTCGGTCCGTTCCGGTGCCGCCTTCTCGATGCCCGGCATGATGGACACGATCCTGAATTTGGGGTTGAACGATGCTTCAGTCGCAGGTCTGGCTGAACAGACGCAGAACCCGACTTTCGCTTTCGACAGCTACCGTCGTTTCATCCAGATGTTCGCCGATGTCGTGAAATCCGTTCCGCGCATCCATTTCGAATCGATCCTGGATACAGTCAAAAATAAGAACGGTTACCAGTTCGACAACCAATTGACTTTGGAAGACCTGACCGACCTGGTCGCGCAATACAAAGCCATTTACCAACGCGAAACCGGCGAAACTTTCCCGCAGGAACCGTTGGACCAATTGCACCAGGCCGTCCAAGCCGTCTTCTCTTCATGGAACAATGAAAGGGCTATCCTTTACCGCGAAATCCACAATATTTCGCATAACCTCGGCACAGCCGTCACCGTCCAAAGCATGGTGTTCGGGAACCGCGGCAACGATTCCGGTACTGGCGTGGCCTTCACGCGCAACCCGGCGACCGGCGAGAAAAAACTGTTCGGCGAATTCCTGATGAATGCGCAAGGCGAAGATGTCGTGGCCGGCATCCGCACCCCATTGGATATCGATACGCTGGAGGAAGTCATGCCAGCCGTCTACAACGAATTCAAGGCCATCGCTGAAAAGCTGGAGGACCACTACGCCGATATGCAGGACATCGAGTTCACGATCGAAAAAGGCAAGTTGTACCTGCTGCAGACGCGCAACGGGAAACGGACAGCAGCCGCAGCCGTCGCAGTGGCCGTGGATTTGGCCGACGAAGGCCTGATCACGAAAGAAGAAGCCGTGATGCGCATCGAAACCGGCCAGTTGGACAAACTGCTCCACCCTACTTTCGACACGAAAGCACTGGATGAGGCTGACTTGTTGGCGACCGGACTTGGCGCTTCACCAGGAGCGGCATCCGGGCATATCTACTTCTCCACTGCCGATGCCGAAGCGGCACAAAAGGACGGCCTACCGGTCATCCTGGTCCGCCGCGAAACATCGCCGGAAGATTTGGCCGGTATGATGAGTTCGGAAGGTATCCTGACCGCACGCGGCGGCATGACTTCGCACGCAGCAGTCGTGGCCCGCGGTTTGGGCAAATGCTGTGTGGCCGGCTGCACGGCAGCAGTCATCGATGAAGATAACAAAACCGTCGTCATCGATGATGTGACCCTGCACCAAGGCGACTTGCTTTCGATCGACGGCGCAACTGGAAGAGTCTACGCCGGCAACATCGCCAAGCAGAACCCGACTTTGGGAGGCAAATTCAGCATCTTCATGGAATGGGTCAATGAAATGAAAGTGCTGCAAGTCAAAGCTAATGCGGACTCCCCGACCGACGTCAAACAGGCATTGTCCTTGGGCGCGGAAGGCGTCGGCCTGTGCCGGACTGAGCATATGTTCTTCCATAAGGACCGGATTCCGGTTGTCCGCCAAATGATCCTTTCCCGCACGTTGGACGAACGCAAAAAATACTTGGCTGAGCTGTTGGAAATGCAGCGACAGGATTTCCAGGAAATGTTCGCCTTGCTGCAGGATCGCCCGATGACCGTCCGCTTGTTGGATCCGCCGTTGCATGAATTCCTTCCGACAGCGCATGCTGACAAAGTCGCGCTGGCTGAAGCCATGGGAGGCACTTTGGCTGGCTTGGAGGCGCACATCGATTCCTTGCATGAAGTCAATCCGATGCTCGGGCACCGCGGCTGCCGTTTGGCCGTCACTTACCCGGAAATCTACCGGATGCAGGCGCGCGCCATCATCGAAGGCGCCATCATTGCGGCCGAAGAAACCGGCAGCACGATCACACCGGAAATCATGATCCCGCTGGTCTGCGATGTCGACGAGCTGCGTTACGTCAAAGCGGAAATCGTTTCGGAGATTGAGGAAGTCCTCTCCGAAAAATCTGTGACCATCCCTTACCTGATTGGAACGATGATCGAGATCCCGCGCGCGGCCGTCACTTCCGACGAAATCGCGATGGAAGCCGACTTCTTCAGCTTCGGCACGAACGACATGACGCAGATGGGCTTCGGCTTCTCGCGCGATGATGCCGGCAAGTTCCTGCAGGAGTACGAAGACAAAGGTTTGCTCAAGCCGAATCCGTTCCACTCATTGGATGTGAAAGGCATCGGCAAACTAGTCAAATTGTCCGCCAAATTGGGCCGCGAAACCAACCCTGGCTTGGTGCTGGGCGTCTGCGGCGAACACGGTGGCGATCCTGAATCCATCGCCTTCTTCTCAAGCATTGGCTTGGATTACGTTTCCTGCTCGCCTTACCGTGTGCCGATCGCCCGCTTGGCGTCTGCGCAAGTTGCTATCAAAGAAAACAAAGCGAAAATGTCTGTTCAGAAGGATATTGTGTTGAGCGGCATTTAATCGAAAAGGCCCAGATCGAAGTCATCGACGATCTGGGCCTTTTTTGAATGTCATGATGTGGTCGCGCTCTGATTGTCCGATTCTTCTTGGTTATCGGACAATCTGCTTTGCGACCGCGTCCGGGTTGTCCGATTCTACTCGGTTATCGGACAATCTGCTTTGCGAGCGTGTCCCGGTTGTCCGATTCTTCTCGGTTATCGGACAATCTGCTTTGCAACCACGTTCTGGTTGTCCGATTCTACTCGGTTATCGGACAACCTCAGCCAACAACACATATGGAGCCTTCCGAAACCGTTATCTTTCTGCTTATTGGTTATTATTCTTATATTGTCCGGATTCTATTGTCAACAAGGCGAAAATGTGGCAGTATATAAGCATCTTCCGCCTTTGAAAAAGGCCGGAAATGAAAAGTCAGAAGACAACTAATCAAAACAACGGAGGAATAAAAATCATGATGGAATTACCTAATTGCCCTAAATGCGGCTCAACTTACACTTACGAAGACGGCGCGATGCTGGTCTGCCCCGAGTGCGCGCACGAATGGAGCGCGGATGCTGCTGAGGCAGCAAACGAAGATCAATTGATCGTCAAAGACGCGAACGGCAACCTGCTGCAGGACGGCGACACCGTTACAGTCATCAAGGACCTGAAAGTCAAAGGCAGCTCGAACGCCTTGAAAGTCGGCACAAAAGTCAAAGGCATCCGCCTGGTGGAAGGCGACCACAACATCGACTGCAAAATCGACGGCTTCGGCGCTATGAAACTTAAATCCGAGTTCGTCAAAAAAGCATAATACCAATTCTAAAAAAAAACTGGCGAGGCACCCAAAAGGGAACCTCGCCAGTTTTTCTATTTTCACATTTGATCGGGTGATACGTTACCATTCTATCCGGCCTCACGCCTTTCATCGATACGATGGCTGTCACACCTGACAGCTAGGAGATATGCGTCGGATCACCGTTCCTTTCCGTTGTGTCTTGTTTTTAGAAAGATTAATGGTCATCACCCCCGTTTAATGCTTATGTTCATGATGATAAGGCCCGCCGACTCCGTTCAGGACCAACAAAAAAACACATGCGAAAGCACGTGCTCTGTCGGGCAAAAGAATGAATGGGAAGATTGTTGCACAACAGATCCGCACTGACCTTGAGAAGCGCGCATTTGCATATTCAACAAGTCCATCCGACTCACCCCTTCGTTTTCGATTGAAAAGTATCTTGCCCTTGCCTATCATCTTACCCCTATTATACAAGGATATTCCCCCTGACTCAATTAATTTACCCATTCCTTACACAAATAAAATATTCTTATTTTGCCTGACGAATTGCTGTTTTTGCAAGGGCTATCCTTTGACATTTTCCGGCGGCTTGCATACAGTTAAAGCAAAGCCACTCACGCTAGAAACTGCACTGTTTGCTTCACAGAAACAAGGGGGGTACCGACAATGACGACGATAATGATCACCGGCGCAACCGGTAATATAGGAAGAATTTTGGTTGAACATCTCAAGAAGAGCTACGAACTGACCTTGGTGGATGTCCATTTCCATGACGTCGAGCCGGCCCTTTTGGAGGGTACCATCGTCAAGGAATTGGACCTCACTGTCGTCGGCAACTGGGATGGCCTGCTTGAAGGGATAGACTACGTCATCCATCTGGCCGGAAACCCTTCACCCGATGCCGTTTTCGATGACGCGCTGATCGGGTTGAACTACAAGATGCCCTACTACCTGTTCAAGGAATCATCCAAGTACGAGAACTTTGTCAAGCGCATCATCTTCGCCAGCTCCATCCATGCTGTCAGCGCCTACCCGAAAAATGTTCAGGTTCCCGTCGATGCCCCGGTCCGTCCTGGTGACCTTTACGGCGTTTCGAAAGTCTATCTGGAGGGTTTGGCCAGCCATTTCGCCTTTACCGAAGGCCAGGAATCGATCGGCATCCGCATCGGCAACTTCAATGAAAACATCGATGACCCTATCGTCGACGAAGCGGGATTGGCCGAATACCTATCGCCACGGGATTTGTGCCATTTGGTCGACTGCGCCCTGAAAGCAAAGCTGGTTGAGCCGTTTCTGTTGGTGAACGGAGTGTCGGACAACCGTTTCCCGCGCCTGGACATCTCACAGGCCCGCACCGCCATCGGTTATCGGCCGACAGATGATGCCTTTGTGCTGAAGGGTTTCTTTAAGGATGATAACGGCGATCCCGTTGAACTATCCGAAGAGCATTGAACCGTCGATTTGTGAATAAATTTCCGCTTTCGTGAGATTTCGCCAACATCCACCACCACTGGCTATTGAAGAGCAGGAATCGAACTGATAAGATGTTTATTGGAGACAAAAGATGTTTCAGATAGACGGAAGGATGTACAACAAATGGCGAAAAAGAACACAGGCAACCAGATCCAGCGCAAAAATGTGACCCCAACAATACCGGAACTGCATAAAAATAAACAAGCAGCGGCAAAGAAAAATCTGCCGGTGGATGAAGATCCAACATTGCAAAATTCCTTTACTTACACGATGTACGGTATGCTGATAGGCGCTTCAATCGGCTACTTCGCGGGCAACCTTACGATCGGCTTCGGTATCGGCACAATGATCGGCGGCGTAATCGATTCCTACCTGAATTCCAAAAAGAAAAAGAAACGCGAAGCCATCCTGAAGGCACAGGCAGAAAAAGAACTGAAATAGGTAGTTTTGCACAAAAGATTGTTCAGGCCGCCGTTTTTTCGGACGTGCCTTTGTGCAGCGTGAATCTTGCATAACGAAATAAACTGTAGTAAAGTTAGCTGTAACTAAATAGACCGTTTCACAAAGGGGTGCCTTCATGGCTGAGATTGAACATAGATTCTGACCCTTCGAACCTGTTCGTTAGCACGAGCGTAGGGATTGTGATTGAGAATTGAAATTCATTCTCCTCCTTTGTCGATGGTGTATTATGCCCAAAAAGGAGGAGTTTTTTTATGTCTAAAAATCTGAACATCTGGATTGAAGGGACCATCATCGCTGCCTTGGCGACCGTGTTGTCCTTGATCCCTTTCAATATCGGCCCTAGTTTTTCCGTAACGGTTGGTGCGCCAGTAATGATTCTTTATTGCCTGCGCCGCGGCTTGGTTCCCGGTTTCTTCGCCAGTTTCCTGTGGGGTGTGTTGCACATCCTGATCGGGACTGCCTACATCCTGACACCGCTGCAAGGATTCATCGAGTACTTCATCGCCTTCGGTTTCACCGGTTTGGCCGGTCTGTTCACGCCGAAAGTCCAACAAGCGATCGCGGATCAGAATCAAAAGGCATTGGTATGGCAAGTTACGCTAGGCACCATCGTCGGCACAGTTGGCCGCTACTTCTGGCACACGATCGCCGGCTATTATTTCTGGGGATCCTACGCGCCTGAAGGCTGGAGCGCATGGTTCTACTCGATCACGCTGAACGGCGCCAGCGCATTGGCGACCGGCGCATTCACGATTATGGTCTTGGCGGTCATCGCGAGGACCAACCCACAATTGTTAGTTCCGA
>NZ_JBAWAZ010000079.1:0-5520 GCF_049589555.1 Trichococcus sp.
GGCAAGCCAACCTGTTGATCTGCGCTTTTTTTGAACAAGTTTATCCTTTGACAGACCCGGAAGTCACGCCTTCCACATAGAAGCGTTGCATGAAGATGAACAGGATCGTGATCGGGATGGCGATCAGTACGCAACCTGCGGTGAACGCCATGAACAGCGAGTTAGCGGTTGTGCGGGTCATCATCGTGAACAGCCCGATCGCTATCGTGTAGTTCGGGATGTTGTCGCCCATGATGATTTTTGCGAAGATGAAGTCCATCCACGGTCCCATGAAAGCCAGCAAGGACGTGTACACGATGATCGGTTTGGACAACGGCAGCGTGATTTTCGTGAAAATCTCCCACTTGTTGGCGCCGTCGATCATTGCCGATTCATCCAGCGCCATCGGGATCGTATCAAAGAATCCTTTGGCGATGTAGAAGCCCAACGCGGAGCCCGCGGAATAGACCAGAATCAAAGCAAGCAGGCTTTCCGTCAGGTTCAGAGCTTTCAGGATGTAGTACACGGCGATCATGCTCATGAATCCGGGGAACATGTTCAGGACCAGCGCAACTTTCAGGAACGGTTTCCGCATCTTGAAGCGCAGGCGCGACAGTGCGTACGCCATTGCGATCGTGATGAAAGTCGACAGGATGCAGCTGATCACGGAAACAAACAGCGTGTTCAGGAACCAGCGCACAAACGGATAATTGCCGGTCGTGTTCTGCAGCAGGATCCTGTAGTTTTCCAAAGTGAATGATTTTGGAATGATGTAAGGAACGAACGCCCCGCCCTCTGCCCGGAAGCTGGTCAAAACGATCCATACGATAGGGAACAGCCAAATGACCGACAGGACAGCCAGGATGGCGTAGACTGCAGCCAGCGAATACCGCCGCTGCGCTTTGTATCCTGTTGTTTTCTTTGCTTTTGCCATGTTTTTAGCCCTCCTTGAATGAATTCGTTCTTGTGTAAGCCAGCAGACTGAAAGCTGCGGACAGGATGAAGATCAGGATGCCGATGACGGACGCCAAGTTGTAGTCCATCGTGTTGACTGTCAAGTTGTACAGCCACGTAACCAGCAAATCCGTCGAACCCGCTCCGTAGAAATCGGAATTTGATGGGCCGCCGCCGGTCAAAAGGAAAATGACGTTGAAGTTGTTGATGTTGCCGATGAACTGTTGGATCAACGCTGGCATCATGACGAACAAAATTTGCGGGAAAGTGATGTTCCTGAAAATCTGCAGCTTGTTGGCGCCGTCGATCCGCGCCGCCTCAATCTGATCAGTCGGCAGGTTTTGGATGATCCCCGTCGAAACCAGCATCGTTGCCGGAATACCGATCCACATATTGACGACGATGACCGTAATTTTAGCCCAAATCGGATCCGTCAAAAACGGAATGGCAGCATCGATCAGGCCCAGGCTCAGCAGCGTTGCGTTGATGGGACCCGCGCCATTCAACAGGTTGCGCATCACCAACAGCGAGATGAACTGCGGCACTGCCATCGTGATGACGAAAATCGTGCGCCAAACGCCTTTGAATTTCAGGCCTTTGGTATTGATCAAAAGCGCCAGCAGGATGCCGAAGAAAAAGCAAGTGACAGTCGCAAGCGTAGCCCAGATCAGCGTCCAGCCCAAGACCGGGAAGAAGGTGTCTGCCATATTCCCCGAGATGACGTTGCCGAAGTTCACCAAGCCGACCCAAGTAAAGAGGTTTTTCGGCGGCAAGTGCGTATGATCATAGTTCGTGAAGGCGATCGAGATCATGTAGAGCAGCGGCAGGACTGTGAACAGCAGCACGCCCAGCAACGGAATCGTCATCAGGGTGGCATAGAACCGTTCGTTCAGCAAGCTTCCCAGATCATCCATCGTGCTCGGGATCTTTTTGCCCGCTTGCTTCAGCTCATGGATATTTCGCACGCTTTTCAGATTGATGATGTACAAACCAACAAGGAGCACACAAATCACAATGGCAGCAATGCCGAATAATAGCAGTAACATCGAGTTGTCGCCCTCTTGCAGCACTTCAATCCCCAAGCGTTCGTCAAAAACGAGCCCTTGTTCTTGGGTTCCCAACGTCGCCAACATGGCCAGCGCCCGCAGTCCGTTGCGGATCAGCCAATAGAAGAAGGCGATCTGCGAAAACAGGAAAATCAAACCCTTTAAGTATTGTTTATTGGCAAGATTGGCAGCTCCCATGACAACAAAGGAAAGTTTTGTTGCGATGTCCCCTTCTTTGAACAATTCCCGAAAGGTCATCTGCTGGCCGTAACTTTTTTTCTTGAACATGGCTTCCCCACTCACTTTCATGATTTAAATAAGAGGGACGAAAGATGCGTGATCTTTCGCCCTCCCTTTTTTAATTTCTTTTATTCTTTTTCTTCCTTAGGTTCTGTCACTTTGGATGTGTCTTCGACCAATTTGTCCAGTTTTTCCATGTACTCGGATTCTGTGATGTTGCCTTTGTATGCATCATTGATGATGGCATCCATTGCTGGCCAGAATGAAACGATTTCCGGAACTTTAGGCATTACGACTGAATGAGTGGATTGGGACATTTCCATGACCGCTTTCGCTACAACATCTTCTTGCACTTCCGCATTTGCCTGAACGACCTTGTTCGATGGGATGACGCCCATTTCCTGGAATTCAGTCATTTGGGAAGTTTCGTTGGACAGGTAGTTCGCCAAAGCCATGGATGCTAAAGGAGCATCTGTCTGTTGGTTTACGGCAAACAACTTAACACCCAAGAAAGCTTTCATCTGAACTTCACCGCTGCCGAAATCGACTGTCGGGTAAGCAGCCACGCCCATGTTCTCGCCCAAGGCTTTGATGACGTCATTTTTCGACCAAGGACCGGAAAGGAATGCGTCCGAAACGCCTGCTTCCAAGTTTGCCAATGCTTCAGCACCGGATTGGATCACGCCTGGATTGTTCTTTTGAGCTGCAATCCACGCAAGCACTTCAGCACCTTTTTCGTCATTGAAATTGGTTCCGCTTGGATCTTCACCGGTTTCACCGTACAAGTAAAGACCGTTACTCATGAACAGAGGCCCGAAGATATAGTTGGCTCCGGCTTCAGCAAAGTTTGTGCCGATTTTGCCTTTTTCAGACAGTGTCGTCCAGCTCTTCACATCGTCTTCAGTAAGTTTCGCTTTGTTATAGTAGAGAACTTGCGATTCAACGCCGTATGGGTAGCCATAAAGCTCATCGTTCCACGTTACGCCTTCCACAGCCGATTCCACGTTGTTTGCTTTTACTTCATCTGCGTATTTTGTGTTCGGGTACAACAGACCCGCTTCAGCCATTTGACCGACCTGGTCATGCGGCATCATGAAAACATCGGCAGCCGCTTTCGGATCTTTCGAGACATCTTTTTTTGCATCCGCTGAGCTTCCTGCTGCCACTTCAACCGTAACTTCAGGGAATTCTTTTTCGAAGTCCGCTACGATTCCTTTGAAGACTTCCACGTGATCCGTATCCACCCACAATTTAACATCGCCTTCTACAGCGACTTCCCCGGATGTGTTCTCAGCCGAGCCTGTGTCGCTTGTATCCGTTGTGCCGCCGCATGCCGCTAAGACCATTGCGGACGCCCCTAGAATTAAACCGCTTCCAAAATATCTTTTCCAATTCGTCTTCACTTGCTTGTCCCCCTTGAAATGAGTTTCGATTACAAATCTGATTATGCAACCGATTGCCTAAATAGTCAAGCGTTATTTCTCATAAAAAGAAAACGGTTTAGTTTTTTGATGAGTCAGATCGATTGCGAAAAGCTTTATTATATAGGCATATCAAAGGTTTTTAACAAGTCGAAATACTTCGAAAATAAATTTCCGTCCCAAAAATTAAATGCAACCGATTGCTAAAAGTTCTTGTAACCGATTATGCAATGTGCCACAATGTGGGAAAACAAAGAGTGAAAAGGAGCCGATACCACTATGAACACTTCAGCGCTTTACCATCGTCCCGAAAGTGAGTTTGCCTATCTATATGACCCAGAAACGATGCACGTCCGTTTGCGTACCGCCCGCGGAGACGTTAGAGAGATGGGGCTGCTTTACGGGGACCCTTATTTTTTGGACAAAGAGGAGTGGTTCCGCAAACCGCTTCAGATGATCAAAACACTTTCTACGGATCTATATGATTACTGGTTTGTGCAAGTGAACGCACCTTTAAAACGCTTAGCCTATGCGTTCTCCTTAACGGGCCATGACGGAATCTCCGTCTTCTATGGCGATCACGGCGTCTATCCATTAGAAGAAGAATATTTGCGGATGCCGAATAATTATTTCCGGATGCCCTTCTTCCATGAAGTCGACCGCTACAAAACACCTGAATGGGTCAAAAAAACCGTTTGGTATCAGATCTTCCCTGACCGTTTCGCCAACGGGGATACAGCCAACGATCCGGAAGGGACGCTGCCTTGGGGATCGGAAGAGCCGAACAGACAGAACTTCTTCGGCGGCGACCTGCAGGGGGTCATCGACAAGCTTGATTATTTGGAGGACCTAGGAATCAACGGGATTTATTTCTGTCCGATTTTTGAAGCTTCTTCCAATCATAAATATGACACGATCGATTACCTGAAAATCGACCCGGCCTTCGGCGATGCCGAAACGTTCAAAAAACTCGTGGATGAATGCCACAGGCGCGGCATGAAAGTCATGCTGGATGCCGTCTTCAACCATATCGGCGATTCTTCCCCGCAATGGCAAGACGTGCTTGAAAATGGCGAAGATTCGAAATATGTCGACTGGTTCCACATCAATGAGTTCCCCGCTTCATACAAGCGCGGCGAAAATTTTGAGGATGCTTACGATATCACCTATGATGTCTTTGCCGCCAACCCGCATATGCCGAAGCTGAATACGGCCAATCCAGAAGTGCAGGATTATCTGCTGAACATCGCCCGTTATTGGATCGAAGCCTTCGATATCGACGCTTGGCGTTTGGATGTCGCGAACGAAGTCGACCACGCTTTTTGGAAAAAATTCCGGATCGTCTCCGATGAGGCCAAAAAAGATTTCTACATTCTCGGTGAAATTTGGCATTCTTCCCAGAACTGGCTGCAGGGCGATGAGTTCCATGCGGTCATGAACTACGCCTTCACTGATGCGATCATGGGCTATTTCGTGAAGAATGAATTATCATTGAGTAAAATGGTGTCGGAAATGAACAACCAACTGATGCTCTATCGCGATCAAACGAACCAAATGCAGTTCAACATTTTGGATTCCCATGATACGCCGCGCCTGTTGACCGAAGCCAACGAGGACAAAGACATCATGAAACAGGCGATGGCCTTCACCTATATTCAGCCTGGCGTCCCTTGCCTGTACTACGGGGATGAAATCGGCTTGACCGGCGGCATGGACCCGGATTGCCGCAAGTGCATGGTCTGGGAAGAAGAAAAGCAGGACCGTGATCTGCACCGATTCGTGAAAGAACTGAACGGCATCCGCAAAGAGCAGCAAAAAATCCTTTCGGAAGGCACCGTTTATTGGCGCCAAGTATCCGAAGAATCCGGCGTGATCATTTT
>NZ_JBAWAZ010000080.1:0-13714 GCF_049589555.1 Trichococcus sp.
GCTGCTCAACAACTATGTCGAAGGTGTTGATGAAGAAGAACTGATCGAGGGCGCCTTGAGCGGCATGGTGGAAGCAGTCGGTGATCCCTACAGTCAATATTTGAACACAGAAGCGAGCGATAACTTGGATGAGACGATCTCTGCCTCATTCGAAGGCATCGGAGCTGAAATCATGTCCTTGAACCAGCAGATCGTCATTGTATCGCCGATCAAAGGCTCGCCTGCCGAAAAAGCGGGGCTTTTGCCGAATGACATCATCCTCAGTGCGGATGGTCAGGCATTGCAGGGACTGACAGCTAGTGAAGCAGTCGCTCTGATCCGGGGCGAAAAGGGCAGTGAAGTGATTCTGGAAATCGTGCGCGGTGATCAGACTTTCAAAGTGAACATCATCAGAGATACGATTCCGATCGAAACGGTGACCTTTGAGCTCGATGAAGAACATCCGGAAATCGGCATCGTCCATGTCTCTAGTTTCTCCACACCGACCTATGACGATATCGTCAGTGCTGTAACGGATCTGCGCACACAGGGAGTCACATCCTTTGTGTTTGATTTCAGGCAGAATCCAGGCGGCTTATTGGACCAAGCTTTGAAAATCAGCAATATGTTCCTTAACGACGGAGACGTCATCATGCAGACGCAAGAAAAAGATGCCGATCCGAATAAAATCGTGGCCAGTGCTAGCGAGTTCGGAGATTTCAAGATAACCGAACCAACCGTGCTGCTTGTCGATGAAGGAAGCGCCAGCGCTTCGGAAATCGTTGCGGGGGCACTGCAGGAATCTTCAGAGATACCATTGGTCGGGACAACGACCTTCGGCAAAGGGACTGTGCAAACAGTGTATCCCTTGACCGAAAGCAGCGAATTGAAATTAACTGTTGCGAAGTGGTTGACGCCGAACGGCAACTGGATCCATGAAAAAGGGATCGCAGTCGACTACGAAGTCGCACTTCCGGAATACGCTACATTGACGATCATCGATTCCACAGCAACCTATGAAGAAGGAACTGTCTCGGAAGAGGTCAAGAATGTCGAAGCGATGCTGAATGCCATCGGCTACGCAGTCGAGGCGGACGGTTATTACGATGAAGACACTGCCGAGCAGGTAGCGTCATTCCAAGCTGCAAACGAGCTGGAAACAACCGGTATCGTAACGGGCGACACGGCATTGGCGATAGTTGAACAATTGCGGGAAGTCCTTACGGAGAACGACACACAGTACGATAAGGCTGTGGAAATATTGATGGGGAACGAATAATCCGAAAGGTTTGGCGGCTTTCACGAAGTGCCAAACCTTTTTGCTGTTGTTTGGAATATACGCCTTTGGACCGGTTGCGATTCTTTTTATGCGTAAAATGTGCTAAACTATGATTGTTGTTTTAGCACATACTATAACCAAAAAGGTTGATACCCATGAAAGTAGATAAAAAGATGCAGGATGGTCTCTGGGATTGGATGAAGGCGATCACCTTTGCCTTGTTGTTGGTGATCATCATCCGTTTTTTTGTATTCATTCCGCTGAAAGTGGAAGGCGACTCCATGAGCCCTACGCTGGCACAGGGAAACTATCTCTTATATGAGACGTTTTCGGAAATTGACCGCTTTGATATCATCATCTTCAGCAATGAAGAAGGGCAAACGCTCATTAAACGGGTCATCGGATTGCCGGGCGATTCTATTTCTTACAGCGAGGATCAACTGTACCTGAATGGCGAGCTTGTTGAAGAGTCATTTCTGGGGACAGAGAAGCAGCAGGGGATGGATGTTTTCACTTCGGATTTTGATTTGCTGTCCTTGACAGGAATGGAGACGGTCCCGGAAGGCAGCTATTTTGTGTTGGGGGACAACAGAGTGCGCAGCAGGGACAGCCGGATATTCGGCTTTGTCGCGCAGGCTGATATAGCCGGAAAAGCGGCGATGGTGTACTATCCGCTTGGGGATTTTGGTTTTATTGAAAATTAACTAACAGCTGGATTTATAAGAAAGGGTGATTCGATGTCATTTGGCAATAAAGATCATGACGACCAAGACTCTGGTTTTGTTTCAAGAAACGAAAGATTCGGGGTCGATCAAAAGAAAGAAATCCAACCAGAAAACCGAGGCAGTTTTTTGCGGGAAGCGCTGAACCTGATCCTTTCGGTGGCAATCGCATTTGTGCTGTTCATTGTCATCCGGACTTATCTGTTTTATCCGTTCCAGGTTGTCGGCGATTCGATGGTGCCGACTTTGGAGACCGGAGACCGGCTGATCCTGAATAAATTGGCTGATATCGATCGTTTTGATATCGTGGTGTTCCCTGCTCCTGACGGTACCGATGAAGAATATGTGAAGCGCATCATCGGGCTGCCAGGGGACGAAATCACTTATTTCCAGGATGAGCTGCACATCAACGGCGAAAAAGTCGAGGAGCACTATCTGGAGGCGCTGAGAGAAGCTTCTGATCAGGCTTTGACTGGGGATTTCACGCTCTTCAGCCTGACAGGGGAAGCAACTGTCCCAGAAGATATGTATTTCGTTCTGGGGGATAACCGTAGCGTTTCCAAAGATAGTCGTGTTTTCGGGTTCATCCCGGCAGCACAGATTGAGGGAACAGCTGATTTAAGGTTGTGGCCGCTGAACAAAATAGGCATCATTGATGATAATGGGGCAGAAGAATAAAGGGACAACCGCACACAAGTGTATTTGCACTTGTGTTTTGTCTTGAATGGAAGCAAAGGATTCACTCAGAAAAGGAAGTGTCAATATGTTAATACAATGGTTTCCAGGCCACATGGCAAAAGCGAAACGTGAAGCGTTGGAAAAATTAAAACTGGTCGATTTGGTGATTGAGTTGCTGGATGCGCGCCTCCCGGTATCAAGCAGGAACCCTTTGATCGATGACATCATCGGAAACAAACCAAGACTGATTGTCCTTAACAAGGCCGATCTTGCAGATAAGGCAGCCACAAAAGAATGGGTCGAATACTTCAAACAGGATAAGAAAGCGCAGCGCGCCGTTTCGATGTCGACGCTGAACAATAAAGATGTAGAGAACATCAAAAAAGAACTGAAAGAGATGATGGCCCACAAAACGCAGGCGATGATCAATAAAGGCGTCAAACCCCGTGCTATCCGTTTGATGATACTTGGTATCCCGAACGTCGGGAAATCAACTTTGATCAATAAGCTGATGCAGAAAAACCGCGCGCAGACCGGCAATCGCCCCGGCGTAACCAAAGGGCAACAATGGTTGAAAATCGGCGGCGATTTCGAGTTGCTGGACACGCCAGGGATACTTTGGCCTAAGTTCGAGGACCAGCTGATCGGGCAAAAACTTGCCCTGACCGGAGCGATCAAGGATACCGTTTTCCATAAGGATGACGTCGCATTATTCGCATTGCGTTATTTTATGCAGCATTATCCGGGCAGATTGCAGGCATTTTACAAGGTGGACGAAAAAGACTTTGAAGGTGCTGTTCCGGACCTGTTGATGGAATTGACCACAAAACTGCGCTTTGGTGAGGATTACAGCCGAGCCAGCGAAAAAATCATTTTTGACATCCGCGGCGGCAAACTGGGATCGTATACGCTGGACCAGGTGCCCGTCAAAATAGCGGAGGTTGAAGAGGGCTTAGCGGAATGAACAAACCAGTGAGCATCGCTGCCATCAAGGAGCAATTGCAGGAGATCCAATCGTTGGAAGATCAACGTTGGGAAACAATCCGAGCCGACTCCCGCAAAGGCGTCCAAGCTGCAGTCAAATCGTGGGAGCGGAATTATCAACTCGACCTTGCCTTAAAAGAGCGGCAAATGAAGATGATGATCTTCGAAGAAGAGCTGAAGTCGAAAGGCCGTCTCGCCATCGCAGGGATCGATGAAGTCGGCAGAGGCCCCTTAGCCGGCCCTGTGGTCGCTGCAGCCGTGATTCTGCCGACAGACATCCCGTTCCTTCCTGTCAACGATTCGAAACAACTCTCAGCAAAAAAAAGGGAGCAACTTTACGATCAGATCATGGCCATTGCCGACGTCGGGATCGGCTTGATTTCGCCAGAAACGATCGACGCCGTAAATATTTATCAAGCCACGAAACTGGCGATGATGCAGGCAATCGCCAATCTGAAGCAGGAACCGGACAGTCTGCTGATCGATGCCATGAAGCTGCCGTTGCCTGTTGAACAGCAATCGATCATCAAGGGCGATGCCAAATCCGTCTCGATCGCTGCCGCCAGCATTGTCGCGAAAGTCTACCGAGACCGCCTGATGTCCGAATATGCCTTGCAATATCCGCACTACGGATTCGAGAAGAACGCCGGCTATGGCACCCAACTGCATCTATCCGGCTTGGAAACTCATGGCATCACGCCCATCCACCGGAAGACGTTTGATCCGATCAAAAGCATGCTGAGAGGGCAATGAAGATTCCCGGATGGCATGCGCTATTTCATCAAAATTAAGCAATATAAAAAGCAGAATCCGACTCCTTTCGTATTATCTTAACAGATGGTACGCAAAGGAGTTTTTTTATGGAAATGAACCGCGAGGATCTGACGGTCCGGGATAAATTGATTTATCATGCAATGACCGGCGTTTGCACGCCGAATTTTATGAAGCATTTGTACCTGTCCTGGACGAGGGATCCGTTCTATTCAATAGAAGAGATCGTAAACAGTTATGTGCCGATGAGCAATGAAACCAAGCAGCAGAAGTTGAAGATGGCGCTGGAGACGGCATACAGCAAAATGCCTTTTGAAGAGCTGAATGAGTTGTATCGGATCAAGGATATCCAAATTTTGACAATCCTGGACAACAGCTATCCGGAAGGTTGGCTGAACAGCTATCTTCCGCCTGTCGTGGTGTTCTGTGCGGGGAATATCCGTTTATTGGAGCAGCCTTGTTTGAGCGTCGTAGGCAGCCGCAGTCCGACCGCCTACGGAAAGGCGGTATTGAATGAAATGATCCCTTCACTGGTTGCGGAAGGCGTTACGCTCGTAAGCGGGCTCGCCAAAGGGATCGATCAAATGGTCCATTCCTGTTCGATCGCAAACGGCGGAGCCACAATCGGCATCATCGGGACAGGGATGGATGTCAGCTATCCTAGGGAAAATGCCTCCCTTCAGCGGCAAATGATGGCAGAGCAGCTCGTCATCAGTGAATATCCTTTAGGCTCAAAACCGGAACGTTTCCATTTCCCGATGCGCAATCGCCTGATTGCCAACCTTTCGCTTGCCACTTTGGTGATCGAGGCTACGGAAAATAGCGGCAGCCTCATAACCGCGAATTTGGCGCTGCAGGAAAACAGGGATGTTTATGCGGTTCCCGGAAATATTACCAGCCGGCTCAGTGTCGGCACCAATCAACTGATAAAGGCCGGCGCAGCTTGCGTTTTGAATGCGACTGACGTGCTGGAAGAAATGAAAATGCAGTGGAACTGATGCGCCCGCGAAATAACTTCCATTTGACAAACACCTAGTTTATGGCATAAGATGGGAAACGATTTAAATGACAGAAATATACATACAAAATATTTCGTTGAGAGGAGTCGTTTCTTTGGCTTATAAATATTTAGTCATCGTGGAATCACCTACCAAAGCCAAGACGATAGAAAAGTATCTTGGCAGAAACTATAAAGTGGTAGCAAGCAAAGGCCACTTGCGCGATTTACCAAAAAGCCGGATGGCAATCGATTTCGAAAATGACTATCAGCCGGATTATATTTCCATACGCGGTAAAGGCGACCTGATTAAAGAATTGAAAAAATATGGCCATAAGGCTGAAAAAATTTACCTGGCTTCCGACCCGGATAGAGAAGGGGAAGCCATCTCGTGGCACCTCGCTCACTTATTGGGCTTGGACCCAGCTGACAATATCCGCGTCGTTTATAATGAAGTGACCAAAGATGCAGTTAAAGAAGCACTGAAAAATCCAAGACCGATCAATATGGACCTTGTTTCAGCCCAGCAGGCACGAAGAATACTGGATCGCCTGGTCGGATACTCCATTTCACCAATACTATGGAAGAAAGTCAAAAAGGGTTTGAGTGCCGGACGGGTACAATCCGTTGCTTTGAAACTGATCGTCAACCGCGAAGAGGAGATTGCCGGGTTCGAACCTGTCGAGTCTTGGACGATTGATGGCACTTTCCTGAAGGACAAACATGTTTTTCAGGCAGCCTTTTATGGCTTGGACGGGAAAAAGCTGAAGCTGAAGACCAAAGAGGAAGCGGATGCGGTCTTCGAGAAGATCACTTCCAATGTTTTTGAGATTTCCGACGTAACGAAGAAACAGCAAAAACGCAACCCTGCTCAGCCGTTCACGACTTCCAGTCTCCAACAGGAAGCCGCCAACAAACTAAATTTCCGTACGCGGAAAACGATGATGATCGCGCAGGAACTCTATGAAGGGATTCCACTCGGTAAGGAAGGCTCCGTAGGTTTGATCACCTATATGCGAACGGATTCGACACGTGTTTCCGCCGGTTCGATAGAGGAAGCGCACGAATACATCACGGGCACATACGGTCCGGAATATGCCATCGAAAAACAGCGCGAGAACAAAAAGGCCCCATCGGCACAGGATGCGCATGAAGCGATCCGTCCTTCCAGCGTTTTGAGAGTGCCAAGCGAAATCGAAGCCTTCTTGACGAAGGACCAGTTCAAACTGTACCAATTGATCTGGGCGCGCTTTTTGGCGAGTCAGATGACACCGGCAATCTTCGATACGATGAAAGTCGATCTCAAGCACGAGGACGTCATGTTCCGGGCAACAGGTTCCAAAGAGAACTTTGCCGGTTACCGCAAAGTCTATGTAGAAGGCACCGCCAAAGAAAAAGACAACCTTCTGCCAGAAATGGCTGTCGGCGATACTGTGTTCTCGAAGGACATTGAACCGAATCAGCATTTCTCACAACCGCCGGCCCGCTATTCGGAAGCGACGCTCATCAAGGCTCTGGAGGAGAACGGTGTCGGAAGACCTTCGACCTATGCTCCTACGATTGAAACGATTCAAAAGCGCTATTACGTGAAAGTGACGGCAAAACGTTTCGAGCCAACCGAATTGGGTACAATCGTCAATGGCCTGATCTCCACCTATTTCCCGGATATCGTGAACATTTCCTTCACTGCCGGAATGGAGCAGGATCTTGACAGTGTCGAAGAGGGCAAGATGGAATGGGTCAAAGTAGTCGACCGTTTTTACAAACCATTCGCCGAAGAGCTGGCGAAAGCGGAAGTCGAGATCGAAAAGATCGAGATCAAGGATGAACCGGCCGGATTCGATTGCGAATTATGCGGACATCCGATGGTCATCAAAATCGGCAGATTCGGAAAGTTCTATGCGTGCAGCAATTTCCCGGAATGCCGGAACACGAAAGCAATCGTGAAGAAGATCAACGTGACGTGCCCTGTTTGCCACAAAGGCGAGGTCATCGAACGGAAATCCAAGAAAAACCGTATATTCTATGGCTGCGATCGATACCCAGAGTGCGAATTCATCTCATGGGACAAACCGATCGGCCGCGATTGCCCGAAATGTCAGCATTATCTTGTTGAGAAGAAGGTCAAAGGCGGCATCCAAGTGAAATGCAGTCATTGTGAATACGAGGAAGATGTACAGAAATAACGTTATGGAGGCATACTATGACAAATAAAACAGTTACTGTAATCGGAGCCGGCTTGGCCGGAAGCGAGGCAGCTTTTCAAATAGCGGAGCAGGGCATCCACGTCGATCTCTATGAGATGAGACCCAAAAAGATGACGCCTGCCCACCATACCTCAGGTTTTGCGGAATTGGTCTGCACCAATTCACTAAGGGGTAACCAAGTCACGAACGCCGCGGGGTTGATAAAGGAAGAAATGCGTCATCTGAATTCCCTGATCATCAAAGCGGCAGATGCGACCGCTCTGCCGGCGGGTGGCGCACTGGCTGTCGATCGCGAAAATTTTTCAGCCTATGTGACGAAAACATTGGAAGACCATCCCAATATCACGATCCATCTGGATGAGCTGACAGCATTGCCGGAAGGGATCACGGTGGTAGCCACAGGCCCTTTGACTTCGGAACCATTAAGCCAATCGATCCAAAGTTTCATCGAAACGGAAGGACTTTACTTCTATGATGCAGCCGCACCGGTGCTGGAAAAAGACAGCATCAATATGGAAAAGGTATACTTGAAGTCGCGTTACGACAACGGCGAAGCCGCCTACCTGAACTGTCCGATGACTAAAGCGGAATTCGAATCTTTCTATCGCGAACTGATCGCTGCTGAAGTGGCCCCCTTGAAGGAATTCGAGGAGGAAAAATACTTCGATGGCTGCATGCCTTTCGAAGTGATGGCCTCAAAAGGCGAAAAAACGCTGTTGTTCGGTCCGATGAAACCGGTCGGGCTGGAAGATCCGAAGACCGGCAAGATCCCTTACGCCGTTGTTCAGCTCCGTCAGGACAATGCTGCCGGCTCCTTATACAACATCGTCGGTTTCCAGACTCACCTGAAGTGGGGAGAGCAGAAGCGGATCCTGCAGATGATCCCGGGATTGGAAAATGCTGAAATCGTGCGTTACGGGGTTATGCACCGAAACACGTTCCTTAATTCTCCAAAAATTCTGCGCTCCACCTATCAGAGCCAAAAACGCGACGATCTGTTCTTCGCTGGCCAGATGACCGGCGTGGAAGGCTATGTCGAGAGTGCCGCCAGCGGCCTGTTGGCTGGCCTCAATGCCGCCAGAATGGCGAACGGACATGAATGTGTCGTCTTCCCGAAAGAGACGATGATCGGTGCCATGTCGCACTACATAACGAACACGGACAGCAAGCATTTCCAACCGATGAACGCCAACTTCGGCATCATCGAACCGTTGGGCGGCAAGAAGATCCGTGATAAACAGCTCAAAAACCAAATGATAGCCGATAAAGCTTTGGCTGCCCTGGACGAATTCGTGCAAACGATTTAAGTTCGTCAGCTTACATTGAAATCTCTCCAACATTGTGATAAATTTAGTCATAAGATGTTGGAGGGATTTTTTTGTCTAATCAAGAATTAATCGATCGATTCATAAACTATTTGGCAATTGAACGGCGCTATTCCGACGAAACGGTCAAAGCCTATCTGTTTGACCTGAAAAAATTCGAATCCTTTCTCGAAGAAAGTGGAACCAGCGACTTGATGACGGTACAATTGTACGATGTCCGCCTGTATCTGAGTTTTTTGGATGAACAAAAACTGAGCCGAAACACCATTTCGCGCACGTTGTCGAGCTTGAGGGGGTTCTATCATTTCCTGATCCGCAACGACCTTCTTGATGAAAACCCTTTATCGTATATCTCTTTCAAGAAAAAACAGCTGCGTCTGCCCCAGTACCTGTACGAAGAAGAATTGGAAAAACTCTTGCGTGCTGCCGAAGGGACCGAAATACTGGACTATCGGAACCGGGCGTTGGTGGAACTGTTGTATGCGACCGGAATCCGCGTCAGCGAATGCAAGAACATCAAGCTGCAGGATATTTCCTTCGACCTGGGCGTCATTCTGATTTTCGGAAAAGGAAATAAAGAGCGCTATGTGCCTTTCGGGCATTATGCTGCCGCAGCCATCCAGGAGTATCTGGAAATGACCCGGTCGGAATTGATGACAAAGCATCAACGCAGCCATGACCATATCTTTGTGAATCGCTTGGGCGATCCGCTTACGGCAGGCGGCATTGAATACATACTGAAACAGATCATGAAAAAAACGGGTTTGACCGGGACATTGCATCCGCATATGCTGCGGCATACCTTTGCGACCGATATGCTGAATAACGGAGCGGATATGCGGACAGTTCAGGAGCTTCTGGGACATGCCAGCCTGTCATCCACTCAAATCTATACACACGTAACGAAAGACGCCCTGCAACGGAATTACAACCAATTCCATCCGCGGGCGAAACGGGACAGCAAGAAACAGGGGGAATAACATATGACAACAATCTGTGCAGTGCAGCATAACGGACGTTCGGCCATGGCTGGAGACGGCCAGGTGACGATGGGCGAATCCGTCATCATGAAAGGGACCGCAAAAAAAATCAGACGCATCTATCATGATGAAGTCATCGTCGGCTTCGCTGGCGGTGTAGCGGACGCCTTCACCCTTGAAGATAAATTTGAAGAGAAACTGAATCAATACAAAGGCAACCTGCTGCGCGCCTCCATCGAGGTTGCAAAGGAATGGCGCGGCGATCGTGCCCTTCAGAAGCTTGAGGCTTTGCTGATCGTCATGAACAAGGAGCAGATGCTGCTTGTTTCCGGGAGCGGGGAAGTCATCGAACCGGATGATGGGATCCTTACGATCGGCTCAGGCGGGAATTATGCCTTGGCAGCCGCAAGGGCCCTGAAAAGAAGGGGCTCCGATCTTTCCGCAAAGGAAATCGCCTACGAAAGTCTCAAGATTGCCTCAGAAATCTGCGTATTTACTAACGACAACATTATTGTTGAAGAATTTTAGATAGGTGGCTACTATAATGAAGGAACAGCACAACAGAACACCCAGAGAAATCGTCAAGGAGCTCGACCGCTATATCATCGGCCAGGATGCAGCCAAAAAAGCGATCGCTGTCGCTTTGCGGAACCGCTACCGGAGACAACAACTGGACGCTGACATGCAAAAAGAAGTGACGCCGAAAAATATCCTGATGATCGGCCCGACCGGAGTAGGCAAGACGGAGCTGGCAAGACGCTTGGCCTTCTTGGTCGAGGCACCCTTCGTCAAGGTCGAGGCAACCAAATTCACCGAAGTCGGCTACGTCGGCCGCGACGTCGAATCGATGGTCCGCGATTTGGTGGAGAACGCCATCCAGATCGTCGAAAAACAAAAACGCGGCGATGTGTATGCCAAAGCTTTTGAAGCGGCTTTGCAACGCCTGGCCAAAGTCATGAAGCCGGGCATCAAAAAAGTCAAGCCCAAACAGGAAGGCATGAATGACTGGCAAAATATGTTCAAAAACCTGGGAATGCCTCTGCCGGAAAATCAGGAAGAGGAAACCGAAGAAGTGACAGCCGAAATCGCCCAGAGCAGAGCGGAAATCATCGAGCAATTGCGCAAAGGGTTGCTGAATAAACGTGAAGTCTCCATAAAAGTGGAGGAAAAACAAGCCAATCCATTAGGCGGCGGAAACAACGAACAAATGATGATGCTGCAGTCGGCATTTGAATCCATGACGCCGAAAAAGAAAATCCAGCGGACACTTTTGGTCGAAGATGCTATTGAGGTGCTTGTACAGGAAGAAACCGACAAATTGGTCAACAAAGATGATATTTCGCAGGAGGCTTTGAAGCTGGCCGAAATCAACGGCATCATCTTCATCGATGAAATCGACAAAATCACTTCCAAATCACAAAACACAGGCGAAGTTTCGCGCGAAGGTGTGCAACGGGATATTCTTCCGATCGTCGAAGGCAGCCAAGTTTCCACCAAGTATGGAGCTATCCAAACAGACCATATCCTCTTCATAGCGTCAGGCGCGTTCCACGTTTCCAAGCCAAGCGATCTGATCCCGGAACTGCAAGGGCGTTTCCCGATCCGGGTGGAATTGAACGACCTCACGGAAGATGATTTCGTCCGCATCCTTACCGAGCCGAATAATGCGATGTTGAAGCAATACATCGCGCTGTTGGCAACGGAGGACGTCAACATCACCTTCACCCAGGAAGCCATCCGGAAAATGGCCGTCATCGCGACAGAAGTCAACCAGGAAACCGATAATATCGGTGCCAGAAGGTTGCACACGATCATGGAGAAATTGCTGGAGGATCTGTTGTTTGAAGCCTCCGAAATTCCTGGGACAGATATCACGATAACGGAACATTATGTGGATGAAAAACTTGAGAAAATTGTAGAAAACAAAGATTTAAGAAGATATATCCTTTAAGCATAAAAAAATCCCCTTTAGGTTGGATGAACCTTGCGGATATTTTCTGATGGATGATCGTAGGGGGGAAACATGGACGAATTATTAGAAAAGTTGAGAAGAATCAACTACATGCTGCAAAAAGAAGGGGGCTTCGTTGCTGTCAGCGATGAGGCGACGGCCTTGCCCTTTACGGAAATGGCGAGCGTGCTCGGCGACATACTACGCGCCAACACGTATCTGATCGATCTGTCCGGCAATTTACTGGGTTACAGCGAGGCTACAGATATCAACAATGCCCGCATCAAACAAATGCTGGAGGATAAGAAATTTCCGGAGCAGTATGCCCACAATCTGTCTGCGTTGTTTCAGACGACCGCGAACATCGGTATCGAATCCGATTTTACGGCCTTTCCGATCGAGAGTCGGGACCTGTTCATTACGGGTGTCACAACGATCGTTCCGATTTTTGCTTCCGGCAAGCGCTTAGGGAGCTTGGTATTGGCGCGTTTGTTTCCCGTTTTTGACAGCAGCGATCTGATCCTTGCTGAACATGGTGCCACCGTTATCGGCATCGAGTTGTTGCATGCCATCAATTTGCGCATGCAAGAGGCAACGCGCGTGACCACACTGATCCAGATCGCCATAAAATCGCTGTCTTTCAGCGAAATGGAGGCGGTCAAAGCGATTTTTGAGACTTTTCCATCCTTGGAGGAACGCATCACCGCATCAAAAATTGCGGCAGAAAAAAATATAACGCGTTCCGTCATTGTGAATGCCTTAAGAAAACTGGAATCAGCCGGTATTCTCGAGACGAGGTCGCTCGGTATGAAGGGAACCTTCATCAGAGTCGGCTCTGCAGAATTGCTTGATGCTTTAAAAAGGGCTTTGTATCCAAAAAATGATCAGTAAGCAAAATGGTGTAAAGCCAAACTAGGGGGAAATGTCATGGAGTTTGTAATCGAAAACCAGCACCTTACGGTAACCGTAAAAGATAAAGGTGCAGAAATCACCAGTGTAATCGCGAAGAAAACCGGCATCGAATATATTTGGCAGGCTGATGAAAAAGTTTGGAACAGGCATGCGCCGATCCTGTTTCCTTTCGTGGGACGCCTGAAGGACGATAGCTTCCGCCATAACGATAAAACTTACACAATGGGACAACACGGATTTGCGCGCGATTCGAAATTTTCGGTGCATGAGCGTTTGTCAGACAGCATTACCTTCATCCTTGCGCCGAATGGTGATTTCAAAGATGTTTATCCATTTTTGTTTGAACTGCAGCTGACTTATCAATTGTTCGAGAGTCAATTGTCGATCAGCTACAAAGTGAAGAATCTGGATACCAACAAGATGTATTTCTCGATCGGCGGACATCCAGGCTTCAATGTGCCGTTGATGGAAGGGGAAACATTCGAAGATTACTACATCAAAATGACTCCGGAAACATCCCGCGAGCGCTTGTTCCTGGATGGGCCATACCTCGCTGCAGAAAAGACGGTTGAGGTGGAACAAAACAGATTTCCATTACAAAGGGATCTCTTCCTGAACGATGCCATCATTTTCAAAACGCCGGAACCGACAACCGTGACGCTGGCTTCCGATAAAAGCGAGCATGGGGTCACGATGTCCTATGAAGATTTCGAATACTTGGGCATCTGGACGAAGCCTCAGGAAGACGCCACTTATGTTTGTTTGGAACCTTGGTGCGGACTTGCTGACCGGTCTGATTCGGATGGCCAGCTGGAACGGAAGACAGCGATCCAATCGCTTGAACCCGGGAATAAACGTTATTATGTCCATCGGATCGATTTCTTTTAATTCAGTCGTCAGCTAGGCTAGGCAGCATTTGTCTTTGGGCC
>NZ_JBAWAZ010000081.1:0-1829 GCF_049589555.1 Trichococcus sp.
CTTTGATAGCGATAAATTCCAAAACGACCCAGCAGCAATTAGCTTTTGAGTTCCTTGAAACCTTGACGATTGACCAAGAAATTCAACAGGAACTATTTGAAAACTCGCAAGGGGCTTCCGCTTTGAAGAGTGTGATGGCCAGCGACAGCACCAAAGCGCTGCTGGATCAGGATGCCATGAGCAATTATTCCTTAAAACAAGATGTGTTGGATGATATTATCGAAAATGCGGTGATCGAACCGAAATTCAAGAAGTACAACAATATCATCGAAAGATGCGATTATCTGATCACGAATGCATTGAATGAAAATAAAATTGATGATGAGCTGGTAGACATCGAAAAAGAAATCGATAATCTTTTAAAATAATCGGAATGACAAATGTCACACGGATGATGAGGTCTGTTAATCCCCAGTAATCCGCTGTATACCGCAAGACGAATAGAGGCTGAATCAGAACCAGAACGGTATTTTCTGGCTTTGATTCAGCTTTTTTTGTATTGGAATTGAATTTATGCTCAGAGATACCCCGCCAAAACCCTTTTGGCGGGGCGAAATGTCCAAGGACAACGCGAGATAGCCCGCCAAAACACATTTGGCGGGGCAAAACGTCCGCGGACAACACGAGATTCCCCGGCGAAAACCAATTTGGCGGGGAAACGCACCACCGGACCCAGACCCCGGACCGCACGATGCTGCGGTCAAACAATTTTTATATTATTTCGTGTCAAATGTCACATGAATGTGTTGACACGCGACACGATGCAAGCGCTTCGATGGGTGGTATTCTTTAGAGGCTAATTGATATACGCGAAGGAGGAAATAATTTGAAATATGTGGTTCTGGTAAGCCACGGTGATTTTGCGACGGGCTTAAAGACATCGTTGGATATGCTGGCTGGAAAACGGGATGATGTGATCGCGGTTGGATTGCCTGACGGGAAAACAGCGGATGAGTTTGCTTTGATGTTCAAGGAAGGCATTCAAGCTGTGACTGGGGATGATGAAATCATCTTGCTTGCTGATATTGTAGGCGGCTCACCTTTGACAACTTCATTGAATGTTTTAGCGGATGAAGGCAAACTTGCCAATACAATCACTATCGGCGGCATGAACTTGCCATTGGCTTTAACAGCAGTTTTGATGAAAGACAGCTTGGATAAAGAAACTTTTACTGCTACGGTCGTATCTGAAGCGAAAGAAGCTTTGCAAGAATTCAAATTAGAACAACCAGAAGAAGACGACGAAATTTAGAGGGGGAAAGAAAAATGACAGTATCATTTATTCGGATTGATGATCGTATGATTCACGGGCAAACATGTACGCGTTGGGCAAAAGAGTTCCCTTGTGACGGGTTGGTAGCTGTGAATGATAAGGCGGCTCAGAGCGACGTTCTAAAAGCGGCCTATAAGAGTGCCAGCGGTTTAAAAACGTTCATTTGGACCAATGAGGAATGGCAACAAAAAAATCAAAAAGTATTGGACAGCAAAGATCGATATTTCCTGATCACCAAAGATCCTTTGGACATGAAAAAGATTTTGGTGGATCAAAAATTCAAACCCGGAATCGATACTGTGATCGTAGGTCCGTGCAATGACCGTGAAGGTGCTACGAAATTGGGAAATAACCAATCGATCACACAAGCAGAAGCAGAGGCCTTTGAAGCAATGTATCAAGCTGGTTATAAAATTAAATTTGCCTTACTGCCTGATGTTTCAATCGGAACATGGGAAAACTTCAGAAGCAAATTTGGTTTTAAATAAAAAAACAAAAGGGGAGAAGAAATTATGACAATTAGTTGGATTCAAGCAGCTATGCTAGGGCTGTTCGC
>NZ_JBAWAZ010000082.1:0-6337 GCF_049589555.1 Trichococcus sp.
AAACCCAAGGCAAGGGCTTGATGCCGGATGGAACGACCCGTTTCTCCTATAACGGCGAGCCTATTTATCACTATATGGGGACAAGTACTTTCAGCGAATACACGGTTGTCAACGAAATCAACTTGGTGAACATCGACAAGGAAGCGCCGCTCGATAAAGTCGCGTTGTTCGGTTGCGGAGTGACTACCGGCCTCGGTGCTGTCGAAAACACAGCAAAAGTCGAAGAAGGCGCAGTGACTGCAGTATTCGGGCTGGGAGCGATCGGCCTGGCCGTGATCCAAGGATTGAAAAAAGCCAAAGCCAAACGCATCATCGCGTTCGATATGAATCCCGACAAATGGGAACTGGCCCAAAAAATGGGGGCCACTGACTTCGTCAACCCAAGCGAGCATGACCGTCCGATCCAGGAAATCCTGATCGAAATGACCAACGGCGGCGTGGATTACAGTTTTGAATGCATCGGAAATGTCGAAGTCATGAAAGCAGCTTTGGAAGCTTGCCACAAAGGCTGGGGCGAAAGCATCATCATCGGTGTCGCCGGTGCCGGCAAAGAAATCCATACGCGCCCATTCCAATTGGTGACAGGACGCGTTTGGAGAGGGTCCGCATTCGGCGGTGTCAAAGGCCGCACGGAACTGCCAGGTATGGTGGAGGATTTCATGAACGGCGAAATCGATCTGGACAGCTTCATCACGCATCATCTGAATTTCACCGACATCAACGAGGCCTTCGATCTGTTGCACAAAGGGGAATCCATCCGCACCATCTTGACCTATGGAGAATAAATTTATGACAACAACCTTGATTGAAACACATAAAGCATTTGAGGGCGAACAAAGAAAATACCGTCACTATTCTGAAACACTGGATTGCGATATGGTTTTCAGCCTGTTCCTGCCGAAACAAACAGACAACAAGCCGACATCTTTGGTTTGGTGGCTTTCGGGATTGACTTGCACCGATGACAACTTCAGTCAAAAAGGCGCGTTCCAAAAATACGCAAACCAACACCAGCTGGCTGTCGCCATGCCGGATACTTCCCCGCGCGGAACGGATGTGGCGGATGACGAAAACTGGGATCTGGGCCAAGGCGCCAGCTTTTATCTGAATGCGACCCAGGAACCGTGGGCAAAAAATTATCGGATGTATGACTATTTGACGGAAGAACTGCCGCAACTTGTCCACAGTCTTATCCCCAATTTTTCAGAAAAAGAGAGCATCATGGGCCATTCGATGGGCGGACACGGCGCCTTGGTCATCGGATTGAAAAATCCGGCGCGCTACCGCTCCATCTCAGCCTTTGCTCCTATCCTGAATCCGTCACAGGTTCCCTGGGGCAAAAAAGCTTTCACTGCTTACTTGGGGCCGGATGAAAAAGATTGGGCAACGTGGGACGCGACCAGCTTGATCGCAAAAACTGCTGTCGCTCCGCCTATCCATATTTCTCAAGGGACCGCTGATGCTTTTTATGAAGTCCAACTGAACGAGGAAGCCTTCCTGGAAGCCGCTGCCGGCAAAAAAGTGAGCTACCAAAAACTCGATGGCTACGATCACAGTTATTTTACAATCGCTACCTTAATCGAGGAGCATTTGCAATTCCATAAAGACTGTTTGAAGTAGAAGCAGCAACCAAACGTATGCAAAAAGCCGATAAGGTCATGGATATTCCGTTTCCTTGTCGGCTTTTTTTATCGAGCAATCAGGCAACTATTTTTTCTTCTGGATCCCTTTCCGGGAAGCGGTCGGTTTGATCAGATTTTTCTTCAGCCATTCGTAGTAGTACATGTCCAGTACAACCGCAAAATCGGCCATCACATTGGAAATCGCGATATAGAGTTCTTCTTCGCTGTCCGCAAGATAGTCGGAAGCCTCCGCTGCGTCAAACATGCTTTCCACATCAAACTCCCGCCGGCCGAAAACTTTTTTGCAGCTTTTGTTTTCTTTCTGCAGATCTTTGTAATAGCGTTTCGCGCTCAGCTCATCATCATATTTCAATGAAAGCAAAATCAGCGGCAACAGCATTTGGGCGGATGTTTCGGGATAACGTTGATACAGCTCTTTGGCTTTTTCCAGTTGTTCCAACTGACAGTAGACACCCATCAGAATGTAGCGGGCTCCCATATTATCCCCCACACTCAACCGCAACATGTCTTCGTATTCCCTCGCGGCCGCTGTAAACATCCGGCGTTTCTGCAGTTCTTCGGCATACAGCGCCTTGACGCGCATGTAGGCCCTGGTTTCGACGATTCCCCAATAGTTTCCGATGGACTCTTCATCATCCAGACCGTGCTTTTGCATCACCGTCTTTCCGAACGCCTCCAGTTTCTTGATTTCATGGATGAATTCGAGTGACTCAGGGTTCAGTTGATAGAGTCTCGCTTCCAAATTATCCGGATCCAATTTCAAGGCACGCTCCAAAATAGCCGCGTATTCGCGTTCGGAAGTCGCAAACTCCAGCTTCTCCAACTCTTCGATCGCTTTCTCTGCATCGGTCAATTCTCCGGCTGTGAATGTTGCTCCCTTGGCACTGGCCTCGTTGGAAAGCTTCATGAATGCATCAATCGCTTCCTCCACAGAATCATATTCCTCGCCGTGTTTCTTTACGAAATTGTTCAACTGTTTCATCATCTTTTCCATTTCATCCATATAACCCCAACCTTCCCTATTGCTATCTACTAAGTATATTATACCCGCATTTTTATGGATCGCGTTAAAGGGAAAGGCATTCTAACCAGAAAAAGCTTCACAAGTTTACGGTTTTTTACGCTCATTGCGAAGGTGTATCAACGACGCGCGCTCAATTTTGGGTGCTCAACTCCGATGAGGGTGGCCTCGTCGGAGTTGAGCCTCCGTTTTCGAATCCCTTCTCCGGTGAGCGTGGCCTCGCCGGAGCTGAGATTCAGTTTTCGCCCCGCTTCTCCGGTGAGCACTTCCTCGCCGGAGCTGAGCCTTTGTTTTCGCTTCTTCGGTCACCGAAAATTAAGCAGTGACAAGCAAACCCGATACATCCTGCAACACAAAAACCCGTCCCCCGTTGTGAACGGCAGGACGAGCTGATTAAGGGAGAAGCCACAAAGATCAAGCGCGGACCAAAATCCGCTGCAGGAACCCTTTGGTGCGGGCTTCTTTTGGATTGCCGAAAATATCTTCAGGGGCGCCCTCCTCCACGATGACGCCCTGATCCATGAAGATGACGCGGTTGGCGACTTCTTTGGCAAAAGTCATCTCATGCGTGACGACGACCATGGTGGTGCCTTCCTCGGCCAGTTTGCGGATGACCTGCAGCACTTCGCCGACAAGTTCCGGATCCAAAGCCGAAGTGGGTTCGTCGAAAAGGATGACGTCCGGATTCACCGCCAAAGCGCGGGCGATGCCCACCCGCTGCTGCTGGCCTCCTGACAATTGCGAAGGGTAGTAAGCCAAGCGATCGCTCAGGCCGACTTTTTCCAAGGCGCGGATGCCGATCTCAACGGCTTCCTTCTTCGGCACTTTCCGCCCGATGATCAATCCTTCGGTGACGTTGTCCAACACCGTCTTGTTGTCGAACAGGCCATAGTTCTGGAAAACGAACGCCGATTTTTTCCTAACTGCAGTGATTTCCTTTTTGCTTGCTTTCGAAAATTCGGTCTGGATTTCATCGAAATGCAGGGAGCCTTCGTCGGCGCGCTCCAGGAAGTTGATGCAGCGCAACAAGGTCGTCTTGCCCGAACCGCTTGGGCCCAGGATCACGACGATGTCGCCTTTTTCGACTTCGATGTCCACACCTTTCAGCACTTCCGTTTCGCCGAATTTTTTATGAATATTCTTCAATGCCAGCATGGTACCGCTCCTTTCGTACGTCTTGAAAATACTCCGGCTGCTTATCATTTTCTGATTTTACCATAATTTTACGTCCGCGCTTGTAGAGGGACAAACGCTGCTCCAGCAGTTGGAAAAACACCTGAACGAGCGAGCAGAGGACGATGTACACAATGAAAATCACAAGATAGGACTCAAGATAGTTGTAGCCGAATGCAGCCTCCGTCTTGGCGATGGCTGTGATATCCTGGACCGACATCAGAAAAGCCAGCGAGGTCGATTTTAGCAGATTGACGGTGCTGTTGCACAAGTTGGGCGTTGCTGCCACCAGCGCTTGCGGAATCACGATCCGACGGTAGGCCTGAACCGGCAGCAAACCGATCGAAAGAGCCGCTTCAAGCTGACGTTTGTCGACCGTTTCGAGGGCTGAACGGAAAACCTCCGACAGGATCGCGATCGTATTCAAAGTAAAGACAATATAGGCGTAATAGATCGGATCGATGCCGAAGACGTCATACTCGAGTCCCCAATTTTTCACGAGAGCGTTCAACAGACTCGGGAACAGGCTGTACATAACCAAAATCTGGACGATCAAGGGCGTCCCACTGATGAAGGACACATAAATTTGGGAAATGCGGGCCAACACTTTGATATCGCGCTGTCTCGCCACCGCGATCAGGAAAGCGAACGGCAACGCGATGAGCAAGGGGATGAAGGTCAAGCGCAGCGTCGTCGGAATGCCCTGCAACACAAGGATCAGAATTTCCTGCACATAAAGTAAATCAATGGTCATGCGTCTTGCTCCTCTCTCCTATGCCGCACGCAGCGGTTGTTTTCCTGCCGATAATTTGTCTTCCGCCAGCTTGAATGCCTTCTCGATCGCCAGCGTCAGCAGCCAATAGATGCCCGCCAACGCGATGTACGTCTCGATCGAATAACCGCCCAGATTGCGCCCTATGATCAGCTGGCCTTTGCCCATGATGTCGACGATGCCGATGGTGTAGGCCAAAGCCCCCTCCTTCATCAACAGGATGAACGAATTGCCGAGGTTCGGCAACGCACTCACGAGGGCCTGCGGTAAAACGATCCTTCTGAACGCTTGCGCTTCGGTGAGGCCGATACTGAGTGCAGCCTCACGTTGCACTTTGGCAACAGCCTGGTAAGCCGAACGCATGATTTCCGAACAAGGCGCCGAGAACAAGAGCGACAGGGCGATGATGACAAAGTTGATGCGATTCCAGCTGTTGATGTCGATGTCGAAGACGCCCAACAGCACCTCCGGCAAGCCGTAAAAGACCAAGAACATCATGACGATCGAAGGCGTGCAGCGGATGATCCAGATATAGCTATGGACGATTGCCCGCAACCATTTCGAACCGCTGATCCTTGCCCAGGTCGCCAAGAAGCCCAAAAGCCCCCCGATCACGATCGTACCGATCAAAAATTGAAGCGTTACGCCCAACCCGGATAAAATTTCCGGCACGGCCTTCCAAATATAAGTGATGTCGAATGGACGATTCATCATGTAGCCTCCCTTTGTAGCTTTGTCTATCCTGTCCTCAGTGGCACTCCTATTGTTATTCTTTTACGTATTGGAATGTATTTTCGCCAAGGAATTCGATCATCAAATCATCGATCGTACCGTCTTCTTCCAATTGCAGGAAGGCTTCATCATACGCATCTGCCAGTTCCTGCTGTTCTTTGTTGAACAACGGCCAAGTCGGCAGCGCTTCGTAGACGAAGTAGGAGAAATCATCCTTGTACTGGCTGTATGGCGCGCCTTCCGCCAGCACATTCACTTCATAAGCTGTCTTGACGGCGAAGTAGCCATCATAGCGCCCTTCCAACAACCAAGTGTAGGCATCGGCGATTTCAAATGTATCTGCCGCAGTCAGTTCGATTGGTGTATCCGGATGTTCCGCATTGAAGTCCTCGATCACGTTGTACTGGGCATTATTCGGCGAAATCGGAACTAGGCTCTTGCCTGCAGCCGCAAACGACTCCAAGTCGGTGATTTCTTCGGCATCTTCCGAACGGATCAGCACGCCGATGCTGCTGGCGCCAATATAATTTTCAGGGAAGATGAACTTTTGAGCGCGCTCCTCTGTATACCAAGCGCCTTTTGTTCCGACATCATACTTGCCGGATTCGATCCCGATCAGCAGATCCTCGTCGGATGTCGGTACATATTCGAATTCATACTGCGGCAACAGCTCGTCGATGGCTTTCAAAACGCTGACTTCATAGCCAGTGGATTCGCCGTTCTCATCTACATAATTCATCGGTGCTGAACTTTGCGTATGCGCGACTGTCACTGTTGTCACTTCCACCGCCTCAGCTGCGGAACTGCTCGTTGCCTCACTCGTTGTTTCCGCATCCGTCTGGCCGCATCCGGCCAAAAATGCTGCCCCCAATAAACTTACTGTCGTCAATAATCTTGTTCTCTTCATATTCTACTCCTCCTGTGTTATCAATTATTTTAATGGTTCGTTGCTTTTGTGGTTGTCACGCTCACTTTTTGGGCGGCAGCGTTGATGCG
>NZ_JBAWAZ010000083.1:0-11851 GCF_049589555.1 Trichococcus sp.
CCGGATAGTGCCCATGGAACCAATCCATCCAGTGCCCATATCGCGGGGTTCGATGTGGTAAGCATCCCATCTACCGCTGAAGGTTTGGTCGATCTTGAGGCATTGCGCAATGCAGTCGATGACCAGACTGCCGCATTGATGCTGACGAATCCGAATACCCTTGGGCTGTTCGAACGCGACATCGTCCAAATCGCCGAAATCATCCACGGATCCGGGGGACTGCTTTATTACGATGGAGCTAACCTGAACGCCATCCTCAGCAAAACGACGCCGGGCACGATGGGCTTCGATATCGTCCACCTGAACCTGCACAAGACTTTCAGCACGCCGCATGGCGGCGGCGGACCTGGTGCCGGTCCGGTAGGCGTAAAAGCACATCTCAAGGAGTTCCTGCCGATCCCGAGAGTGGAGAAGACGGAAGAAGGCTATGTGCTGAACAGCGATCATCCCGCTTCGATCGGTCCTGTAAAAGGCTATTACGGCAACTTCGGCGTCCTTGTCCGGGCCTACACCTACATCCGCACAATGGGACCGGTCGGCTTGCGCAAAGTTTCCGAGAGCGCCGTGCTGCATGCCAATTACCTGCGCAAACTGCTCGAGAACGATTTCGACACGCCGTACCCGGTCATCTGCAAGCACGAATTCGTCCTTTCCGGCAACCGCCAGAAGAAAGGCGGCGTGCGGACACTGGATATGGCCAAACGCTTGTTGGATTACGGCTACTACGCTCCGACCGTCTATTTCCCGTTGATTGTCGAGGAAGCGCTGATGATCTAACCGACGGAAACCGAAAGCAAGGAAACGCTCGATGATTTCGCGGACGCGCTGATCGCGATCGCGCGCGAATCCACCGAAACGCCGGAAACCGTCACACAAGCCCCGCATCATACATCTGTCAAACGACTGGATGAAGTGCGCGCCGCTAGGGTGATCAAGGTGAAATACTGATTGGTTTTCATAAAAAGAACAGCCTCCGACGATCCATGTTGTATGGACCGTCGGAGGCTGTTTGCTGGATTGTGCTGCTTATTGTGCGATAGTTTGTTCCAGCAATAGGTTCATGTTCAGGAACCCGCGCTCGCTTTTCAGTTGGAAAGCACGCTTGCTGGCGTTGAAGTCAACAACATTGTCGCTGTCGAGAAAAACCAGCGCCCATTTTTGAGCAGGAACAGGTCCGATGTTCGTTTCAATCACGGCATCGTATTCCGCCATTCCGGCATCATTGACCTTCAGCATGAAGATACCGGTGCTTGGGCATCCGCAATCCTCGCCGACCGCATAGAACAGGCTGATGTCCTTGAGGTCGTAGTGCTTTTGGATTTCCGCGATGGCGGAATCCGTAAAAGTGAATTTCATATTTTGATCCCTTTCTTTCTGTATATTAACCGCAAGCGACTGTTCGGGGAAACTGCCTATCCGGTTATGTTTTCTTACTATTAGTATACGACAAATCCGCATAAAAACAAGAAAAGCCATCTTCCGGATGGAGGATGGCCAAGCTTATCAGTCTGCTCAAACAGGCTGTTTTCGTTTACGGATATACCAAATGATGACGGCAATCCCGATGATGCCAAGAATGACATAGGCGATGTTGGAATAGATGTCCATATAATGCACAATCATTTCCCATTGCGAGCCGACCGCCGCGCCCAAGTAGATCAGGACGGTGTTCCAAATGACTGTACCGACAGTCGTGAACAGAAGGAAAAGGCCGAAGTTCATGTTCGCCATTCCGGCTGGTAAAGAGATCAAGCTCCTGATCAATGGCACAAAGCGGCAGAAGAAAACAGTCCAGAAGCCGTAACGATCGAACCACGAATCCGCTTTGTGGATATCAGCATGCGTGATGCGCAGGATGTTGCCGTATTTGTCGACGATTTTGTCCAGTCTTTCGACATCCAAAAGGGTACCGAGACCGTAAAGAATCGCAGCCCCGACTACTGCACCGATAGTGGCAGCGACGATCATCAAGGGGATATTGAGCTCGGTAGTGGTTGTCATAAAACCGCCAAAAGTCAAAATGACTTCAGAAGGGATCGGCGGAAAAAGATTTTCGATCATAATCAAAAATGCTACACCGAAGTAGCCAAATTGCTCCATAATGCTTTGAATCCAAGCTTCGATAGTGATTCACTCCTCAAAAAGTAGTTCTATATTATTCCAATGTTCTAATCTAACTATACACGAAGCACCGGCATTTTCAATTTATTTTGAACATTCTTAAGAAAATCCTATCAGAAGGAAGTCGACAGAACCTAGTCCGCGACCAGTTGCATCGCGCATGAGTCGAATCGTTCTTTTTACATAAATAGGCAACTTTGGTAGAATCAAAGGTAAATGGGTTAAAAATGATGAAGAGATGGGGGAGAAGTTTTGGCTAATGAAGAAAAGTCAGGCAAATTGTATTGGATGCTTTTCAAATCGACGTTTGTACTGAGCGCATTCACATTCGGCGGCGGATATGTCATTGTGCCGCTGATGCAAAAGAAATTCGTAGAGGAGCTCAAATGGATCGAGGCGGACGAGATGCTGGATCTGGTCGCTTTGGGGCAGTCCGCTCCGGGTGCGATCGCCGTCAACACGTCCATTCTGGTCGGTTATCGGATGGCGGGATTGTTGGGGGCGTTGGTGACTGTCTTCGGTACGGTCACACCGCCGCTTGCCATCATCACGCTCATTTCCTATTTTTACATGAACTTCCGAGAGAATCCGATCGTGGACGCCTTGATGATCGGGATGCAGGCCGGCGTGGCGGCAGTCATCGTCAACGTCGTCATCGGCATGGTCAGCGGCGTCGTCAAACAACGGGACATCATCAATACCTTGTTGTTGCTTGCAGCATTCATAGCTTCTTACTTTTTTGATGTCCACGTTGTCCTGATCATTTTCTTGGCAGGACTAATCGGTTTCATCAATCTGAGCTACCAAGAGAAGAAAGGGGCGATCAAATGATTTATTTGCAATTATTCTGGTCCTTCTTCCAAATCGGGCTATTCACGATCGGCGGGGGATACGCATCCCTGCCGCTGATCCGGAATGAAATCGTCGTGAACCAAGGCTGGCTGTCGATGCAGGAATATACGGACATCATCACGATTTCGCAGATCACCCCAGGCCCGATCGCCATCAATTCGGCGACTTTCGTGGGCACCAAGGTGGGCGGTTTTGCGGGAGCAATCATCGCGACGCTTGGTACGGTCACACCTTCAATCATCTTTTCGCTGATTCTGGCGTGGGCCTACTATAAGTACCGCGACATCAAAATCATGCAGGGAATCCTCGGCGGTCTCCGGCCGGCAGTCGTGGCTTTGATTGCCGCAGCAGGTTTGGCGCTCTTCGTGGCTGCTTTATTCCAATCCGGCGGAACAGCAATCGGCGGAATCACAATCAATTTCCTGGCGGTGGCCATCTTCTTGGCGGCACTGTACGCGCTCCGGACCACAAAAATCGATTCGATTTGGCTGATCCTGATCTCAGGGGCCGTGAGCATCCTCTTCCATTTATTCAGCTGACAGGGTGTATAATGAAAAGATAGCACATTTGCTTCGTTTAGTTTCATGTAGCTTCATCTTAGAAAGGAACTTGTCATGACGTCAAATCATACAGATAGAGAGCTTCAGTCCAAAAAGAATTTGCCGAAAAAGTGGCATGGTCTGAAGCCATCACGCTTCGCGAAGTACCGCAGCTGGATCAACAGCGGTAGCCCGGGAATCTGCGGCACTTATTGCAGCGCCGTGCTGGTGCATGATGCGGTTCTGCAGAAATACAAGCATTCCCTTGATAAAGATACGTTGTTGGCGGGCTTATTGACGGTCGTGGATGAATTTCTGCCCTACAAAGGGACCTTCTTCTGGGATGTGCAGCACGGCCTGAAAGTCTTGCTGGCGGATATTCCGGATTGGACCGTAAAATCGGGTCTCATCACGGAAAAAATCGTTCCGGACTTGTTAGATCGGCCTGATCCGGTTCCTGTCATAGTCGGGACAACGCGGCTGTTCAACAGCAAGTACAAGAACCATTGGGTAGTCGTCTATGCTTACGGCTACAACGAAGACGGCAAGCTTTACTTCAAAGCTTACGATAACCACGGCCGCTACCAGGCCATTTTGCCGGCATCGCAGACAATCGGTTGTGTCTGGTTGAAAGAAAGAAAAAAATAAACGAGAATACATAGATAGTAATGGAGGAAAATGGATGAGGGAATATGATTTTATCGCCATCGGAGGAGGCAGCGGCGGCATCGCGACGATGAACCGTGCGTCAGAATATGGTGCCAAAACAGCTGTTATTGAAGGGAAATTATTAGGGGGAACCTGCGTGAACATCGGTTGCGTACCGAAAAAAATCATGTGGTATGCGTCCCAAATATCCGAGGCGATCCACAAATACGGACCGGATTATGGATTCGATACAGGCGCGCACAAAATCGACTTCCCTACCTTATTGAAGAACCGGGATGCCTATGTCGAGCGCTCCCGCAACTCCTATCAAGCCGGATTCGAACGCCGCAATGTCGATGTGATCGAAGGCTTCGCCAAATTCGTCGACAACCATACCGTTGAAGTGAACGGGGAGCTGATCCGCTCCAAGCACATTCTGATCGCGACCGGTGCAAAACCGATCCGTCCACGGATTCCTGGTGCAAAACTCGGCGACGTATCAGATACGTTCTTCGAATGGACTGAATTACCGGAAAAAGTCGCTGTCGTCGGTGCGGGTTACATTGCCATCGAATTGGCCGGCGTGCTGCACAATCTGGGCGTGGATACGCATCTTTATGTCCGCTACGATTCGCCGTTGCGCAAATACGATGACATCATCATCGAAGGCCTGATGCAGGAAATCGAAAATGATGGACCGACGCTGCACACGCATGCTGTCTCAAAAGCTGTCGAAAAGAACGAGGACGGCACTTTGACGCTACATCTCGAGGACGGCAGATCGGAAGTCTTCGACAAGATCATCTGGGCGATCGGACGGACCGCCAACATAGACGGTTTGAACATCGAAGCAACGGATGTGAAAGTCAGCGACAAAAAGTTCATCATCGTCGACGAGTACGAGAACAGCTCCGTTGACGGCATCTATGCAGTCGGGGACGTAACCGGCAAGAACATGCTGACGCCGGTTGCGATTGCAGCCGGCCGCAGACTTTCTGAAAGGTTGTTCAACAACAAACCGAACGAAAAACTGGACTACGACAACATCCCGACCGTGATCTTCAGCCACCCGCCAATCGGAAGCATCGGATTGAGCGAAAAAGACGCTGTAGTGAAGTTTGGTGCGGATCAGGTGAAAGTATACAAGTCCACCTTTGCATCGATGTACACGGCCGTTACAGCCCATCGTCAGCTTGTGAAGATGAAGCTGGTCTGCGCAGGGGAAAATGAAAAAGTCGTCGGACTCCACGGCATCGGCTATGGCGTCGATGAAATGATCCAAGGCTTCGCGGTAGCCATCAAAATGGGCGCCACCAAAGCCGACTTCGACAACACCGTAGCCATCCACCCGACAGGATCGGAAGAGTTTGTGACTATGCGATAGAGAGCCTGATGAATCCTGCTCTAGAAATCGAGTACTAAGAGGCAGTATCCTGGATAACGATTTGTTATCCGGGATACTGCCTCTCTTTTATTTTTCCGATTGTAGCGTATATTACCGAAGAGCCGAGAGCGCGCCAATCTCTCGGCTGAATGCTCACCGAAAACCGCAAAACAGCCGACAGAACGCTGATCTGTCGGGCGAACGCCCAGGACGGTACCACGAAGAGCCGAGAGAAAGCCGATCTGTCGACAGATCGCCCACCGAAAACCGCAAAACACCCGACACAAGCAATATCAGTGCGCAACACCATAAAAAAAGCTCCCCGCGAGCGGGGAGCCGAAATTAATCTAGATTATGCTTTGATTTGGTTTACTTTTTTGTCGTATCCGACAGCACGTAAGATTGCTTTCATAATCTCAACGAACGGGATAACTGACAATGCAGCTGCGGCAACGATCATCCATTGTTGGCCAGTCATGTCGTAGATTCCGAAGATTGTGTTCAATCCAGGTGTGAATGCTACCAACAACATCAATGCTAAGGAAAGTAGGATTGCGTAGTTGAACATTTTGTTCCCGAATGGGTTGACTGAGAACAATGATTTGAAGACTGACTTACAGTTGAAGGCATGCGACAATTGGATGAATCCTAATGTCAAGAAGGCCATTGCTTCACCGATGTGCAGTTCAAAGCCATAGTAGCCAGTTGCCAACCAGAAGACGAACAAGGTGATCCCACCTTCGTAGATACCTTGGTAGATCATGCTGGTGAATACGCCGTTTGAGAAGAAGTTGGAAGAACGGCCACGAGGGGCTTGTTCCATGACATCTTTTTCAGCTTCTTCCAAACCTAATGCGATAGCAGGGAATACGTCCGTAACCAAGTTGATCCACAGCAAGTGGATTGGTTCAAGGATCTGCCATCCCAAAATAGTTGCGATGAACAATGTCAATACTTCACCCAAGTTAGCGGAAAGCAAGTATTGGACCGCTTTTTGGATGTTTGCGAAAACTTTACGTCCTTCTTCAACCGCGTGAACGATTGTAGCGAAGTTGTCATCTGCCAATACCATATCGGAAGCGCCTTTAGATACTTCCGTACCTGTGATACCCATACCGATACCGATGTCAGCTTGTTTCAATGATGGTGCATCGTTTACGCCGTCACCAGTCATGGCAACAACTTTACCTTGGTCTTGCCAAGCTTTAACGATACGTACTTTATGCTCAGGAGAAACACGTGCGTATACAGAGTAGTTTTGAACCGTGCGCAAGAAATCATCATCAGAGATGTCATTCAATTCAGCACCAGTGATGACTGCTTTAGCAGAAGAGTTCTCATCCAAAATACCTAAACGAGTTGCGATAGCAGATGCAGTGTCTCTGTGGTCACCTGTGATCATAACAGTGCGGATACCCGCTTTTTGGGCTTGAGCGATCGCTTGTTTTGCTTCCGGACGCTCAGGGTCGATCATACCGATCAGACCGGCAAAGACCAAGTCGGTTTCGACTGCTTCAGTCGTCATTTTTGCTGGTACAGCAGCGACGTTTTTGAATGCCATCGCCAATACGCGCAATGCTTGGATAGCTAAGCTATGGTTTGTGTCCAGGATTGCGTTTCTGTCAGCATCAGTGATTGGTGAAATGACGCCAGCTTTGATGATGTGCGTGCAACGTTTCAACAATTCATCAGGAGCACCTTTTGTAGCGATCATGAATTGGTTGCCTTCAGGGTGGATCGTTGACATCAATTTACGGTCTGATTCAAAAGGAACTTCAGCAACACGCGGCATGTCAACCAATTTAGCGGAAAGGTCGAAACCTTTTTCCAAACCATATTGAACCATTGCTGTTTCAGTAGGGTCACCGATCAATGATTTGTCGTGGGCGATTTTTGTATCATTAGCCAAGTTCATGATCTTCATGACAGGCAATTCCAAGTCGATGTTTTCATCGGCATTGTGGACTTGGCCATCGTAGTAAACTTTTTCGATCGTCATTTTGTTTTGAGTCAATGTACCGGTTTTATCGGAACAGATAACTTCAGTACCACCCAATGTTTCAACAGCAGGCAATTTACGGACAAGCGCGTTTCTGCTCGCCATTTTTTGCGTACCCAACGCCAAGATGATTGTCGTGATGGCAGGCAAACCTTCAGGAATAGCGGCTACGGCTACGGAAATGGAAACCATCAACATATCCAACCAAGGACGGCCATTGAAACCGAAGCCGATGATGAACATCAATACAGCGATGACCAAAATCAGAATAGTCAAAGATTTACCCATTTGATCTTGGTTGATCTGTAATGGCGTTTTCTTTTCTTCTGCGTTTTGAAGCATGTTCGCGATATGTCCGACTTCAGTGTTCATCCCTGTGAGGACGACGACACCTTCTGCGCGGCCATAAGTTACGTTTGTGCTTGAGAACGCCATGTTCTTGCGGTCACCCAAAGCAGCATCAGTTTCAACGTCGCGCAAGTCTTTTTCGACCGGTACAGACTCACCAGTCAAGGCAGCTTCTTCGACTTTAAGTGAATTTACATCGTAAAGGCGGATATCTGCAGGAACAACATCTCCGGCTTCCAAAACGATGATGTCACCAGGCACAAGTAATTCGGATTTGACTTGGATGACTTCTCCGCCACGTTTTACGTTAGCGAGTGGTGAAGCCATTTTTTTCAAAGCTTCGATCGCTTCTTCGGCCTTGTTTTCTTGGAAGACACCTAGGAATGCGTTGATGATAACAACAGCTAAGATGATGATGGCATCAGCGATTTCATGACCGATAGTACCAGATATGATAGCTGCAGCCAATAGAACGAGAATCATGAAATCCTTGAATTGATCCAAGAATTTTTGTAAAGTGGTGCGTTTTTCACCTGCTTCTAGTACGTTCTCGCCATACTCAGCCAATCTCTTCGCGGCTTCCTCGTTAGTAAGTCCACCTCTGGTCGAATTAAGTTCTGTTAAGACTTCCTCTTCCGTTTGCGCGAAGAACGCTTTATTCAGTTGTTCTTTTGACACAGTATTTCCCCTCTCTTGACCTGAATGTAGTAGTGTTAAAATGAAAAGAGACCTATGCATAAAATTGTCTTTCAGACAACACTGTATGCATAAGTCTCACTATTTAAGGTAACACCAGCAGATAGGATTACTCTACTTATTGTTGACGTTACCACAGCCTTGTACTGCTAGTTACTCCCCTATGGAGATATTCAGTTTAACACTCGGACTTATTATATCGACAAAATCATGTAATCGCAACAATTTATTACCGAAAACGAAAACATTTAAAAAAATGGACACATTTCCGCATCATTCGGAAATGTGTCCAATAGCATTAAATCAATGCCAGGATGATGAAGTTAGCCAGGAATAATGCCGTAGAGAACCACACGATCGGGTGGATTTCGTACGCTTTTCCTTTTACGACCTTCACGATACAGAAGAAGGCGAAACCGGCTGCGATACCATAAGAAATGCTGTAGGCAAAACCCATGAAGATGGAAGCGAAGAAAGCAGGGATTGCTTCTTCCAGATCATGCCAATCGATCTCAGTGAACGAGCCCATCATCAAAATGCCGACGAGGATCAAAGCAGGAGCTGTTGCAGCAGCAGGAACGACACCGATCAGTGGTGCGAAGAACGCGCTGATGATGAACATACCGGCAACAACAACCGCAGTCAAACCAGTACGACCGCCAGCACCGATACCAGCAGCACTTTCAACGTAAGTAGTAGTATTCGAAGTACCGAAGATCGAACCGATGACCGTACCGACTGAATCGGCGAACAAAGCTTTATCCATTTTCGAGCTGAATCCGGATCCTTCTTCAAGCGCTTTTTCATCTTCTTCAGAGAAGATACCAGTACGACGGCCAGTTCCGATGAACGTACCGATCGTGTCGAAAGTGTCGGAAAGGCTGAATGCGAAAATAGTCATCAATACTAAAGGCAACTGGGAAGCATCAGAGAAAAGAGACAAAAGACCTTCTGAACCGAATGCAGCACCGAATGTAATGCCTAATTCTGAAACAGCAGTTGAAAGCGAGTTTGCTTGCAGGCTAGCTGTTGAAATATCAACAACACCCAACGGGATACCCAACAAAGTCGTAGCAACGATACCGATCAGGATGGCACCACGTACATTTTTGACCATCAATACAGCTGTAAGGACCAAACCGATCAAAGCCAATAAAGCAGGCATTTGCGTGAAGTCAACCAAAGAAGGGACGATTCCGCCGCCAGTCATGACTGTTCCTACACCGCCAGCGAACGTTTCTGCTGTTGCGTCGTAAGGAGCGCCATTGATCGCTGTGATTGAGCTGGCATCGGAAGTGAATTCCAAAAAGCCAGCGTTTTTGATCCCGATATAAGCGATGAAGATGCCGATACCGCCGCTGATTGCGTGCTGTAGGCCTTCAGGGATCGATTTGATGATCATTTTTCTGATTTTGGTTACTGTGATCATAACGTTGACCATCCCACAGATGAATACCATGGCCAAAGCTTCTTGCCAAGTGAATCCAAGTGAGAAGACGACAGTGAAAGTGAAGAAGGCGTTAAGGCCCATACCCGGTGCCAAAGCATAAGGTACGTTGGCGAAAAGGCCCATCACCAAAGTGCTGACTGCAGCGGAAATGATTGTTGCCAAGAAGACTGCTTGGCTAGGCATCCCTGATAAAGAAAGGATTGCCGGATTGACGAAGATGATATAAGACATTGCGAAGAAAGTTGTGATCCCTGCAACGACTTCTTTGGAAACTGTTGTTCCGTGTTCTTTGAGTTTAAAGAAATTTTCCATTTTGAAAAGATCTCCCATCTGAATTTTTTTCGGCAGCGACAGGAAACAGTAACAATAAATGATTTCAGATGCTTTCCTTGCTTACCACTCGACTATTATAACCAATCACGCAAAAGCTTGCAATAAATAAGTGAATGATTTAATCAATTTATCACTTTAATGTTCGTGATTTGCTTAAAACGGTAATGAAAGCGCATCAAAAACGCTGTCCTTACATCTTAACGTTAGCATTTCAGGAAATTAGGTCCTTTTTATTGTAAATCTGCCTGAGCAGGAAAGTGGGTGATATGCTAAAATGAGAAGAAGCGAAACAGTCTGAAAGTTAGAAGGTGAAGAGCGTGAAAGACGAAGTGTTTGTGGTGGGTGATGTCCATGGAGAGATCACCTTACTGAAGAAATTATTGGAAAAGTGGGACCGCGAGAAGCAACAGTTGATTTTTATCGGTGATTTGGGGGACCGCGGCGAAAATTCGAAAGCTTGTTTTCTGCTGGCGAAGGAGCTTGTGGAAAAACAAGGTGCCATCTATCTGAAGGGCAATCATGAGGGCATCTTACTGAATTTCATCGCAAAGCCGGAGGAATACGCCGGCAATTATTTCCTGAACGGCGGGTTGGGTTCCTTGGAAAGTTTCCTGCATGAGCACATCAACGAGGAGTATTCGCCAAGCGAAATCGCGATGATGATGAAACACTACTACAAGGATCTGATCGCTTTTTTGACCGAGCTGCCATTGTACTATGAATGGGAACAGTACGTTTTCGTCCATGCCGGCGTCGATCTGGGCAAAAAGGATTGGCACGACAGCACCGAGGAGGACTTCCTCTGGATCCGCGAACCGTTCCACAAAAAGAAGAACCGCACCGGCAAAACGATCGTATTCGGGCATACCCCTACCTTTTACCTGCACGGCGACAACGACCGTTCGGATCTCTGGATTTCGGACGACAAAATCGGCATCGATGGCGGAGCCGTCTACGGCGGATCGCTGCACGGCGTCGTGTTTGACAAAAACGGTCTGAAAGAGGACCATATCATACAGAAATGATGAAGTTGCCGAAACGGCAGCTTTATTTTGAAAGGCAGGAGTATTGAATAAAATGACAGAAACAGCACAACAAATCGTTTTGGGCTTGGTGAAAGCCGAGCTGAACCAGTTCAGACCCGCACAGATCGAAAAAGTACTGCAACTATTGGAAGAGGGCAATACCGTCCCGTTCATCGCGCGCTACCGGAAGGAAGCGACGGGTTCGCTCGATGAGGTCGAAATCCGCCAAATCGAAGAGCGCCACCAGTACGCTACGAACCTGCACAAGCGCAAGGAAGAAGTCATCCGCATCATCGAGGAACAAGGCAAACTGACGCCGAAGCTCAAAGCGGATATCGAACGCGCCGAAAAGATGCAGCGAGTGGAAGACCTGTACCGTCCCTACAAACAAAAACGCCGCACGAAAGCCGCCATCGCCCGCGAAAAAGGCCTGGCTCCATTTGCAGAGTGGCTGTT
>NZ_JBAWAZ010000084.1:0-6527 GCF_049589555.1 Trichococcus sp.
CCTTTTGACTGCCTACTCAATGTATTTTCTCCTAAAGAAGTAATCGCTAATATAGGAATATTAATTTCTCCACAGATATCAGCAATTTTCAAAACATTCTCTGTTTCTCCAGAGTAAGAGATAATGATCGCTAAATCCCCAGTCATCATGCAACTAGACTCATAAAGTTGATAATTCAAATTAGAAGCAATGACTACACGTTTGCCTATCTTCATCATTTTCTCTTTGAATGATTGCGCCTGATTTAAAGCTGTTCCAAAAGAATAAATATAAATTGTCTTGGCATGAATGATTAATTTTTTGGCTTTGGCTAAGTCATCATGCATTAAGATTGAAAGAGTATCTTCAATCGTATCTTGATGCAATGAAGCTACTTTATTTGCTATATTCATCATGCTATCTGTTTTTTCAAAAGGAAAATTTGCGTTTACTTTCCCATATTGTTGCTCAATATAACTGAATTCTTTTAGATACTGAACTTTGAATTCTTCAAATCCACTAAATCCAATTTTTTTGCATAATCGAACAATCGTTGTAGGAGAGGTATATGTCTGGTTTGCAATCCATCTAGTTGACTTTCCAGCCATCTCAGGACCCAATGAAATTAAAAAAATCGCCACATTTTTCTCTGTTTCGGTCAATTCATCGTTCATATTTAGTTTATCTATAATTAACAAAAGACCATCTCCTTTTATCATAATGTGATACCCTGAATTATTTATACCTATACAAAAATAGTCCATTGCTATAATTTTTTTCGAATTTAGTACTTTTTGTTGCGTTTCAGACCCCAACTGGTTGAAAAACCCAACTCGTTTAGTTAAAACTGGGCCCTTCAGCCAAATTTGGGCGCACTAGTCCTTTGAAAAGAAAATCGATTTTAAATTTGGACACTTCATTTACCAACAGAGCTGCTGGAGATTTCCGTGGACTTGATAGAACAGTTACTGATAAATATGATAAGAGCTGATTTTCAGCAGAAACATTGGTTGAATAATTGGTGATGATGCTTTGAGTTCATCTGCTTCGGGTGAAGATTTAATACAGATCTGGTGTTCTTTTGACCAGCTTTTTGCTTAGTAGTATGTCGAAGAGTAACCGATTTTTTAATTCCAATGAGCATTCCATAACAACTTCCTAATTGAAGTTTATCGAAAGGCGAATCTTAAAGAATCAATTCTAATTGTCTGTACTCTTTTGAATGCTAATTAGCTAGTTGATGGATATGTGTTCACGATTCGTTTCCTCCAATTTATTGAGATAACGATAAATGGTTGTACGCGAAACATTCCATCTTTCGGCAATTGTTTTAATAGGTGTTCCATTATCGATCAACGTCTTCATAAGTTCCAAGTCACTTTTGCTTAACTTTTCGGGGCGTCCACCAAACCTGCCTCTTGCGCGTGCAGCTGCACGTCCGGCTGCAGATCGTTCCAGAATTAGATTCCGCTCAAATTCCGCAAACGCTGCAAACAGATGGAACATTAATTGACCAGTTGAGCTTGATTTATCCATCGTGATATTTTCTTGTAAGCTGTGAAAACTCACGCCACGATTGTTCAAACGATTGACGATCGTAATCAAGTCTTCCATATTTCTCCCAAGCCGATCTAGTCGCCAAACAACCAGTGTATCCCCTGAACGAACAAATTCAATCGCTGTTTCTAATCCTGGGCGATTGCTCTTTGCGCCACTCATGTGATCTGTAAAAATTTTTTCACAGCCAAATTTTTCTAGACTATCTTCCTGGAGATCCAAATTCTGTAATCCAGTAGAAACACGTGCGTATCCAATTTTCAAAAAATCACCTTCTTTTTTTATTTCATTGTACCATAACTTTATCAAGGGTGATTAAGTGGACATAGAATTTGTTACGGGTTTATGGACACTTATTTCAGCTTTTTTAAAGAAAAATAGTACAAAAAGAGTAGTGTTCAGAAATGAACCATTTTCTGGACACTGTGTTTGCTTTTACGCCACTCGCAAAATTTGCTCAGCAACAAATCAATCTGGCCATGAACCTATTGAAGGACCATTCCTAAGGGTACTACTTACTTAATTGAATAACATAAGGTGCTATTATGTCTATAAGCAAAAGGGGGTGTCTCATTTTAGTTTGAGACACCCCCCTTTTAAGTTCTATCTATAGTTCTTCTCCATTTGTAGTAATTACCTGCTTATACCAATCAAATGATTTTTTCTTGCTTCTCTCTAAAGTACCATTGCCATAATCGTCTTGATCAACGTAGATGAAACCGTAACGTTTAGACATTTCAGAGGTACTTGCACTAATTAAATCGATACAACCCCAGCTTGTGTACCCAATAAGATCTACACCCTCTTTGATCGCTTCGTTCATTTGCTCAATATGTGCACGCATGTAATCAATACGATAATCGTCGTTGATTGAGCCGTCTTCCTCTACTTTATCATAGGCTCCAAGTCCATTTTCCACGATAAACAACGGTACTTGGTAGCGATCATACATTTTCTTTAAGGTAATACGCAATCCTTTAGGATCGATTTGCCATCCCCAATCAGATGACTCTAAATAAGGGTTTTTCACACCACTAAAGAAGTTCCCTTTTTCCTTCTTCTTATCAGGTGCTCCGCTAGCCACCATTGACATATAGTAACTAAAGGATAAGTAATCCACTGTATGTTGCAGTAAAATTTCTTCATCGCCAGGAAGCATGTCAATCTTAATATCATTTTCTTCAAAATAACTTAACATGAAGCTTGGATAATACCCACGAACCTGAACGTCAGTGAAGAATAGGTTCATTTGATCCTCTTTCAGTACTTCTAATACATCATCCGGACTGCAAGTTTCTGGATAGACTTCCATACGAGCTAGCATACAACCAATCATGGCATCAGGGATCATTTCATGACAGGCCTTGACCGCTCTGGCACTTGCTACAAACTGATGATGTAATGCTTGATAAACCGCTTGTTCCTTGTGTTCTACCTCATCTATAAGAATACCACTACCAATATATGGAGACATCGTTGAAACGTTGATTTCATTGAACGTTAACCAGTATTTCACTTTTCCTTTGTAACGATTAAACACCGTTTCTGCATAATGAACAAAGTATTCAACTACGCGTCGATCTGTCCAGCCATTGTATTTTTGAACTAATGTAAGTGGAATTTCATAGTGTGATAACGTCACAAGTGGCTCAATTCCATACTTCAATAATTCATCGAATACTTTGTCATAGAAAGCTAACCCTTCTTCGTTTGGCTCCCTGTCATCACCATTTGGAAAAATACGAGGCCAAGAGATGGACATACGGAATGTTTTGAAGCCCATTTCTGCAAATAGTGCAATATCTTCTTTATAATGGTGGTAGAAGTCGATACCGCGACGTTTCGGGAAGTTGTCGCCACCTTTTCCTGCTAAAAGATCTTCTAATTCTTTTTTGCTTCTGACATCCATTTCAATTTCATTTCCACGCTCTTCTTTTGGTACAAATTGAACCATATCAAAAATGGAAAGGCCTTTGCCCCCCTCGTTGTAAGCTCCTTCTAATTGGTTTGCAGCCGTAGCTCCACCCCATAAAAAACCTTTTGGAAATGCCATATTGTATTCCTTCTTTCCGACTTTTTTGTTTCTGAGTTTTATTATAATTTAGTGATGCAAAAAAAACTGGTCAAAAGGAGACCAGTTCACGGCTAAGAAGAATGTTGCTATCGGAATCAATGGAACAATACATCAAACAGTCTTAATAACGTTTGACTACTCACAGCACTATTTTCAATTTTTCCACACTGTAAAATTTCATCAAATAATTCTAGATGTTGATGTGGCTCCGAGAAGGTAATAAGTAATTTCTTTCCCTTTGTCCTTTTAAGTTTTTCAAATAAGAGGAATTCCTCTGATAGTAAGTATCCCTGTATAGAAATAGTGATAATCATATCTTCCTCTGTCAATATGTCCAGAACATCCATTTGTTTAAAAATATTTGTATTACATTCACAAAATTTCCCTGCAAGAAGTATTTTTTTTTGTAACTCCAAAGCTTGGATTTGATGCTTTTCAAAACCTAATATAACAACTCTACGGGATTTGCTGATTTGTTTTACGATCCGCTCAATCTGTTCCCTTGGGATATTTTCAATTATTTCCACGTTTTCCTTTAATTGCTCTATAAACCTATCTCCACTTAGGTCAATATCGTTCTTTTCAAGAGGTGCCCCATTCTTAATTACAGAATTTCTTAAGTTTGAAAAATTTCTAAAACCAATTCTTTTGCAGAACCGATTAATTGTAGAAGGAGCTACATTACATACCTCTGCTGCTGTTTCTAATGAAAATCCCTCAATCTTATGAAAATTTTCGAGCAGAGTTTTCGCTATATGGTAGTTAATATCCTTATCAAGAGAATTATTTATGTATGCTAAAAGATTATAAATCAATGTTTCCACATTTCCCACCTCAAGTGAATCATTCATAGTATTTTATTAATAGTATCGATTCTCCAGTTCTTCAATTGATTTCAAAGGTAGGAATTCTACCTAGGAGATTATCATCATCCTTGTATTGCTGATGGACTCTAATCTGAGTTAGGTGAGGTTTATTCTTCCTCAACAAATTCGATTTTTTGGTCGATATAGGTGATAATATCTTGTAGGTCTTGAATTTTTTTCAGTGTCGCAGCCTTTTGTTGCTTCAAAATAGTCAAACGTTGGTCTTTCGTTTCTGGACCTGCTAAATAAAGGTGCGTGTAAGCTTGGATTTCTTCCAAAGATAGACCCGTTTGCTTCATGCAAAGAACGAATTGAATTTGGTCCACATGGTTTTCATTATAGTCGCGCCGATTATTTATTTTTGGAACAGGTTCAATCAAGCCAATCTGCTCATAATAACGTAAAGTTGGGCTAGGTAGGCTAAAAAGTTCAGAAATTTCTTTTATTTTCATAGTGTTTCTCCTCAGTAGTCACAAATTTAGAATTAAAAGACTTGACTTAAAGTTAGCTTTAATTGATATGATCATATTATAAATAATGAAAGAGGGAAACACAATGAGAAAAGCAGTTAATCCTTTACAAGCAACTCGTGTTGCTCCAGCAGATGAGTATTATATTTTCGATTTAGACACGACAGTCGTACGTGAGCATGTCTATTATTCGACTCGCTATGGTGTGGAAATCGCAGCTGATTTGTACTATGCCAAAGATTTAGATAAGTCTGTCAAGTATCCCGCCTTGGTTGTAGGACCTCCATTTGGTGGTGTTAAGGAGCAAGGGCCTGGCGTTTATGCCAATCAGTTGGCACAGCATGGCTTCGTTGTGCTAGCTTTTGACCCAGCTTATCATGGTTACAGTGGTGGTCAGCCTCGCTACACTGGTTCGCCTGATACTTACTTGGAAGATTTCAGTGCAGCAGTCGATTATATTGGAACCCTTGACTTTGTCAACCGTGATCAGATTGGTGCTCTCGGCATCTGTGCGAGTGGCGGTTTTGCTCTTGGGGCAGCAGCACAAGATGCACGCATTAAGGCAGTAGCGACAAGCGTCATGTACGATATTCCGTCACTTGCTGGCATGGCGACCGGAATTGACCGTGCGGTTCCGTTGGAGCAATACAGCCAACAACGTTGGACTGATTTTGAAAATGGCACAGCAGCGGTGGTCTTGCATTACCCAGAACAACCACAGACAGAAGTACCGGAAGACTTGCCAATGTTGCCAGAATTCTTTGATTTCTATGCTACAAAACGTGGTTGGCACCCACATGCCTTGACCAATATCACGGCAGTATCCAATCTTAGCTTTATGAATTTCCAAATTACTAATCATATTCATGAAATTTCACCGCGTCCAGTCTTACTTTTAACGACTGAAACAGCCCATTCACGTCCTTTCTCAGAAACGACGTTTGAGAAATTGCAAGAACCAAAAGAGCTTTATGTTGCTCCAGCAGCAGACCACGTTGACTTCTATGACCGTGTCGACCTGATCCCATTTGCTAAATTAGAAACATTCTTTAAAAACGCATTTGCCAACTAATACTTTTTTGTAAATAAACGTAACAAAAAACCCTCGAGAGTCGTATTTTCGAGGGTTTATTTGTTGTTACCTTTTTAGATACCATAATCAAAAATAACGTAATAGTCTAAATTCCATCCGTTTACTCCTATGCTTATTAGGTATGGTTAAGCATTTAATATAGGTAATTGATATTTAACTTCTAGCACCGTATGATTATATCGAATAGACAAAGCAGATATTCCTCGTTTTATTACCATTTGATGTCATGACAAGAAAGTCATTGCCTCAAATAGTGAATAAGTAAAGAAAACGCTTGCCTTAAAGTGGACTTTAGCGAGTAAAATAATAATGAACAACAGGACAATGGTGTTCAGTTTCATTCTTTTGTTCTATAAAAATAGAAGAGGAGTAACGACATGAATAAACGTACTTTAGGAAGCGTAGGATTAGTGACATCGGAATTAGGTTTTGGTTGTATGGGATTAAATCATGACAGAGGACCAGCCAAAGATCGAAATGAAATGATG
>NZ_JBAWAZ010000085.1:0-1817 GCF_049589555.1 Trichococcus sp.
GAGGCCAAAATCAATCCACTGCCGCGTTCTTTCGGATCGGCTGAGGGATAGCTCATGACAACCAATTTTGTTTCGAGCGGATGCAGCCCGCGCCGCACGCATTCCACGCTCGCATAGAAGGATTTGCAATCGATGCAAAGAATGTCGCGACTGGGCTCCTTCGCATAATCAAAAACCAATTCCGTTTCATACATAAAAACCGTCTCCAATCTCTATGTCCTTATTATACGAACGTGTGTTTGCGTTTGTAAAGCGAACAAGGAAAGATATTTGGGAAAAATGATAAAATACAGGCTGAAAAGCAAACTTGTATATTTTTATTGGCATAAATTAAAATTTTTTGATATATAATTATAGGTGATTAATAGTTCAGGGGAATGGGAAGGGTGGTCCGGAAAGAATCATGGGTATGGGGAAGATTGGAATGAGATATCTAACGCTTGCAGGGCTACTGCTATTGGCAGGATGCGGCAATGCAGAGCAAGAGGCTTATAACGAGGCTATTCAAAAAGGAGTGGATATCCTGAGTGCCGAGCAATACGAAAAAGCGGAAGCTTATTTTGAGATAGCGCTCGAAAATCAGCCAGATGACGAGAAGGCAACAGCCTATTTAACGCAAACCCAAATATATAGGGAAGCAAAGGATTTTTATGACAGCAAGGAGTATGCCGAAGCTTTGGAGAAAGCCCAACAAGTTGTTGAGTCAGAGAATGGTTTAGAAGGATTAATTGCAAAGGCAACTGCCATCATCGAGGAAATCAATGCCAAGGAAGACCATATAGACGCGGAACTGGATAAGGCAAAAGCCGCATACGATAGCGGCAATATGGACGAAGCCCTTCCTGTCATCGAAAATTTGTTAAATTCAGAAGAACTGAGCAATGCGTATTTTTCTGAATTAAAAGCGGTGGGAGAACAACTATTAGCGGATATCCAGAATAAGCAAAATGAATTAGCGATGGATGAAGCAGCTAAAGCAAAAGTGGAAGAGGAATCCCTGCTTCAGGGAAGTATAGATCGTAACATAAATGCATATAATAACCTATCGTTACCACTAAGAATGCTGCTGGCAACGACAGTCGTGGATGAGCGGGCAATGAGTCCAGTCTTGTTAGGTTATACTTTAGCCTATAACTTTGATGAAGAATATTTACTGCTGAATTCACATTCCGGAGCGGGTGTGGGGCATCAATGGTTTATCATTCGTGATGATTCAAACACAATCACACCTATTGAAGGTTTAGTGAATATGGGGACGTCTGGATATCGGGATGTTGCGGTGGACTCCACTCCTGTCTCTAAAGCGGACTTATACAATCGCTATATGGAGTCAAAAGATTCTTACGATCTTGCGTTACAGAATGTCTTTAAGCTCCCTGAAATGACTATGATCAAATATGAAGAATTACGTTCTTATAGTGGGCAATGAAAAATAGAACATACCTGATCTAATGAATGAAGAATCTTCGGCCTTGAACTGCCCCGTCTCTAAGCGAAAGCATAGGTGGGGATAGTTCAATAGATATTCTAAACGGATAGGATGGTGTTGGGAAATGATGAAAAATCCAATGGTAACAACAATATTTTTCCTTTCAAGTCTTCTGCTGTTGAGTGGGTGTGGCGGTTCCACTTCCACCACGAGTGTCGTGGTGGAGATTGGGAATGCGGCTCAGAAGAATGCGGAACTCGACAATGCCCGGTTTGAGACGCGCTACTCCATGGATAGTGAAGCGGAGCCATTCGACCAAAGCTCGGAAGGGGTCTTTGTGAAAACAGCGGAGTCTGATTATGACTGGTATCAGAAGACTTCCTTCGAG
>NZ_JBAWAZ010000086.1:0-2225 GCF_049589555.1 Trichococcus sp.
CAATCGTCGGTGTTCCTGAAAAAGGAATCAAAATCGGAATCGTCAATGATGCTTTGATTCCGGATGCAGCGATTTTGGATGCGGTCTTCGTTAAAAATCTGCCGCAAAAACATTTGGCAGCCGCAGCAGTTGACGCCTTATGCCATTGTGTGGAGTGCTATACGTCCAACAAAGCCAATGGATTCAGCGATATGTTTGCTGCTGAAGGTGCAAAACTGATCTTCCATAACATCCGTGAAGCTTATGCCAATCCGGCGAATTTGGAAGCCAGATCGCAATTATTGATCGGCTCCTTCTATGGTGGGGTCGCCATCACTTCTTCCGGCACGACAGCTGTTCACGCGTTGTCTTATCCTTTAGGCGGGGAATTTCATATCCCGCACGGCGTAGCCAATGCGATTTTGTTCGAAAAGGTGATGCGGGTCAACAAACCGGATATCACCAATGAACTGGCTGCATTATGTGATGCCGTTTATCCTGAGAAAGCAGCGTTGTCCATAAACGAAAAAGCCGAAGTCATGATCGAAAACATTGCGGATATCGTCCAAAAATTAGACATCCCTACCGACTTGGCAGAATTTGGTGTTCAATTGAAAGACTTGGATTTCCTGGTCGAAGCCGGAAGCGGCGTGCGCAGACTGTTGGACAACAACAAGCGCGCACTGACAAAAGAAGAGATCACAAACATCTATCTGTCGGTACTGAATGATCAAACAGGGGGCGAAAAGAATGAGTAAAAATTTACCGATCATCGGAATCACGATGGGTGACCCTTCAGGAATCGGTCCTGAAATCGGCGTAAAAGCGCTGCTTGATGCATCGCTGTATGAACGCTGCAGACCTTTATTCGTGGGTGACCCGAAAGTTTTTGAACAGGCAGCTGGCTTTATTGGAGCGACAGATATTGAAATCATACCGATCAAAGAGGTTTCTGAAGCGAAATTCGAACCGAACAAAATTGAAGTGATCGATATCGCCACTGAGGCATTCGACTACCCGATCGGAAAGGTATCTGCGCAATCCGGGGACATTGCTTTCAGAAGCATCGTTAAGGTCATTGATCTGGCCATGAAAAATGAAATCGACGCTACGGTTACAAACCCGATCAACAAAGAAGCAATGAACTTGGCAGGCCATCATTTCGCAGGGCATACGGAAGTCTATTCCCATTACACGAATACACCGAAATATTCCATGATGCTGGCGCATGAAGATTTAAGAGTCGTGCATGTGTCCACCCACGTTTCTTTGCGCCAGGCCTGTGATCTCGTCAAAAAAGAGCGTGTGCTGGAAGTCATCAAATTAGCTAATACGGCCTGCAAAGGGCTAGGGATTGCGGAACCTAAAATCGGGGTTGCAGGTTTAAACCCTCACTGCGGTGAAGGCGGACTTTTCGGAACGGAAGACATCGAGGAAATCCTGCCGGCTGTGGAAGCAGCTAAGGCAGCTGGGATCAATGCAGAAGGCCCGATTCCAGCGGATACAATCTTCTCGAAGGCACGCGGCGGTTGGTACGATATCGTTGTGGCTATGTATCATGATCAAGGGCATATCCCTTTGAAGGTCGTCGGTTTTGTCTATAACCGTGAAAAAGGCCAATGGGATGATGTCAGCGGAGTGAATGTGACGCTCGGGTTGCCTATCATCCGCGCTTCTGTCGATCACGGAACAGCATTCGATAATGCAGGAAAAGGAATCGCAAGTGCAGCAAGCTTAGTGAATGCAATCGACTATGCTTGCATGTTATCTGAAAATAAATAGGACCGGGAGGAAAAAATAGTGGTAGATATTAAGGGAATCATTTCCGCAAACGTAACACCGATGGATGCAAACGAGGATATCAACGAAAAAGAACTCCGAAACCATGTGAATCGTTCGTTGGCTGCCGGTGTGGATGGCGTGTTTTGCCTAGGAACAAACGGCGAGGCATACGCACTCAATAAGGAAGAAAAGAAATTCGTCATCGAAGCTTTTGTTGATGAGGTGAAAGGAAGAGTTCCTGTCTATGCAGGGACCGGAGCTGCCACGACAAGGGAAACGATCGAACTTTCGAAAATCGCTGAAGCTGCAGGTGCGGATGTATTATCCGTTGTTGCGCCATTTTTCGCCGCTGCTTCCCAACAGGAAATCTACAACCATTATGAAGCAATCGCCAAGAGCGTGAACTTGCCGATCGTGATGTACAACATTCCTGCCCGCGCCGGAAATGCGATTGCTCCGGAAAC
>NZ_JBAWAZ010000087.1:0-6637 GCF_049589555.1 Trichococcus sp.
AGGGCGTGGATTTCCCCGCGCTCGATTTTCAGATTCACATCACTCAATGCCCGGATGCCAGAAAATTCTTTGACGATATTCCGCATCTCCAATATATAATCCGCCATGATACCCCTCCTCTATGGAAGAGACTTCCTTGGCGTCGCCAAAGGAAGTCTCGATTATTCACATTTTTATAGGCCTAAATCTTTTTCAGAATAGTAGTCTGTATCGATCAATTCCGCTTGATAATTCTCTTTATCGACTGAGACCGGATTAGCCAAGTAAGTCGGTACGACTTTCACGCCGTTGTCATATGTTTCTGTGTCGTTTACAGGCACTTCTTCCTCGTTGAAGATCGCTTCGATCATCTCAATTGTGTTTTGAGCCAAGATACGCGTATCCTTGAAAATCGTTTGTGTCTGTTCGCCGGCAATGATCGATTTCACACCTGCTTGCGTTCCATCCTGACCTGTGATGACCGGCAATGGTTTTTCAGCTGAACCGTAACCCACACCTTTCAGAGAAGAAATGATTCCCAAACTAATCGGATCATAAGGAGACAATACTGCATCCAAGGTTTTATCCGTGTAATTCGCGCTTAACAGGTTGTCCATCCGTGCTTGTGCAGTCGATCCATCCCAACGCAAGGTTGCAATCTGGTTGAACTTTGTTTGTTCGGAAGGGATGACCAATTGGCCGCTTTCGATGTATTGTTGGAACACGGACATTACACCATTGTAATTGATCAAGGCGTTGTTGTCGTCCGGGGATCCGCCGAACAATTCGATATTGTATGGGCCTTCACCTTCGCTCAAGTTCAATGCATCTTCAATATAGGAAGCCTGAAGCACACCCACTCCGAAATTATCGAAAGTTGCATAGTAGTCAACGTGTTCGGAATTCATCAACAAGCGGTCGTACGCGATGACTTCGATGCCTTCGTCCGCTGCTTTTCCAAGCACATCCGTCAATGCGGATCCATCAATGGAAGCGATTACCAAAATATCCACACCTTTTGTGATCATATTCTCGATCTGCGCCACCTGATTTTCCACTTTATCTTCCCCGTATTGAAGATCCGTCTTATAGCCCAGTTTCTCCAACTCCGTAACCATATTGGTGCCGTCCGCGATCCATCTCTCGGCTGACTTCGTCGGCATCGCGATTCCTACATAACCGGCATCCCCTGTAGATGCTTCGCCATCCCCGCAAGCACCTAGCGCTACTGCGGATACTAACGTTGCTGCTGTAAGAAAACTTTTCTTCCAATTGAATTTCATTCCGAATTCCTCCACTGCTGTTTTATTTGATATACGTATTGTACCCTTATCGGATACCGCTTACATTCACTATCTTTTCCGTTTTCTTGATATTCTTACTGATTTGTATCCGTTTCCATATGGATTTTTTCCGATTTTCTTTGTTTTTTTTCGAAGGCCCCAGAAACTATGCTAAACTATTCGATGGTAGCGTTTCATTTTGGTTATATATAGGAAGGAAGTTTTCCCGCCATGAAGTATCTATTGCATTTGCTTCTCCTGCTCTTTTTTGTCGGCGGCTGCGCGAACAGCCCTGATGAGGAAGAAGAGCCCGGGAACATCGTCATCGGATTCTCACAATCCGGAACGGAGAGCAATTGGCGCAAGCGCCACACAGAGTCGATAAGAGAAGAATTGGATAAAGAAGGCTATGAAGTGCTGTACCGGAACGGCTTCATGAACCAAGACCGTCAGATTCAGGATATGCGCACCTTCATCGCCTACAAAGTGGATATGATCGTCTTCACGCCGATCGTGGAAGATGGTTGGGATGCTGTCCTGTTGGAAGCAAAAGATGCGGGCATACCCGTTATCGTTGTCGACCGCCATATCCGCACAGCAGAAGAGAATCTGTATTTGACGCACATCGGTTCCAGCTTCAAGGCTGAAGGAAACCGGGCGGGACTCTACATCACCAATCATTTCCAAAACAGCTCCCAGCCCTCCGTGAATATTTTGGAAATGAAAGGGCTTGCGAATACTTCGCCGACTAATTTCCGCAGCGAAGGATTCATGGAAGTGATCAGCCGCGATTCGCGGATATCCATCGCAGCCTCCTTGGAAGGGGACTTTATCCGTTCCAAGGCGAAGGATGTCTTCCGGAAATACATCGAGGATAACGGCTGGGAAGACATTGATGTTCTCTACAGTCATAACGATGAGATGACGCTGGGCATCCTGGAGATCATGGAAGAAAACGGTATCGTCCCCGGCCAGGACATCCTCATCGTCACAATCGACGGCCAAGCGGAGATGATCGAAAACCTGCGCGCCGGCAAGGTCAATTGCGTCGTTGAATGCAATCCGAATGCCGGCTGGTATGTCCGCAACACGATCAAGCGTTATTTGAACGGTAATACCATCCCGGATGAAATTTACATGCCCGAAACGGTCTTCTCCGATAAAGGGAATCTCGACAGCATTCCGCCAAGGGAATATTAGGGAGGCAAAGTGATGGAAAAAATAGCCAGCATCAAAGATATTTTCCAGCAGACCAATCGCCTGCTCTTCAGCATCACCCTGATTCCATTGCTGGTCATCAGTATCTTTTATACACGCAATATCCTGATCTACCGCAGCGCGCTGGCGAACGTCGAAGAAGCGAATACGGTTTCGACCATCGTCCAGGAAAATGTTTTGGAGGAACTGTGGGACCTAGTCTTCGGCCTCATCAACGTCACCGATTACAAGTCCGGCAACGAGCTGGAAAAGGTTCGGCTGGCCATCGAAGAAATCCAGTCCAACACCACTACCGCAAAGGAAGGCGCCACACTGGATGTCGCTTTGCGGACCTTGGACACACTCGACAATTACATTTCCGAGATGGAAAGCAATATCGTTAACGGACGGCCGTTCGCTGAAAATGAAGCCATCATGGTCCAAGTCGATGCCGTCACGGTCCTGCTTTATGCTATCCTGCAGGACTTTGTGCGCGTCGAAATCGAACTTGCGGGACAAACCAGCGATGATATGCTTGTGTCGCTCTATTATCTGATCCTGTTCGAACTCGTCATCGTCCTGATAATCGTCTACTACGCCCGGAAGAATAACCGCTTTTTGACGCAGCAGATCCAGGAGCCGTTGAACGACCTGATCGTCCTTTCCGAGGAACTGTCGCAAGGCCATCTGGATTACCGGGCAAAAGAGCCGGAAGTCGCTGAGCTGCGCGTCGTCACGGAAAGCATGAATGACATGGCGCGGAATCTGCATGTCCTGATTGAAGAAAACGCCGTGAAGCAATTCGATTTGGCGCAGAGCGAGCTGCGTGTCCTGCAGGCTCAGATTACGCCCCACTTCATCTACAATACCCTGGATGCCATCCTGTCCTTGGCTGAACAAGGCAACAGCGAGCAGGTGAAGACGATGACCTACGCACTCTCCGATTTCCTGCGCATTTCCTTGAGCAAAGGCCAGGACTGGATCACGATCGAGAAAGAAATCCGCCACGTCGAAGATTACCTGACGATTCTGCAGATCCGCTACGGGGCCATGCTGACGTTCGCCATCGACATCCCGGAGGAAATCCTGCAGACGGAAGTGCTGAAGATGATCCTGCAGCCATTGGTTGAAAATGCGGTCTACCATGGAACCAAGCATGTCCGTCGGGCCGGGAAAGTGACCGTCGAGGCGACTGATACCGACGACACAATCCAGTTCTTCGTGACGGACAACGGAATCGGCATGCAGGAGGAGCGTTTGCTCGAAATCCGAAAACGGCTTGACCAAGCCACTGTCGAAGATTCAGGTGAAGGCGGTTATGGCCTTTACAATGTCCGCAAGCGTCTGCTGTTGTATTACGGCAACAGCGCTTCCCTCCAGATCGACAGCACCTACAGAAAAGGTACGACCATTACTGTGACAGTACCTAAGATTACCTAAAAGGAGCGATCAAGCATGTATAAAGTCTTTATAGTCGAGGATGAGCACCTGATCCGTGATAGCCTACGGAACCAACTGCTGTCCCTCGCCGAAACGCACCCGCTGATCTTTTCGGGGGAAGCCTCCGACGGGGAAATGGCCTTGGCCTCAATCATGGACGTCAAACCGGATATCCTGCTGACCGATATCCGGATGCCCTTCATGGATGGCTTGAGTTTGGCCAAGGAAGTCCGGAAGATCTTTCCTTGGATCCGCATCATCTTCATCAGCGGCTTCGATGATTTTGAATATGCGCGCACCGCCATCCAAGTTCAGGCAGATGCCTATCTTCTGAAGCCGATCAAAGATACCGAGCTGACCCAAACACTTGAAGCTGTCATCGCAGTATTGGATAAACAAAAAGAACCCATCACGGAACGGGATCCGCATGCGGATAATTTCGTCTTCGAGCTGAAAAAAAATCATTTTTTGAACGGCATCTTCCGCGGTGACTTATCGGTTCCGGAAGTGCTGCAGGAGTCCGCCGCCTTGAAGCGCTCGGTCGTCGGTAAAAAAACCTGCATCGTTTTGGCCACCAATCATTACGACAAAAACTTCGATGATTATTTCCGTTTCAGCAATTATCTGCATTTCCTTTTCGGAGCAGATGAGAGCATCATTTTCTCCAGCATCTCATCGCGCTTCATCAAGTTTCTCTTGATGGACAGCGATACGGACAGGCTGTTGGAAAAGAGCTACCAACTGGCTCAGACGCTCGTCCATGAACTGAAGGACGAAGAAGCGGAGGACCTGATTGTTTCGATTGGCCCGATCGTCGATCGGCTCAGCGAAATCCCGCAGGCCTACCGCTACACGCAGAACATGCTCCAGACCTACGGCGTGCTGCGGACCGAACGAATCATCAGCTACGAGGATGACATCAAGGACGGCGAAGTTTCCCCGACGAATCCTTTCAAACTCGATTTGGCCCAGAAAATTGCCCAGACCGAAGCGGATGAACTGGAGGAACTGGTGCTGGAGCTTCAGGGAACGCCTGGGGATACCGAAGAACGCAACCGCCTCTTCCGCTTTTTCGTGCTGACCGAGTTGGGCAATCTTGTCCAAAAAAAGAAGCCTGGTTCGGAGCAACCTTTGCTGGAAAAAATGAATGACCTGGATCAGTTGGCGGCGGTAGCGGCCGACGCCGCGGAATATACCCAGATCATCGAAAAGCTGTTGGCTTTTCTGATGGCAGCCCACATCCACCCTTCCATGGTGAAGTATCAGAGCGTCATCCAAAAAGCGTTGGGATTCATCAAAGAGAATTTTACCGATCCGGATATTTCCCTGAATGTCGTGGCCGATGCCGTGAACTTGAGTCCATCGCACTTCAGCACCATCTTCTCGCAATCTTTGGGGCAGACCTTCATCGACTTCCTGACGGAGTGCCGCCTGCAGCACGCCAAGGAACTGTTGGTCGGGACGGATGACAAGCTGTCCGCCATCGCGATGGACATCGGCTACAACGATCCCAATTATTTCAGCTACCTCTTCAAAAAACGCGAAGGCCAGACACCAAAAGAATTCCGAAGAACACATACAAGAGCATGATGAATCCCGAGGGCGTGAAATTCCCCGCCAAATTGTCTTTGAAGGGGAATCTCGTGTTGTCTTCGGACGTTTTACCCCGCCTAATAGATTTTGGCGGGGTATCTCTGAGCGTAAATTAAATCTCCATATAAAGAGGCTGTATCAAATCCAGAAAATTCTGTTCTGGTTCTGATACAGCCCTTTTCTTGTTAACGATACTCGCTAAACCGGTCGCTGTTCCTTGGCGACTTGCGAAGGCGCAGTCCCGTAGTATTTTTTGAACAGTTTGCTGAAGTGGTACGCGTCCTGGTAACCGACCGCCTGTGCGACTTCTTTGATGGTCCATTCTTCCTGCTTCAGCAGTTCCTTCGCATGCTTCAGGCGCACGTGGATCAGGTAATGGATCGGACTCAATCCGGTCGCTTCCTTGAAGATTTTTGAAAGATGGGCCGGGCTGACGAAGAGTTGCTGCGCCAATTGTTCCAGAGTGATTTCTTCGGAATGATGGTTTTCCAGATAATAGACGGCATGATTCACCAGATGCTGTTGACGCACGGCTGTCTGCGAAAGTGCCGAAGGGATCGTATTGTCGGATCCGTCCTCCAGACTGCGGAGCAATAACCCCAGCATCTCCAATATCAGTCCTTTTCCCATCAGCTGATATTCACTCCGCTGCTCGTTGAACTCCTTCGTCACCCGCCAGGCCTTCTCCATAAAGGCATCCGCATAACAGCCGAGATCCAGCAAAGCGCGCTTGTTCGGAAAATGGTTGCGGGGAAGACCGTTCAACGAAAGGTTCGTCAAACCGATATGCAATTGATGGGAAAACGTGCCCTCTTTTTGCCGCTCCGCATGTTTCACACCCGGATTGAAAAGCATGACGGTGCCGGTTCCCAAGTCCTGCCGTTTTCCGTCCACCAAGTAATCCGCTTCCCCTTCCAGCAGGACGCTGATTTCCAGAAAGTTGTGGCTGTGCGTTTTGGAATAGTTCCCGGCTTCGTTCAGCGGATCGAAAGCATAGAGAATTTCGGGATTGAATGTTTGTACGTGTGTATAGGCCATCGCAAAAGTCCTTTCTGTTGAATACCCTTATATTGTACAGGAATCTGACGAAGAAAAGCCATTCTCATTCCTAAAAAAAGCAGTAACCTGTTAACATACACTTTTTT
>NZ_JBAWAZ010000088.1:0-4453 GCF_049589555.1 Trichococcus sp.
GACAGGAGAACTAACCCATGAAAAGTACTATAATGAATCTAAAGAATAAACCTCTAACTCAAATGCTCGCACTGACAGGCACCCTTGCCTTATTGACCGCTTGCTCTACTGAAGCGAGCACCACAACAGCATCCAGCGACGTCTCGACTACTGAGGCGTCAGTTGAATCCACTCTTGTTTCAGAATCCAGTTATTCAGCAAACAACGCAACAGCCATCAGTTTTTCCGACCAAACAATCACAGTCGACGGATCCGGAGCTGCTGCTGACGGTTCCATTCTGACCATCACGCAACCAGGTACGTATATCCTCAGCGGTACCCTGAGCGAAGGCCAGGTGCGTGTCGAAACAGTTGATGAAGCCGATGTCCAGATCGTTCTCGATGGGGCTACCATCACGAATTCCACCGGAGCCGCAATCTATGTGAAAAGCGCCAACTCCGCGACCATCACTTTGGCTGAAGGCACGACCAATACTTTAAGCGACGGAGAAACCTATACCTTCGAAGACAGTGAAGACGAGCCGGATGCAACCGTGTTCAGCAAATCCGACCTTATCCTGAACGGAACGGGAACGTTGGTCGTCGATGCCAATTATGCTCATGCCATCAAAGGCAAAGATGATGTGACAATCGCAGAAGGAACCTATGAGATCACTTCTGTAGGCGACGCAATCAAAGGCAGCGATTCACTCTTCATCAGTTCCGGTACTTTCACGATCGATGCGGGCGGCGACGGACTGCAATCGACTAACGAGGAAGAAGAAGGCAAAGGAACTTTGACGATTGAATCAGGCACCTTCGCGATCACGGCAGCTTCTGACGGCATCCAAGCCGCAACCGATCTGCAGATCCTTGGCGGCGACTTCACGATCACAACCGGCGGAGGCAGCGCGAACAGCAGTACGGAGAGCGAAGCATGGGGAACATGGGCAGCAACTGCTGATGAAGCAGCCACCACTACCACCGAGGAAACAACCAGCGCCAAAGGTTTGAAAGCGACAGGGTCATTAGCGATTTCCGGCGGTACGTTCGTATTGGATACTTCCGATGACTCCATCCATACCAATGACACAATCCAAATCACAGGCGGAGACTTCACTATCGCATCAGGGGATGATGGCATCCACGCAGATAACACCTTGACAATCGATGACGGAACCATTAATATCAATCAAAGTTACGAAGGCATCGAAGCTACCGAAATCACTCTGAACGGCGGGGACATCACTTTGACATCCTCAGATGACGGCGTCAACACGGCCGGCGGAAACGACGCATCAGCCGTCAGCGGACGCCCTGGAGAAAACACGTTCACATCAACTGCCGAAGGTGCAGGTCTCTTGACCCTCAACGGCGGAACGCTTGTGGTAAACGCGAGCGGCGATGGACTCGACAGCAACGGCAGCATCGAGATGAACGATGGTACCGTGATCGTCAACGGCCCGACCGACAGCATGAACGGTACATTGGATTACGACAGCACGTTCAACATGAATGGCGGTACCCTGATTGGGGTCGGCAGCTCCGGCATGGCGATGAGCCCTTCTTCGACCTCAGCACAAAGCTTCCTGTTCACATCCTCTATCCCATTGGCTGCGGATGAAGCCATCCAAATCACCGGACCGGACGGAGAAGTGATCATGACCTTTGAGGCTTCCACCACGGCACAGTCGCTGGTATTCTCCAGTCCTGACCTGGTCAACGGCTCTGCTTACACAATCACAACTGGCGGAACAGTTTCCGGTGAATCCACTACCGGTATCTACGAAGATACGTCCTTCAGCGGCGGTTCATCCACTGTTGATGTCAGCGCCACAACTGAAGCAAGCGGCGGACAAATGGGCGGTATGGGTGGCAACTCGATGCCCGTTTCCGGCGCCTCCGTGAAATAAACACACAGCAACAAAATATCTTTCCTAGCCGAGCAACCCGGAAAAGAGTCTAACCATACCCTCTTTTCGGTCATTGGCAAAAATTAGCCCCAGAAGAGGTACTGATATGAAAAAAAGAAAAAAACTAAAGAAAAAATATGCGCTTTTCCTGTCCACCCTGTTTCTTGCGGGTTGCGTCACGTTCCTTTTGTGGGACTTAGCAAATTCCAAAGAAGGAGAAAGTTCCGCATCAGCCCAGACTTTGACGACCGATGTCGCGTACGAAGTTGATGAAATGCAGGAAGTGGATGAAAACAGTGTGGCTGAAGCAAATGCGCTTCTCCAGAGCAGCACGATCATGACGACAGCCGGAGAGGAATTGGCGGCGGATTTGGATGAACTGAATGCTGCCTACCCTGACCAGCTTGGTTTTGTCCTCATCAATGAGCAGACCGGAGAAGCAATTACGACCAATGAATCCCGCGTCTTCACCAGCGCGAGCCTCTACAAACTGTTTTTGACGTATGCCATCCTCACCCAAGTCGATGCCGGCACACTCTCATTGGAAGACCAAATTGCTGACGGTGCAACCATAGATGATTACCTGACCAGCACCATCACCGTCTCAGACAACGAAACGGCCAAGGAACTCGCCTATCTGATTGGATGGGACAACATCGAAACCTTCATCCATGATCAGGGATTCGTTTCCACGAGTTTTAACCCCTATCTGGAATCAGATGGTGTCTATTACAACGGCGACCTGGAAACAACGCCAGCCGAAGTCGCTTTCTTGTTGGAACGCCTATTGGATGGCGAATTGCTTTCAGAATCCAGCACGGCGTACTTTCTCGGGCTATTGGGCGATCAGCAACTCGTCTATGCCCTGAACACAGGCCTTAATGATGAAGTAAACTTTGCTCACAAAACCGGCTTGTTGGATGACGTATCCCATGATGCGGGCATCATGTCAGTGGATGGTCAGAATTACATCGTAGCCGTCCTGACGGATGGTTGGCAAAACGCGACCGATGACGCGACTCCAGTATTTGAGGGAATCGGATCGGCTGTGATGACTTATATTTATGCACAATAATCAAAAATACATGACGAAAGCTTGGGCGTACGGAAACCTTTTCCAGACGTCCAAGCTTTCGCTATACAGCAACGATTTCTAGCGGCTAACCCTTGCGTTATAAGCTGCAATCCAGATAAAACAAAAGGCTTATCATTAGCTATCGTATCGGGTTTGCGGTATGGTATAGAGGTACTATCTATTTGCTGACGTTAATATTTTTTATAGCCAGCTCAAATCCAAGCCAGTACAGGTATACTTCCAGGAGGAAAACATATGAAATTACAAGTAGAGAAACGCGAAAAAGTTGGCTCATCTGCAGCGAAGCGTGCACGATTGGACAAGAAACTCACTGCAGTCATCTATGGTAAAGATGTTGAAGCAACTCCAGTATTACTTGATGCAAAAGATTTTGACGAAGTGCTCAAGCAATTAGGTAAAAATGCGATTTTTGAAGTCAGCATATCCGGCGGAGAAACGACACAAGTCATCCTTAAGGACATCCAACAGGCTGCCCTTAAGAACGAAATCCAAAACGTCGAATTGCAAGTAATCACAAAAGGTCAAAAATTGACGATGACTGTTCCGATCCACTTGGTCGGTAGTGAAGACGTCAAAGAAGGTGTCTTGACTCAAACATTGAACGAATTGGAAATCGAAACGGAAGCTACCAATGTCCCTACCGAATTCCAAATCGCTGTGAATGAAATGACCATCGGTGATACCTTAACGGTTGCCGATATCAAAGTCGATGCCGACATTTCAGTCCTTACCGACCTAGAAGAAGCAGTTGTTGTCCTTTCTGCTCCAGTAGCCGAAGAGGTTGCAGAGGAAGAAGCTCCAACCGAAGAAGCTGAGAAAGTCACTGAATAATTTTCAAATCAGATAAGCTTAAAACCTTGATTGGCACACTTACAGGTTTCATCAAGTTTAGGCTTACCTTCACAACAAAAAAGTTTCGGTTTTGAACGTCAAAACCGAAACTTTTTTTGTATATCCAATTAATTCCTGAACTATATTGCTTAGGAATCCTTGAAAGCAGTAAATGGCTCCAGCCCGTGGCTTTTTTCCAAATAGTTTTCCAGGAAACGCTGAGCCAGACTGCCTTTTTTGATGTTTGTCCGTGCATCTTTTATGGAAAACCATTCCGCCTGATCCACTTCATCCGTCAAGCCATCAAGGCACTCGCTCGCTACGATGCAGGAAAAATTCAGCATCAGTGTGTTGTTTTTTTCAAAATATTCGCTTTTGTTGTAGCGCAATCCAACGGTTTGAAGACCGAGCTCCTCGGCGATTTCACGGGTTGCAGCGTGCTCCGCGTCTTCCCCTTTATTCACATATCCCGCACAAAGGATATAATCCGCCCCGCCGTACTGTTTGATCAACAACATTTTATCTTGTTCTTTGTTCAAGATGACCATGCTCACAGCCGTACTGAAAACAGGGAATCGATACCCTTCACAACTGCTGCAATAAGGGATGTTCCCTTCGTTTTCCAGATGTTTCG
>NZ_JBAWAZ010000089.1:0-2060 GCF_049589555.1 Trichococcus sp.
TCCAAATCGGAAATATGATCGCCATGGTGCCGATCTATCCGTATTCGTCTCGACCTGCTGATATGGTATTGTCCAACCAAATGATGCATGACCGCTGGTTCTTCTGCGACGTGCAATGCCGCGGCCACTATCCTGCTTACGCCTTGAAGATGTTCGAACGCAAAGGCTTCAACCTGGACATCACCGAAGCAGACAAAAAAGCTTTGGCTGAAGGCACTGTCGACTATATCGGCTTCTCTTACTATATGAGTAACTGCGTCGATTCAACCGTAAATAAAGATGTATCGAAAGCTCTGGATGGTTCCAGTGCACATTCCGTGAAGAACCCGTTCATCGAAGAGTCCGACTGGGGCTGGGCGATCGATCCGGAAGGTTTGCGTTACACATTGAATCTGTTCTACGAACGCTATGAAAAACCATTATTCATCGTCGAAAACGGCTTCGGTGCCATCGACATCAAGGAAGAGGACGGCAGCTGCCACGATCCATACCGCATCGACTACCTCAAGACACATATCGAAGAAATGAAAAAAGCTGTCGAAGAGGACGGCGTCGATCTGATGGGCTACACACCTTGGGGCTGCATCGATTGCGTATCGTTCACGACCGGCGAAATGAAGAAACGCTACGGCTTCATCTACGTGGACCGAGACAATGAAGGCAACGGAACACTGGAAAGAAGCAAAAAGGATTCCTTCGATTGGTACAAGAAGGTCATTGCTTCCAACGGGGAAGAATTGGCTTAAATTGCATAAATGAAAAAGCTCAGCGGGGATTCCGCTGAGCTTTTTTCGGTTCGGTAATGTGGCCGGATTGTCCGCATCCACCCGCGCACGCTGCTGAGGGCTCTCCACCTCCGGCCAAGCGAGGCTCGCCGGAGGTGGAGGTAGATTATTCCGATCAACTACGGCGAGGCGGGCCTCATCGGAGGTCGAAGTTTAGCTCGCTACCTCACCTCCGGCGGACCAACCACTCACCGGAGCTGGGGCGCCCCAACGCCCCCAGCCTCCCCAGCGCAACCCCAGGACGTGTCATAGTTTAAATTTGCTGTGGTTTTTTCTGAATTGGGAAGGTGTCGTCTCATAGAATTTTCTGAAGGAACGGATAAAGTTCTCCTGATTTTTATAGCCTACATCAGGGCCGATATCTTGGATTTTCATATTAGTGTGCTTCAGAAGGTCAGCCGCAACCGTCATCCTTTTTCTTAACACGAATTTGGTGAAAGACTCTCCCGTTAATTGTTTGATCCGCAGAGAAATGTGTTGGGTGGAATAGTGAATGGAATCGGATAGTTGTTCCAGGGTGATGTCTTTATAGTTTTTCTCAATGGAAGTAATGATTTCAAAATCGATTACGTCCCGTTTGCGTTGTGGTTTTGGCATGATCGATCTGTCTTCATAGTGGCGGAGCAGATGGCTGAACAGCAACACAAGATTGGAGTGGACGACTTGTACATAATACTTTTGTTTGTTGATCGTCTCCAAGAACATATCCAAGATCATATTTTTGATTTTCAGGTCCCCGTTTGTTGGGAAAATTATGAAGCTGTCGATTTTTTTCGCATAGACGTCGCTGATCAGGAAGTTTGAGAAAATATGGTCGCCGCTTAGGTTGTTGAAGAAGATCTCTTGAAAACTGTCTTTTTGGATGAGAATATTCAGGACAATGCTGTAGTTGTTCACATCCAAGGAGTGAAAAACGCCCGGCGGAACGAGACAAATGTCCCCAGTCCGCATCACAAAGGTCTTGTTATCAATGAACTGTTCAAACTCCCCTTCATAGACATAGAACATTTCGTAGAAATCGTGTTTGTGCATGACCGGAGTTGAATACCGCGTATGCTGAGTGATTTTGACTTTTAAGGGATCATTCTCATTAAAAAAATAACTTTCAGGGAATGTTTCAGGAGGATTCAAAGTATCTGAAACCATGTGCGGAAGGATAGGGACCAATTGTTCTTTTGCCTCTTCTTCATTGAGTGTGGCTACAAATTCCTGGATGAGCCGTTTGTTGTTCCGGATTTCCCGATGGTTCATCAAATATTCTTCGACCTTCGTATA
>NZ_JBAWAZ010000090.1:0-2297 GCF_049589555.1 Trichococcus sp.
TTCTTATGTGACCCACTGCATGACCCGTCTGCGCTTCAACATAAAAGACAACAGTTTGCCGAAAGACGATGAACTAAAAGCGATCCCTGGCGTACTGGGTGTGGTCCGATCCGGCGGGCAGCTGCAGGTCATCATCGGTCAGACAGTCGATCATGTCTACAATAATCTGGTGAAGATCGGAAACTTCCAAACGAACAATCCGCTTTCGGAAGACCTGGATAAACCGAAGGAAAAATTGACCTTGAAAAAAATCGGCAGTAATATTTTGGATGCACTCGCCGGCTGCTTGACGCCATTGATTCCACTATTGGTAGCCGCCTCCATGTTCAAGATGCTCGTTGCTATATCGGGCCCTGGCATGCTGAATGTGCTGACCGCGGAGTCCGATCTTTATACGTTATTCACCTTTGTCGGGGATGCAGGCTTCTACTTCTTCCCTATTTTCATCGCCTACACGGCTTCCATAAAATTCAAGGCGACGAGCGTCATCGCCATGTTCTTGGGGGGCATCATAATCCACCCCACGCTTATCCAGTTTGTCACTGAAGGCCGCCCGTTTACGGTCTACGGCGTTCCGGCCCAGATCCAAAATTATTCCAGCACAGTCATTCCGATCATTTTGTCGGTATGGATCATGTCCTATGTGGAACGCTTCTTCAAAAAACATATCCCTAGCGCACTGAAGACCATCTTTGCGCCTACCTTAACCATCGCCGTCATGATTCCTTTGACATTGATTATCCTTGGACCGACCGGGAATTTCGTAGGCAATTACATCTCCCAAGGTATCTTGGCCTTCGGTAATCTCGGCGGTATCGGTCAAATATTGGCAATCGGGCTGATTGGAGCCTTGTGGCAATTCCTTGTGATGACCGGCATGCACATAGTGATGATCACGACCATGATTATGGTCTTCACTACCACCGGTTCGGATAACCTGGTAACTCTGGGCGCCGTTTCAGCCAGCATGGCTGTTACTGGCATGTGTTTGGGGGCCGCGTTGTCCATCAAAAACAAAGAAGACAGGAGCTTGGCCTGGAGCTATGTCATTGCAGCCTTCATCGGGGGCGTGACCGAACCCGGTTTGTACGGCATTGCCGTAAAATACAAACGGCCATTCATCGGCTTGATGGCCGGCGGTTTTGCCGGCGGAGTCTATGCTGCCATGACAGGCGTGACCGCCTATGCGATGGTTCCTGTCGCAAACTTCCTGGCGCTGACTGCTTACGCGGGCGGTTCTACCGGAAACTTGATTAACGGTATCATCAGCGGCCTTATTGCTGTAGTGGTGTCTGCTGTAGTCACCTATCTTGCAGGAGCAGAAAAGAAAGTGGGTGTACTGAATGAATCTCTTAGTACGAGCAGATGATTTAGGCTATTCAGAGGCGATCAACTATGGCATCGCCAAATCCGTCATCGACGGCATCGTCAAAAATGTCGGCGTGATGGTCAACATGCCCGCGACTGAACACGGCTTGGGCTTATTGAAGGATGTCGAAGTATGCTACGGTTGCCACACAAATATTTGTGTCGGTAAACCGTTGACGGATCCGGCGCTGATTCCGAGCATCACAACTGCTGATGGCTATTTTAAACCCTCTAAAGATTACCGCAGTGCTACGGAGGATTTTGTGGTGCTGGAGGAATTGATGATCGAAATCGAGGCGCAATACCAGCGCTTCGTCGAACTGACGGGCCGCCAACCGCAATACTTTGAGGGCCATGCCGTGGCCAGCCCCAATTTTATGAAGGGTTTGGAATTGATTGCCACTAAGCACGGCCTGAAATATTCTGGCATTTCATTTGATGAAAAGCCGATAGTCGTGAACGGCAAAAAGGTGTACATTTCGATGGACAGCATGGGACCGGATTATGATCCCTTCGAAAGCCTGAAAAAATTGACCGAACATCCGCATGCGGACGGCGTCGAAATGATGGTGCTGCACCCCGGTTATCTGGATGCCTTTATCCTGAACACATCCAGCCTGACCATCCCCCGCACACTGGAAGTCGAGATGACCATCTCTGCCGAAACGAAGGCTTGGTTGACGGATCATGCTGTCCGTTTGCTCACTTATGACGATCTTTAAGACGAATCTTTAGACAGAAAAAACAGCCAGCGCCCTTCTCAGCGCTGGCTGTTTTGTCGTATTCTTTTTCTTATTTCCCGATCAACGCAATGATCTCCTCTAGAACAGCTTCCCCGTCCAGGATCTCATAATTTTCCCTCGAAATCAGCTTGTAAGGCACTGCCGTATAAGTCAAGAAATCCTTCAGCCGCGCGATTTCGTATTTGG
>NZ_JBAWAZ010000091.1:0-2477 GCF_049589555.1 Trichococcus sp.
TTTTTGATAAAAATAGTCACTTTTCCATTATACTATGGATTATTCGTTAGAAAAAGTCAATTTTATTAGCGTAATTGCGCAATGGTTGATTTCTTTGGGAACCCTTACAATTCAAATAGAAGGAGGGTTCCGATGGATAGAGACAGAACAACTGAGTGGATTTGGATAAAAGATTGGACACTCGAAGATGGAGAAGCGCCTAGACAAGTCTATTTTCGTAAAGAGATTCATCTTTCAGCTCCGATTAAGGGAGAATTGAGGATATCCGCTGATTCCCGGTATAAACTATATATAAATGACAATCTTGTGGAGGTGGGTCCGAGTAAAGGGGATCGGCAAATTTGGTATTATGATACGATTGATATCACAAAGCATCTGAAAAAAGGATTAAACGTATTTGCAGTAAAAGTGCTGCGTTATCCGCTGAATCATTCAAAAGGGAATCATGGCATATTCCGCACGGATACGCCCGGACTTTATGTGTCGGGAGAAATCACAAGCGCTGAAGGTTTTGTACAAAGCATCCAGGCAGACGAAACGTGGCGATGCCTCATCGATCCAACTTTTGAAATCATTTCGGAATCAGCGGTTTTTGCGCCCCTGCAGATATATGAAAAAGTCAGCGGCGATGCTAAAAATGCCGACTGGCTGAAGGCTGGTTTTGACGCAGCGGATTGGCCGATGGCGATGGCGTATCAACCAAACGAGATGAGTCGAGCGGTCAGCCCGGGGAACTTGCATCCACGCACCATTCCTTTCATGTACCGGAAGGAACGGAATTTCGAGAAAATTATGACCCTCAGAAAGTCGGTACATCCAAAAGACGCGTGGGAGAGATTTCTCTGCAAAAGAGAGCGCATTGTCATTCCGCCTAACAGCAAGGAGATCATTGAGATTTCTGCTGGGGAGGAAATGACAGGCTATCTCCAACTGGCGGTTTCCGGCGGGCATTCCGCTAAGATCAACATTCTTCAATCGGAAGCTTACGTCCAAAATGAAAAAACAGTTGTCAACGGTTTGGAGATACCAGTGAAGGAAGACCGGGAGGACTATCTGGGCGGACACCTGGAAGGATTCAGTGATGCATATACGGTAGCGGGTTATGGTACGGAACAGGCTCCGGAATGCTATGCACCTTTTTGGTTTCGGACATTCCGGTTCATTGGGCTGGAAATTGAAACAAAAGACGAGGGACTTGTTCTTGAAGCTTTTGATTACGTCGAAACCGGCTATCCTTTGGAAGTGAGCACGTCTTTCGAAAGCTCAGATGAAAGTTTGAGCGCAATTTGGGAGATCAGTGAACGGACTCTCAGGCGCTGTATGCATGAAACGTATGAAGATTGCCCTTTCTATGAGCAGTTGCAGTATGCAATGGATTCCAGGCTGCAGATACTGTATACCTATGCTGTCTCTGCGGATGATCGGCTCGCGCGTAAATGTATGGATGATTTTAAGCGCTCTCATCGTTACGACGGCACCTTGAATGGTTCGTACCCTTGCTATGGGCCGAATGTCATACCCGGATTTTCCATCTACTACATCTTGATGCTGCATGACCATATGATGTATTTTGATGATGTGGCGCTTCTGGAATATCATATGCCCACTGTTGAAGGCGTGTTGAACTACTTTGAGAGAAACGTGAGACCTGAAGGCTATGCAGGAAAGCTTGGCGGCATGAACGGAATTGATCGCTACTGGTCATTCATCGATTGGACGCCTGAGTGGAACGGCACAAGCGGTGTCCCTCCGGCAACGTTGCAGGGGGCCATCACGATGGAAAGTTTGCTCTATATTATGGGCTTGCAGACGGCTGCACAGATAGCTGAACATCTTGGCCGCAGCCAATTGGCAAGCCAAATGGAAGAAAAAGCAGAAGCAGTAAAACGGGCCATCAAAAAGTACTGCCTCGGCTCAAACGGAATGATCCAGGATGGTCCAGGCATTGAAACGTACAGCCAACATACGCAAGTGTTTGCGTTATTGACGGATACCCTTTCCCCTCAACAGGGAAAAGCAAATCTGTTGGAGACGATCATGCACAAAGAAAACTATGCGCAATGCTCGGTGGCGATGTCTTTTTATCTCTATCGCGCCTTACAGAAAGCAGAACTTTATGAGATGACGGATGATTACTGGAATATTTGGCGCAGAATGATCAAGAACAATGCCACGACTTGCGTGGAGGCAGAAGCCGGAGAGAGAAGCGAATGCCATGCTTGGGGGTCTTTGGCGCTGTATGAATTGCCGAGTGTGACATTGGGCGTTTATCCAGCAGAACCAGGCTATAAATCTGTCGTGATCGCTCCAACCCCTGGATACCTGACATGGGCCAAGGGAGAGGTTATGACACCTCATGGGCTTGTCAAAGTTGAATGGAAGAAAGATGGAGCTGGTTTAAATGTCAGTTATCAAGTGCCGGAAGGCATGAATGTACACGCTGTCAGTAGTGCCGATAAACGGAAATGAATGATCAA
>NZ_JBAWAZ010000092.1:0-5843 GCF_049589555.1 Trichococcus sp.
GGGTAGGACTGTTTCATGATCCCTGTCAGCCCTTTACCGGATACCATCCCGATCCGTCCGCACATTTCCTGGATGGCAATCGCAAAGATGCACGGAATCGGAGAAAGCCACAACAGATGAAGGCCAAACATGGCTCCGGTCTGCGAATAGGTGACGATGCCGGATGGATCATCATCAGAGGCACCAGTGATGACGCCGGGTCCAAATTTTTTCAAGAATTTTTTGGTCTTTTTGAGAATTTTGCCCATCTTTCTCACTCCCTTGTTGGGTTGTGCATCTGCAAGCAGCCCTCCTGAAAATAGTTGCGTTAGCCATCAGCGCTGTCGGTCGGCATTGGGATAAGGGAGCAGATTTGTGCAGTTTTTTTCTCTTATTTTTTCTTTCTTTGACATCATCATACCTACTATCCGCTAAGCTTGCAAGCACTTGCATCGCCATATGATATAATATTGACAGGAACGCAAACAACGAAAAATCCAGACTGTTGAGGTGGACTAAAATGGAAGAATCAGCTATAAAAATTGAAACGTTCGATGCATACATCAGCCGCTATGATGAGGATATCCAGGCAATCCTGCAGGAGTTCCGCCGGGTGATAAAGGAAGAAGCCCCCGATGCGACCGAGAAAATCAGCTATCAGATGCCGACTTTCTACCTGAACGGAAACCTTGTGCATTTTGCGGTGCAGAAAAATCATATCGGCTTCTATCCGGCACCGAGCGGTGTTGCGGCATTCAAGGAAGAATTGATGGATTACAAGACTTCAAAAGGCGCCATCCAATTTCCGCTGACGAAACCTATCCCATACGAGCTTGTGAGCCGGATCGTTCGCTTCCGGGTCGAAGAAGCAAAGCAAAAAAAGAAACAGAACAAATAAAGAACGGATTCGTTACCAAACTTGAATACGGAAAAAGGAGGGACGTCCATGAATTTGCATGCAGTCTTAACCGAAGTCATCCCAACACTTGCGAGCCTGATTGAGGGCATCGGAGTCCTGATCATCCTCTATGGATGCATCAAATCATTGTATCTGTTTTTTAAAGACAAGCTGAATCTGAGCAACAATCAACCGAAACTCGAATTGGCCAAAGCGCTGGCGTTCAGCCTGGAGTTCAAACTGGCAGCGGAAATACTGAAGACGGTCATCATACAGACGATCGACGAATTCATTGTGCTCTCAGCCATCGTCATCCTGCGTGTCGTGTTGACGCTTGTCATCCATTGGGAAATCAAAAGCACCAATTCAGAAGAAGGGGAGTGACTTTCGCACTCTTCCTTTTTTGAGGTTGAAAACGTTCACTTTTCGCCCCGCTTTTGCCATTCTTTCGCCATACTTCTTTCCTATAATGAACCTATGAAAAGAAGATCACGAAGCATACAAAAAGGGAGCGGATCAAAATGAAAAAATGGAGGAACGGAATTGTGGGTGGGGCTTTGGCAGTCTTATTGTTCAGCGGCACAGGCGTAATGGCATCTGAGGATGAAGAGTTATATGGCGCAGCAGCGGTCAGCGAAGGCGAAACGTATACAATAGAAGAAATGTTAGTCTACGCCATCCAGGATGAATACATGGCCGAAGCTTCCTACCTTGCGATCATGGAGGCATATGGAACGGTCAAACCATTTACGAGCATCGCCAAGGCGGAGGGCACACACATTTCCTTGCTGTTGCCGCTGTTCAAAACTTACGGTTTTGAGGTGCCGGAAAATGAAGCGGAAGCCCGAATCGTATTGCCGGCATCCTTGGCAGAAAGCTTTGAAAAAGGAGTGGCAGGCGAAATCGAAAACATCACTGTTTATGGACAATTTCTTGAATCCGAAGATTTGCCGGACGATGTCAGAAGTGTCTTTGAACGCTTGATGGCTGCATCCGAAAACCATTTGGCAGCCTTTGAACGCGGCGTCGCCGGAAATCCGGATGGTGCCGGCAGGAAAAAATGATGCGAAGCCATAAAACAAGCCCCGCGCAATTTGCGTGGGGCTTGTTTGCTATGAGAAACGCATAAGGAAGTATGCTTCCCGGAAATTTCCTTCTTCATACTTATCCTGTCCATTGGGCCGCGGCACGATTGGGTGTATAATGGAGGCGAAAGCAATAATGATCTATTTTCATAATGTAAGCGCTGTCCATTTTGTTGGGGAGGGGTGCTGTAATGGAAATCGAAGGCGTAATTCTGGCCGCCGGGAGGTCCTCCCGGATGGCGGGAAACTCAAAAATGACGATGGACTTGGGCGGCAGGACAGTGATCCAAAGAAGCATAGATAGCCTGCGCCCGTTCTGTAGCAAGGTCATCGTCGTGACGGGATTCCATTCCGAAGCAGTGATGGTTTCGGCCGGACACTGCCCGGAAGTAGTCTTCGTTCACAATGCAGACTGCGAAAAAGGCATGTTCTCCTCCGTGCGGATCGGATTGCAACGTACTGAAGCGGAGCGTGTCCTCATACTGCCCGGCGACTGCCCTTTCATTACCCGTGAAGTCTGCGAAAAACTGTTGGCCGGTAAAGGGGATATCGTTTTGCCTGCCTATCAGGGAAAGCGAGGGCATCCGGTCCTGTTGAGCCGCTGTGCGATCGAAGGCCTGTTGGCGGATGAATGTTGCCAGAGCCTGCAGGAATACATAGGCGCAAACAAGGCGGAAATCATCGCGGTGGATTATCCGGATTTTTTTTGGGACATCGACACGCCGGAGGATTACGCCAAGGCAGTGGAGTATTTTCGAACGAAAGAAGTGAGGTGAAGAGATGGAAACTATCAGCAAATCCATCAGGCGTTTCGATTTTGATGACAAGGTCGAAGGGAAAGCAAAATACTGCGCCGATTTGCATCCGGAGGGCATGCTCTACGCAAGGACATTGCGCTCCGAGATGCCGCGCGCGAAAATTCGCGCAATCCGTTTGCCGGAGCTGCCAGAAGGGTACACGGTCATCGACTACCATGATATCCCCGGCAAGAATATCGTGCCGATTGTGTACGAGGATCAGCCGTTTTTGGCCGTGGATGAAGTCAATTACATCGGCCAGCCGATCCTTTTGGTCATTGGGTCGGACAAGGAAATCATACTCGACATCATCGGAAAAATAGAAGTGGACTACGAATTGCTGCAGCCGATCCTGACAATCGAGGCTGCCATGGAACAAACGGATTCTTTTATTTACGGTGACAAACCCTATTTTGTCGGTTATGAATACACGAAAGGTAATCCGGATGCGGCTATCGCCCAAGCAGCCCAGGTGATCGAAGATGAACTCCGCACCGGCTACCAGGAGCATGTCTATATCGAGCCGCAAGCGATGCTGGGCAGCTATGATGGTGAGCGCGTCTCCGTTTATGGCTCGATGCAGTGCCCCTATTACATCCACAGCGGCCTGAAGCAGGCGCTCGGCTGGGGGGACGAACGGGTGCGTGTCGTCCAGCTGCCTACGGGCGGAGGCTTCGGCGGCAAGGAGGAATATCCTTCGATTCCGGGAGTCCACGCTGCTTTGGCAGCCATCAAGACGGGAAAACCGGTCCAATTGTTGTTCGACAGGCCGGAGGACATCCGCGCCTCGACCAAGCGCCATCCCAGCATCATCCGGATCAAGAGCCATCTGGATGCGGAAGGGCGCATCATCGCCCGGGAAATCGACGTCAAGCTGGATGCAGGAGCCTATGCGGGCCTCTCCAGCGTCGTGCTGCAGCGGACGATCTTCTCTGCCTGTGGCGTTTACGATATTCCGAACCTGAAAGTTACGGGGAAAGCCTATGCGACCAACAACATTGTGACTGGCGCGTTCCGGGGCTTCGGCGGGCCGCAGGCATTCTTCGCCATCGAAATGCATATGGCGCACATCGCGACCGAATTGGGCGTCGATCCGCTGGAATGGCGGAGGAGTTATTTCCTGAAAAAGGGAGACAGCTCTTCGACCGGCGGCGTCTTATATTCTGACATCAAACTGGCTGAAATCGCCGATGCTGTGAACAGATTATCCGATTATCAGGAGAAGCATAGCGCATTCAGCTCCAATAAGAGCTTCTGGAAGGGGATCGGCTGCTCTTTCTTCTTCCATGGCTGTGGCTTCACTGGAGCCGGCGAGGCGGAACTGCTGAAATCACGAGTGAAACTGAAAAAATATGTGGGCGATACAGTAGGTATTTTTGTATCGAGCACCGAAATCGGCCAAGGGGCTCTGACCACCTTGCGCAAAATCGTCGCCCAAACCTTGGATATCCCGCTTGGGCAAGTCAAACTGACCTATCCGGATACCGCGGACTGCCCTGATTCAGGCCCTACTGTCGCATCCCGGACAGTTATGATCGTCGGACGCCTGCTGCAGGAATGCGCTGCTGAAATGAAGCAACGTTGGACTGAGGAAACATTTGAAGTGGCGAAGAATTACGTTAATCCGGAACATTTGTCCTGGGACAGCGAAAAATTGGCCGGGAATGCTTATCCCGAATATTCCTGGGGGGCCAACGTCGTCGAAGTGGCAGTCGATGCAATTACATACGAAGTTGAAATCAAGGGCGTTTGGGCGGCATACGACATCGGAACGCCGATAGACGAAAAGATCGTGCAAGGGCAGATCGAAGGCGGCATCGTGCAGGGCTTGGGATACGCAGCTATGGAAAGACTGCAGACCAAAGAAGGCAAACTGCTGCAGGACAGTCTTTCCGAGTATCTGATCCCCGCGGCTATGGACTTTCCGCGGATCGCGTTTGAATTGATTGAAAACCCTTATGAAGGAGGGCCGTTCGGTGCCAAAGGATTGGGTGAATTGCCGATGATCGGGCCTGCTCCGGCATTTGCGGCCGCTGTGGAACAGGCCATCGGCAAAAAAATCGACCGTATCCCGGTAATCCCGGAATACATAAGGGAGTTGATGACATGATGGAGGCCATTTCTTTCAAACTGAACGGTCAGGAGGTCGCGCTGAAGACGGATCCTGCCAGAAGGCTGCTCGATATCATCAGGGAGGATCTTGATTGCAAAGGGGCCAAGGAAGGTTGCGGGGAAGGCGAGTGCGGCGCCTGCGCCGTGCTGGTGGATGGCCGCTTGGTCAATTCCTGTCTGATCACGGCAGCCATGGTTGCAGGAAAAAACATCTGGACCATCGAAGGCTACCGGGAAACGGAACGGTTCCAACTGCTGAAGAACAAACTAGCGGATCACGGCAGCATCCAATGCGGATTCTGCACGCCAGGTATCATCATGGCGGCTGAAGCGTTGCTCTCGAAAAATCCCAATCCGACAGAAGCGGAGGTAAGGGAAGGCATTTCGGGCAACCTATGCCGCTGCACCGGCTATACGATGATCGTCGATGCCATCCTGTCCGCAGCACGGGAGGGGGATGGATTATGGTGAACATATTCATTCCGGATACCTTGGCTGAGGCGCTGCGGATCAGAGGACAACATGAGACCCTAGTCATCAATGGCGGAACCGATGTGATGGTGAAATACAGGCGTTGGAACGGTATGCCGCCGGATTTTCCGCTGGATGTGCTCCATATCGGAAGTCTCACGGAGCTTAAGCGCATCGAAATCGCAGAGGGCAAGCTTAGGATTGGCGCAGCCGTAACGCTTTCTGAACTGATGGAACATCCGTTTGTGCCGGACTACATCTCATTGCCGATTCGCGAGATGGCTTCCCCCGCCATCCGAAATATGGGGACGCTGGCGGGAAACCTCTGCAACGCCTCCTCATCCGGTGACAGCCTGCCAATGCTCTATGCGCTCAATGCGGAGATTACTTTGGCATCCGCGCACGGGACGCGCAAGCTTCCCGTCAGACAATTCATCACCTTTGCCAAACAGACGCTGCTTCAACCCGATGAACTGGTGACGGAGATTGCGATACCGCTTG
>NZ_JBAWAZ010000093.1:0-12741 GCF_049589555.1 Trichococcus sp.
ATCCAGCATCAATTCATGACCCGGCTCGAATTCCTTCAGGATGATCGCTTTTCTCAGGGAGGAAGCGACCCTTTCTCTTGCAGGCAATAGTTTGATCGGTTTAAGGATGCTCATGGTTCATTCCCTCCAGTTCTCTCTTTAGGATCTCCACATAATATTGAAAATAGTCTTCAAATCCATCCATCAATTTAGCTAGATCATTTTCCGCCAGTTGCTGGCTGATTTTTTCAATATGCCTGTAGTTTTCTTCAAAATCAAAATCATAATTTCCGATCACGAACGTAAAGAAGCCGCTCAACAATTGCTCATGTGCCCGCTTGATGGTCGGAATGCCGGTCGCTTCCGACAACAGCTGATGGAATTCCAATTCCAGTTTGCGACAATTTTCACTATCTTTGGCGACCATTTTTGCTTTGTATTCGTCCGCGATTTTCCGGAATGGCTGCGCGTCTATTTGCTTCTCGGATAGGATCAGGCAAATTTCTTTTTCCAGCGCTTTAATCATCCTGAATTGGGCTTTGGCCGATTCGAAGGAGATGCCGTTGACTTTCATGTGTCTGTTTTCGAGCCTTTCCAACACGCCTTCCATTTCCAGCATCTGCAAGGCTTCCCTTACTGGCATCCTGGAAACGCCCATTGCGGCAGCGACTTCGGATTGTTTCAGTTTCTCGCCATCCTTGATGTTCCTTTTGAAAATTTCATTGCGCAGGATATCCGCAATATAATCCTTTGTTTGTGTTCTCTCTAATGATTCCAAAGACTACAGTCCCTTTAAATTTTATAGGTCAGTGCAAGATTATGACAATAGCAGCCTTGAAGTTTACAGTTCCACTATTTAGCACCGATAAATCCTTGTCGTTTCTTGCTTCATTTATAGTTTACATGATTTCCTTCATTTTTCAACCTGTTTCTTTTAAGGATGGACAGAATCCGTCCCCATCCTTTCAATTGATAATATCTAAAAAATCCTCCCCTGGCCGGGAAGGATCGTTATTCCATCAAAGTGCGGCTGTATAAACGGCTCTTGCATCCTCTGTAGTGAAGTCACCACGCTCGGAAATGTTCTCTTTCTTGTGGCGGACGAGTGCTTCCACAAGACCCGGAATGTCGGTTTCATCCAGCTTGACATCGGAGAAACGGATCGGTGCGCCAAGGCCGGCGAAGAAGTCTTCGGTCTTTTTGATCGCCAAATCGATTTTTTCCTCATCGGTCAGATTAGAATCACCGCGGATATCCCATACGCGTTCCGCATACTGAAGCAGTTTGGCCCACTTCTGCTGCTTGCGGACTTTCATCATGGCCGGAAGGACAATCGATAAAGTGCGCGCATGGTCGATCCCGAATGCCAACGTCATCTCATGGCCCAATTGATGAGTCGCCCAATCCTGGGGAACACCTGGCGAAATAAAACGATTGAGCGCATTCGTCGCTGTCCACATGAAATTGGCGCGGGTCGCATAGTCGTGGTTGTCCTCATCGACTACGTCCGGGCCGATTTCGATCAATGTCTGCAGCAGCCCTTCCGCCCAGCGATCCTGCACTTTTGCATCGATCGGATAAGTCAGATAGGCCTCCATCACATGGATGAAGGAATCGATGACGCCATTCGCCAGTTGGCGTTTCGGCAATGTGTAGGTCGCTTCCGGTTCCAGAATTGAAAATTGTGGATAAGTATGTGGACTGGCGAAACTGATTTTCGCTTGCTTTTCCACAAAGGTCACGACCGAGTTGTTGTTCATTTCCGATGCAGTGGCCGGCAACGTCAATACCGTACCGAAAGGCAATGCTTTTGTGACCGGCAATCCCTTGCCTACGCCGCTGCCGAACATATCGACAGGATCGCCATCGAACACCGCACCTGCCGCAACGAATTTCACGCCATCGATGACGCTGCCGCCGCCTACCGCCAACAAGTAATCATAGCCTTCCGCTTTGATCTTGTCGACTGCCTGAATCAGCGTTTCGTAGGTCGGATTCGCTTCGATGCCGCCAAATTCAGCCCACTCGCGGTTGCCCAAAGCTTCGACGACGCGGTCGAAGGTACCGAATTTCTTGACGCTGCCGCCGCCGTACAAAATCAATACTTTCGCGTCCTGAGGGATCAAATCATTGATGCGCTTGATCTGGTCTTTGCCGAAAACAATCTTTGTCGGATTTTGAAAGTCAAAATTACGGATTCCGTTTTCCAATCTCATCACTCACTTTTCGTTTTTTATTCTTTTTTCATTGTAGCACAGCTGTGTGGATAATCAGCTTGAGACGCTTAGGCAGGCGCGGATGCTAGCGTCGGCTTGCGTGAACTCCGGGGAACGGGGGCCTCGCCGGAGGACAGAAGCCCAGTTACGACCCCACCTCCGATGAGGACAGCTTCCCCGGAGTTCAGCCTGTTTTGCTTCATCCAACTCCGGCGAGCAAGACGCTCCTCGGAGCTGACGCTCGTTTGCAACGCGGTGCTCCGGGCAGGCGCCGGAGCAGACAAAAAATAGGGGCCGCTGGCGGCCCCCACATAGTAACAATCATTTTTTCAGGATACGGATACTGTTCAGGACAGCCAACACGGTCACGCCGACATCGGCGAAGACGGCTTCCCACATCGTGGCGACGCCGAACGCGCCGAGAACAAGGAACAGCCCTTTGATCGCCATCGCGAAAATGATGTTCTGCCAAACGATTTTGCGTGTTTCCTCGGCCACGGTGATTGCGGTCAAAATCTTCGATGGCTGATCGTCCATGATGACGATATCGGCAGCTTCGATGGCGGCGTCGGATCCCAATCCGCCCATCGCCATCCCGATGTCGGAACGGGCCAGCACTGGCGTATCGTTGATGCCGTCGCCCACGAAGATGACTTTTTCGCCTTTGCGTTTGCTCGCCAACACTTCCTCCAGCTTCGTCACTTTGTCCTGCGGAAGCAATTCCGCATGGACTTCATCGATGCCGATTTCTTTGCCGACCGCTTCCCCTACCGCACGGGAATCCCCGGTCAGCATGATGGTGCGGATACCTCTCGCCTTCAAGCCGGCGATCGTGGCCTTCGCATCAGCTTTGATGGCGTCTGCAATCAGGATGTAGCCTGCATATTGTTTATCCACAGCGATATGCACACCCGTCCCGGTTTCGGGAGCCGGTGCATGAGCGATGCCGAATTTCTCCATCAATTTGGCGTTGCCGGCCAGGATTTCTTGCCCATCGACGACGACCTGCAGACCGTGCCCAGGGATGTCATTTGTGGTGGCAATCCGGTCTTCAGCTATCGGTTTCGCGTAGGCTTCCTTGATGGAATCGGCAATCGGGTGGCTGGAATGCAGTTCCGCATACGCCGCCAGTTCCAGCAACCGATCCTCGGTCAGCTCGCCGGCGCATTCAATGCGGGTTACGGCGAATTTGCCTTCCGTCAAGGTGCCGGTCTTGTCCATCACGACCGTTTTGACATCATTCAGGCCCTCGAGGAAGTTGCTGCCTTTTACGAGGATGCCTTTGCGCGAGGCCGAACCGATGCCGCCGAAGAAGCCGACCGGAATCGAAACGACCAAAGCGCACGGACAGGAGATGACCAGAAAGATGCTTGCCCGATAAAGCCATTCATTGAAGCTTTCGCCCGGGATGACGAGCGGCGGCACGACCGCCAACAACACGGCTGCGATGACGACAACCGGTGTGTAGTAGCGGGCGAACTTGGTGATGAAGTTTTCCGTAGGCGCTTTTCTGCCGCTGGCGTTCTGAACCAAATCCAAAATTTTGACGACGGTGGACTCCGCAAACGGCTTTTCGACAACTACTTCGATGACGCCGTTCTTGTTGATGAACCCGCTCAAAATGTTGTCGCCGACTTTGACGCCACGCGGAACCGATTCGCCGGTCAAAGCCGAGGTGTCGACAGCAGAGGTTCCGCTCACGACTTTCCCGTCCAACGGCACTTTTTCACCGGGCCGGATCAGGATGATGTCGCCGATTTTGACGGTTTCCGGTGCCACTTTTTCGCTGCCGGCTGCGGTTTTCACATTTGCGTAATCAGGCCGGATGTCCATCAGTTCGGCGATGGAGCGGCGGGATTTATCGACGGCGATGTCCTGGAACAGTTCACCCAGCTGATAGAACAGCATGACAGCTACCGCTTCCGGATACTCCTGGATGTAGAAAGCACTCAGCGTGGCGATCGTCATCAGGAAATTTTCGTCAAACAACTGGCCGTTTTTGATGTTCAAAATCGCGTTCCAAATGACGTCATAGCCCGCAACCAGGTACGCGGTCACAAACAATGCCAACGAAATCGTTCCGCTGACCGGGGCGAAGATCGCCGCCAGCAGGATTCCAAAGCCGACGATCAGGCGGATTACGGCTTTCCTGATTTCGTCCTTATCCCCTTCGCCGTGCGCATGCCTGTGTTCATGCGCAGCATCATGGTCGTGATGTTCGTGGACATTTTCTGCATATTTTGCTTCAGCCGATTGGGCTGCAACTATCGGCAGGCCATTTGCTCCGATCGGTTCACCGCTTTTTTTTAGAGTCGGATGGATATCCGGCTCGAGTACACTAAGTTTTTGTTTCACTTTCGGCAAAATCTCGGTCTCTTGATCCTCTTCGATTTCGATGCGCAATGTCTTCGTCATGAAATTCACATTGCTTTCGAGGATCCCTTCTATTTTCGCGATGCCGGTTTCAACTTTGCTTGCGCAATTGGCGCAGTCCAATTCGTCCAAATACCATTCAATCTGCTTCACTTTCTCAGACATCCCTGTCCCTCCTTAGCCTTAAGCACTCGTGTTGTTTATCCGAAAACGGAATGATTCCGCATTACATATGAATAACCGTTCATGTGTTGGTTATATTATAATCCTTACCGATGCATGTGTCAATCGGATGAAGCGGCTGATTTTTTGGAGTCTCACTTGCCAAAGCGGTGTCCAGATCTCCAAAAAAAAGCCTGCCGCAGCGCGACAGGCTTAACCAAATTCATCATAAATTACAGTTCATCATAAGGGATATTGAACGTATCCCCACCGCTCAGATTACCGGTTTCGAAGCCTTTCGTGAACCAGCGCATCCGTTGCTCGGAGGTACCGTGCGTGAAGCTGTCGGGTACGACATAGCCTTGGTATTCCTTCTGCAAGGTATCATCCCCTACAGCATGTGCTGCTGTTAAGGCTTCCTCGAAGTCGCCTTCCTCCAAGACGCCCTGCTCCTGGACATAATTTGCCCAGACACCGGCCAGGTAATCGGCCTGCAGTTCCAAACGAACATTCAACTCATTGTATTCTGTTTCGCTTAACTGGTTACGACTGCTTTGCACCTGATCCATAATGCCCAGCAAGTTCTGGACATGATGCCCTACTTCATGAGCGACGACATAGGCCATCGCAAAGTCGCCGGACGCGCCGTATTCTTGCGAAAGCTGATCATAGAAACTCAAGTCGATGTATAATTTTTGATCGGCCGGACAGTAGAACGGTCCGACTTGGGAACCGGCCACACCACAGGCAGATTGCACCTGTCCGCTGAAGAGCACCAATGTCGGTTCGACATATTCCATATTATTGTTGGCAAATTCTTGTGTCCAGGCATCTTCTGTATAGGCCAACACGACGGATACAAATTCAGCCATCTCGTCCTCGGTCTTGTTGCTCGTTTCAGTGATGCCTGTCTGTGGCGTTTCAGTCGGTGTGCTTCCGCCACCACCGCCAAACAAGTCGCCGCCTCCGAAGAGAGCGATGATGATCATGATGATGATCCCAAAAATCCCACCGCCTGCCATGCCGCTCATGCCCAGTCCGCCGCCCCCCGTCGAAAACCCGCCACTGCCGCGTCGGTCTTCAACATTGGAACTTCGCCTTCCACCCTTCCATTTCATAGAAATACCTCCAATATTCTATTTTCCGCATCGCTGGCTCTGGCTCTGGTTCTGCCAATCCCCGCCCAGACTTTTACTGCAATCCAAAAATCGATTTCATCCATACACTTATTATATATTATTGGCCGATAATTTAAAAAAAATACACCTGATAAGGACGAATGTTGACTGGCATCCGATGATTCGAGCTATTCGACCGGATCTCAATTCGTCGTCGACGGCGGCATGATTTCCGATCTGTAGTATTCTTATTAACAAAGAAGTATCACGATACCGAAAAAAACGCGCAAGCAACTGCCGGGATGTCCTGGCAAACTGCTTGCGCGTTTTTTCAATAGGTTAATCTCTGTGATCTTCCAAGTCTTCGACTTCTTCGATCGTCATGCCTTGGTGCTCCTGCATGTAGCGCTCGCGCTCTTTGTTGCGGTACTTGTCCATCTTGCGGCGGAACAACTCACCGTTGGAAGGTGGCGTCCAGCTTATGGCATTGGCACCGGCGTTGATTGCATCCAGAATCGTTTCATCCGTCGGGCCGCCCGTCGCGATGATTGGAACATCGGGGAAATTTTCGCGGATACGGCTCACGATATAGGCAGTATCTTTCCCTCCGCTGACGTTGAGGATATCGACACCTGCATCCAGTCTTGCTTGGATATCCATGTATTCCGTGACGATCGTACAAACGATTGGAATATCAACAGTTTCTTCAATTTGTTTGATCGTCTCTATTGGAGTCGGCGCATTGACGACAACAGCCAAGGATCCCTGCGCCTCCGAAAACAAAGAAATGTTGGCACTGCGTTTGCCTTGGGTCGTCCCCCCGCCGACACCAGAAAGGATCGGAATGGTTGAGACATTGGCTATGCTTTGGATGACCGCCGGATGCGGGGTAAATGGATAAACCGCGATGACGGCATCCGCATCGTTATTCAGGATAATGGCGATATCCGTCGTAAAGATCAGAGATTTGATTCGTTTTCCAAAAATACGGATTCCTGAACAGTTCCGGATTACGCTAGGGACTTGCACTGTATCACTGCGCAAATCGGTTGTGATGCTTGGTGCTTCTCTTTTAATTCTTGGTTCCATTATTTCGCTCCTTTGCTGATGATTTTGATGAAATTGTATGGGCTGATCAGCCGATGATCAGGTTTTCTTCCTTCAGGACTTCCGAATAGAAAACTGCACGTGCTGCTTTTCTTCTTGGCTCAACGATGAAGGTCAGGATTCCGAAGATGGCGAATGCAGCCAGCATCAATCCTACCAGCAACAACGCTTGGTACAGTAACGCATCTGAATCAGCCGTTGCCGCTCCGGCATACATGTTAAATGCAGTTATTCCGACTCCAAAGAACAACGCCACAGGAATCAAGTAAACGACAAAATAAGTCAGATCCAGTTGGAAAAGTCTCATCTTCTTGCCTTTCATGAAGGATTCGCTTTGTCTCAGGATATCCGTCGTTTTCATGTCCGGATTATCGAAATAAATGAAGTTCGATAACGCCAAAGCGTACAGCTTCATGATGCCCGGAATGATCAGCAATACGGACCATAGAATGACATAGATGGCCTGCAGCGCCAGAACGCCAAGCGTTTTGAACAACTGGTTTTCAAACGGTTTGAGCAGATGGCCCGACGAAAGCGGCGTACCGTCCAGCATATCCAGATAGCCCCATTCGTTTCCCATCTGCATGGAGCCGATGATCAGCGCCACGATGATCGAAAGGACCACATTCAGGGTCGTTTGGAAAGGCGAGGATTGCATCGAGAAGACGGAATCCCAATTCGGCAAGGTTTCCCCTGTCATCCGCATGTTCAATGCGCTTTCGCCCGTCAGCGTTCTTACTACCGATTGCATAACGCTATTCGCGATCGTGATAAGAATCAGGTTGATGACCGCCATTTTATAATTGCCGCGTAAATATTCTCTGGCTGTGGATCTGATTTCCTTGTTCGTTAACATATAATTATGACCACCCCTTACAATTTTCGATAGTGCCATTATACCATAATTGAACTATTTGCAACGCTTTCAGATAATCGTCTTTCATTTATTTCATTGATGATACATCAGTGCTCCATTTCATCCACTTTCGTTCCGCAATTCGGGCAAAAATGTGCGCCCTGAGGATAGGAGGCACCGCAGTTGGGACATCTGCTTTCAAGCGGTTCGCCGGTCTGGTACATCTGCAGATCGCTATCCCGGATCGATACCGGTTCTTTCCGCTCGATCGCTTTGCCCACATGCGGATCAAGGAGATACCAGGTATCGCAACAGGTTGTGCGGACGAGATACTTTTTCCCGAAGGTTATGACCGGGATGAAAAACAGGCGGAAACGATTGCCAACAAGATAGACCTCATAGCGCCCAAAGTGGCCGCAGCGGCTGCAGGTGATCGTCTGATTGTATTCAAGTTGCTTGCGGAACGGCAATACGTCAAAAAATAGAAACATCAGTCAGTTCCCCTTTCCAATTCTTCGAATGCCTGCTCGTATGCGTGCACTGTCGCATCGTCAAAACAGACAAAGGTTATTTCTGTGATGCTTGTTTGCGGTAGATTTTCCAGATATTTCCGGACGGTTCCGACAGCGATTGCGGTTGCCTGTTCCAACGGATAACCGTAAATGCCTGTGCTGATCGCCGGGAAAGCAAGCGTACGGATTCCGTTGGCGTCGGCCAGCTCCAATGATTTTTGGTAGCACGAGGCCAGCAAATCCGCTTCCCCGTGCGTTCCGCCCCGCCAGACAGGACCGACAGTGTGGATGACATGGGCGGCTTTGAGCCGGAAGCCTGGCGTGAGTTTCGCCTCGCCGGTACGACACCCGTTCAAAAGGCGGCAGGCGGCCAACAACTCCGGCCCGGCGGCACGGTGGATGGCGCCGTCGACTCCTCCCCCGCCGAGCAGGCTCTCGTTGGCGGCATTGACGATGGCATCGAATTCGCATCGGGTGATGTCGCCTTTCACCAAGGACAATGTTGTTTGATTGATCTGCAATCTGTTCATTACGATTCCTCCCTCAAAACCTGTTCAGTCCGGACATCTCAATAGGTACACTTTACCAAAAATCCGGTTGATTATCCATTTGACCGAATCGCGCTTGATGTACGTGCTTTCGCGGGCGCTCTGCTAGACTTTTGGCCAGAAAAGGAATTAAATGGAGATGACGAAATAATCGGAAAGAAGGTTTTCGAGATGGCGGACAACCAATATAAAAAAAAGCGGATCCTCGGCGTCGAAAGTAATATTTTCTTTGTCGGTTTGACCAGTTTCCTGACGGATACGACGACTAAAATGGTCTACAGCATCCTGCCTTTGTTCCTGACGACGTTGGGCGCTTCGAAAACGGAAATCTCCCTGATTGAGGGGATCGCCGAAAGCACCGCTTCCGTCCTGAAATCCCTCTCCGGCTGGTGGAGCGATAAGATTGGCCGCAACAAACCTTTCATGATCATCGGTTACGGTATCACCGCGCTCCTTTCCCCGCTGTTTGCTTTCGTGACGACTCCGCTGCAGGTTCTGGCGATTCGCTTTATCGAACGCGTCGGCAAAGGCATCCGCACCGCTCCCCGGGACAGTCTTGTGGCCGGTTCTTCTGAAGAAAACAACAACGCCGGTCTGAATTTCGGTTTCCATAAAGCGATGGACAACAGCGGGGCCATCGTCGGGCCGCTGATCGCCTTTGCCGTGTTGGCTGCTTTCCCCGGCGACTACCGGCGCGTCTTCTTGTTTGCGGCCATTCCGGGATTGCTGGGGCTTTTGTCGATCATCTTTTTTGTGAAGGAAGCCAAACGCGCCAAATCGGAACGGCTAGGAAAAATATCCTTCCGGGATTTCCCTAAGGACTTCTATCTTTTTCTGGCCATCGTTTTCCTTTTCACGTTAGGGAATTCAACGGATGCCCTGCTTTTGATCAAAGCGAGCGAAGTCGGCGTCAGCGATGCCTTCATCCCGATCATGTATCTGGTGTTCAATGCGGTTTCAGTCGCCTTCGCCGTTCCGCTCGGGAAACTGTCCGACAAGATCGGCCGCAAGCGGATCATCATCGGCGGATACTTGATGTTCTCGCTGATCTATTTTGGTTTCGGCAAGGCAGCGACCCCCTTCGCCATCGTCGGCCTGTTCGCCTTTTATGGCCTGTACAGCGCCGCGACGGACGGCATCCAGAAAGCGTTGGTATCCGACATCATCGGCAAGGAAAAGAAAGGCACCGGGCTGGGACTCTACAATGCTATCCTTGGGATGACGCTGCTGCCGGCCAGCCTGATCGGTGGATGGCTGTATGATACGTTCAACAATCAGGTGCCCTTCTATTTTGGTTCCGCCACCGCCTTGCTTTCCGCCTTTTTGATGTTCCTTTTCTATCAACGCGGTAAGCGCAATGGAACAAGCCATTCTTAACGCAACGCTGAAATCGAAAAACCAACTGGAGCCGATTCGCTTCAGTTGGTTTTTTTGGTTATTTCAAGATTTTGGCGAGGGCGGCCATCTCTTCTTCGCTGAAGGTCAGTCCTTTGCCCATCTTTTCGTGTTCCGGACTCCATTCGCGGATGTCGTATTTTGGCGGTCTGCCGTTCCAGCTGACCAAGTTCAATTCTTTCGTCCAACCTTTTGCGGATGTGGACAGGACGCCGAGTTCCTCGACGATTTCAAATGTGATGTCTGCCATAGATATGATCCTTTCTTTTTTGGAGTTTTGGAATAGCTGCCTGGACGCCTTTCGGATGGCAGCTTGCCTCTTTATTATAACGCAAATTTGGGTTCATTTAAAATATCCGCGGACTTTTGAAATATGTGTTTTCCCTGAGCAGCTGAAGATCGAAAGGAATATTACTTCCGCGAATCCGGATTTTGTGGTTTCTCTTTCAGTTGCCGAATAAATGCTCAGAAATAACCCGTCAAAACCGTGTTGGCGGAAAAAAGCAGTTCAAATCAGCCGCCATTATTTCATTGAATGCTGTCAGGCTTTCCATTGATCCAGCACCTTGATCGCCAAAGCCGAGAAGTAATCAGCGGCGACAGCCAAGGCTTCCTCTTTAAGATTGAATTCTGGATGGTGCCATTCGCGCGTGCCTTCGACGCCCATGAACACGAAGAAGCCGGGGATCAACGTCTGGTAATGCGCAAAATCCTCCCCGCCGGCGACCGGTTTCGGCTCCACAAAACGATAGCCTTGTTCGGCAGCCGTTTCTTCCAAGATTGCCTTGAAGCGGGCATCATTATCCACGATGGAAACGTATGGGTGCCAACGGAAATCCGCTACTGCGCCGAAACCCGATGCAATCCCTTCCGCTGTCCGGCGCATCAAGGCTGGAATCTTCTCGCGATCTTCCTTTTGGAAAGTGCGGACGGTGCCCTCCATATAGACTTTTTCGGGAATGACGTTCCAGGAGTTGCCGCCGTGGATCTGCGTGACGCTGATGACCGCGTTATGGAATGGGCTCGTGTTTCGGCTGATGATCGTCTGCAGACCGATGATGATCTGGCTGGCGATGACGATTGGATCGATTGTGGAATCGGGAATGCCGGCATGACCGCCGACGCCGTGGATCTCCAGTTCAAAACGATCCGCACTGGCCATCAATCCGCCTTCACGGATGCCGATCGTGCCTACCGGCAGATCCGGCTTGTTGTGCATCCCGAAGATGGCGGAAACGCCCTCCAAAGCGCCGGCTTCTTCGACCCACTTCGCGCCTTGAGCAATCTCTTCGGCGGGTTGGAAGATGAAACGGACAGTTCCTTTCAATAGTGCCTTTTTCGCTTGAAGAAGGATCGCCGCCCCAATCATGGAGGCTGTATGATAATCGTGACCGCAGGCATGCATGAGCCCTTCCGTTTCAGAAAGGAACGGCAGACCGGTCGCTTCTTTGACCGGCAAAGCATCGATATCCGCACGCAGCGCGATGGTCGGACCCGGTAATGCACCCACGACATCCGCAATCAAGCCTGTCTCCAGCGGGTAATCAAGGATGGTGATTCCTTCCTCCGTTAGCCAGTGACGGATGCGCTCGGTCGTGGCGAATTCCTTTGCGGAAAGTTCCGGGTGCGCATGCAGTTCACGCCGGTAAGCGACCATTTTTTGGTAGAGCTCCGTTTTGGTTTGTTTGTCCATTTGCGTTGCAGTCATGGTATCATTCTCCCTTTTTTCAGTGCTATCCTGTTGCGGGCTGGCCACCGGAAAATGTCTCCGAAGACTTGCCCTTGTTCCACTACTATATCGATTCCGTCCAGTACGGTCAACTCATCGCATCACACCTCCAAACCTTCACTTCATGCATCTGTATGTCTCTTTTAATGGAATGATCGGATGATTGTTTTTTTGAAATAAAATCCGTGCAAAACAAAAAAACCGCAAAACACTCTTTCTCAGTGTTTTACAGCTTTATAACAAACTATTTTTCTGAACTTTTCAGGTAAAGCACCGTTTCTTTGTCGGAGGAAGTCGGCAAGGCAAAGGCGGTCTTATATTTTTCATGGCCTTTGCCGGTCACCAGAATCCAATCGCCTTCGCGAGCCTCATTTACTGCTCTTTGGATAGCCAATGTCCTGTCCATCATAACGTCGATTTTATGGATTCCTGCAAATTCATGCTGATAATCAGCATATTCCCGCCTCATCGTTTCTTCCGGAATGCTGTTCAGATCGTCGGTCGTCAAGATCAAACGCGCACTCTGACCAGTCGAAGCCGCGATCATTTCATCCCGCTTCGATGCATCCCGGTTGCCTCGGAAGCCGAAGATATGCGTGATCCGCTCCGCGCCGTCCTTATGCATCGATGTCAGAATCGAACTGACCGCTTCCGGCGTATGCGCGTAATCGACGACACAGTGGACCCCGTTTTTCAGATGGACGATTTCATAACGCCCCGGCACGCCCGCAAAGGAATGCATCTGT
>NZ_JBAWAZ010000094.1:0-5394 GCF_049589555.1 Trichococcus sp.
TGGCCGATTTTGATGAAACTCGGACCGAGTTTTTCGAAAGCAAGACGAAGGTTCTCCGGATCTTGATCTTTTCGGCTCGGCTTCACCTGATTGTGATAAAGGAATTGAAGCCCGTAAGAGGACAGGATCCGGACTATTTCATGCAACCGTTCGTCTCTTGCCATCCGGACCCCTCCTTCATCTTTTGCGATTGCTTATTTGTTCAACAACTGGTCCAGTTTAGCGTTGATGGCATCCATTTTGGCTTCCAGCGCTTCCACATCCTCTTTTTTGGCGAAAGGCAGATTCTCAAGCTCCGCCTTCGTCGCCGGCACGATGCCCGTGGCTTTTCGGGTCAACTCCGTCTGCAGTTCTTTTCCTTCCTGGACCGTAACGCGCCCTTTTTCGACCATCTCATTGATCAGCTTTTCAGCCTTCTCGATCGAAGTGGAAGTCATGCCGACACCTGCTAAGAAAATCTTCTTTAATTCATCCATTTTAATCTCTCCTTTGATTGTTGAAATGGGAAAATCCGGAAAATCTTAGTGCTCATGGAAATGTTCATGCTCCGAGTGGCTGTGTTCGTCTTCTTTGTTGCGGCGGATGCTGAATTGTTCCGGAACCGGATCGTACCCGCCTTTAACGAAAGGATGACATCTGAGAATGCGTGCGATGCCCATTAGGCTGCCCTTGATTGCGCCGTGTTTTTGGATGGCTTGGACCGAATAGTTCGAGCAGGTCGGATAATACCGGCAACTCGGCGGGAATAGTGGAGATATCACTTTCTGGTAACCACGTATCAAACCTATAAAAATTTTCTTCATGGCGGCTTCCTTTCTGGCTCTATACTGCTATTTTACCCTTTTTCTCCCTAAAATAAAATAATACCGTATCCTGAAATTAAAAGGACTTCCGCTGCCGCTATTTTTTTCCGGAACTATTTGGTAGAATACCTATATATCGGCGCTTGCCGAAATGCATATATAAAAAGAGGTTGAGCCGAAATGCAAACACAAAAAAATAAAACTTACCGCATCGCCATTTTGGGCATTCTGTCTGCGTTCATCATCATCCAGACATTCGTTCCCTTCCTTGGAAATATTCCGATTCCGCCATTGAATCCGACCATCATCCACATCACGGTCATCGTGGCCGCTTTCGTCCTGAGCACGAAGGACGGCATGCTTGTCGGACTTGTCTGGGGCTTGGCGCGCATGGTCAAGGCCTACACACTGCCGGCTTCTCCGTTGGATCTGCTGCTCTGGACCAATCCGATCATCGCAGTCGTACCGCGCGTGATGGTAGGGCTTGTGGCAGGACTAATTTTCCATGCTTTCCTGAAACGCAAACAGGAAAAACGCGGGATGGTCATCGCTGCCGTTTTGGGATCCTTGACCAATACGGTGCTTGTGTTGGGATTCATCGCCCTTTTCTATGGCAATGAATACGCAACAGCCCTGAATGTGGATCCCTCCAACCTGTTGAAGGTGCTGGCCGGCATCGTCGCAACTAACGGAATCGGCGAAGCTGTCGCAGCTGGCTTGATCGCGCCATTCATCGCAAAAGCCTTGATGAAGGTCAGAAGAAAATAAGCAAAAAACGATGAGCCTCCATGGCTCATCGTTTTTATTTTGGATTTTATTGCAAGACCGGCTGAATGGCTAACCAACCTTTGATGAGGGTCGGCATATTCAGGAACACCCAAGTCACAATCGATGCCCCGCCGATGCCATAGAAGTACAGGGTGATCGGCTTGAACAAGAGAAAAATGACCAGGAAACGCTTCATGGACATTTTCGTAAGACCGGCGACCATACAGAGAAAATCATCCGGGAAGCCGGGAAGCGCAAAGGCTGAAGCCATCAGCCATTCGAAACGGTTTCCTTTTATCAGCCAACCATAATATTTTCTGTAGGTTTCTTCGGAAACGAACGCTCTTACGAATGTCTTGCCGTATTTTCGGGCCAAGATGAAATTGATGATCGAACCGATCAACACGCCGATGAAGCTGTATGTGAATCCCCACAGCGGACCGAACACCATAGGTGCCACCACGACCGTTACTCCGCCCGGAATGATGGGATAGACGACCTGGATGATTTGGATCAACAAGAAAATGACTGGAGCATAAATGCCCATTCCGGCCAACAACGCTTTCAAAGTGCCTTCAGCTTCAAAAAAGCCTGTCCGATAGATCCAAATGCCTAAGATAAGTGTCACGACTGTTCCCACTACCGTCGAAATCTGAACGATCCTACGGTTGAATGCAATCCCTTGATGGGTGGTGTTCTCCAATTCCACTTCTTCACCTCTTATCACTTTTTGGTGTTGCCCTATTTCCGATTATACCTGACAAACATAAATTTTCTGTGAATTTATCTTATCGATTCCGTGAACTGCGCCTTCTGACGGCGCTTCCTTTTTCTGTGTCTTCAGTATAATGCAAACAACGTGCGCCTGCCTCTGACTAAAGTCGGATTTTCTTCCCCGATTATAAACACTTACCGGTGTTTTGTCCATAAAAAGAAAGTTAAGATTTTCTTAGCAGCAAAAAGTAAGTCCGTCTTGCGCTGAAGGCGGCTCCGGCTGGAAAAATCCCGCCGGCTGTGATACTTTCAGTGTATAGAAACTTTAATAAGACAGGTGATTTATGGCAACAACATTCTCAAAGAACATCCGATCGACTTTGGCCAGTTCTTTCCTAAACAGTTTGATCTATTCCTGTACGATCCCATTCCTGGTCATCTATCTGGCCGGCATCTTCAACCCACAGCTGACCGGGATGCTCGTCATGACAAATGTGGTCGTCTGCTTTTTGGCAGGCATCGTCGGCGGTTATCTTGCCGATAATTTCCAGAGAAAGAAAATTCTTTATCTTTTCCAAACCTTGTATGGGGGATCGTTGCTTTTGATCGCCCTCAGATTTTTAGGGCTGCTTTCGGCTGATGGGTGGTTGATTCTCGGTTACCTTGTCTGCGGCATTTCCTTCAATCTCTATTCGCCTGCTTACGATGCAGTGCTGATGGACTGCACCACCGTCGAAAATCGGAAACAGGCCTATCAATGGCAATATTGGACCTTCAATTTGTCGATGGCTCTGGGTTTTTCGCTCGGCGGGTTCCTTTTTCAGCACTTCCTGTTCCAACTGTTTCTGGTGGCCGGGATAGCGCAACTGGCGATAGCCCTGTTGTTTCGGAGCCAGTTGGACTACACGAATGCCACCGCGCAGAAACAGCATAACAACAGGCTGAAGGACCTATTTTCGAACTACAGCATCGCCGCGAAAGATACCCGTTGGCTCTTCTTGATCATGGGCATGGCGCTGTTCAACACGGCCGAATTTTCGCTGAAGACCTACACCGCCGTCCGGCTTTCGAAAGAGTTCGCAACGCTGACACTCTTCACGGTTCCGATCGACGGCGTCAGGATGCTCAGCCTGCTGCAGGTCCTCAACACGCTGCTTGTCGTCGGGTTCACTTTCTTGGTTTCGCGCATCACTGAAAAGAGATCCGAAAAGGCGACGATCCTTTACGGCCTTTTGATCTATGTCGTCAGCTATGGATTGATTGCCATCATGAACAATATCTATATCCTGATTCCGTTGATGATCTTGGCGACCGTCGGCGAGTTGGCTTCCTCCCCGAACATCAATGCCCGCAAAGTCGACCTTGTCCCTGAAGACAAGCAAGCCTCTTATCTGGCTTTCAGCTCGCTCTCCTACCAGGGAGCCGATCTGTTGGCAGCATTTGCATTGACGCTCAGCGGGTACATCTCGGCCGGTTTCATCGCCGGCTATATCATCATTTTGGGATTGGTCGGCACCTCGCTCACCGTCAGCAGTCTGTACGGGCGCAAAAATAAAGGCATATAAGAAGTCCACCCTTCCGCTGAAGCGCTTATTGTTCCTGCCGGCACTCCGCCAAAGGAGGAAATCAAGATGGAAATCGTAAAATGGCTGAATGACACAATCATCTGGGGAATCCCTATGCTGATCCTGATGCTGGGGACAGGGCTGTATCTGACGTTCAAAACCAGGGCCGTCATCTTTACCCGCTTCGGGACAGTGATGGCCAACACACTGAAGACGGTTTTCCGGAAGCCGAAGGAAATCGAAGCCGGCACGATCACCCCCTTCCAGGCAGTCTGCACGGCTCTGGCCGGAACGGTCGGAACCGGCAATATCGTCGGCGTGGCCGTGGCCATCAGCGTCGGCGGACCAGGTGCCATCTTTTGGATGTGGACCTCCGCAGTCCTCGGAATGGTCACGAAATATGCGGAAACCACGCTAGCGCTCGCCTACCGCGAGAAGAACGCAAAAGGTGAATATGTGGGCGGCCCCATGTATTACATCAGTAAAGGCCTTGGTTTTCCGAAGCTGGCCTATCTTTTTTGCCTGTTGACGGCCTTTTCCTCGATCGGCGGCGGCAACATCGTCCAGGCGAATGCCGTAGCCGGCAGTTTGAAGGACGCTGTTTCCATACCCGCCTTGGCAACCGGTCTGCTCTTGGCTTTCTTTGTGGCCTTGGTCGTGGTGGGGGGCATCAAGCGGATCGCAAGCGTAGCGGAAAAATTGGTTCCCTTCATGTCGCTGATCTATACAGGCGCGGCCATCTTTATCCTGATTATGCAGCGCAGCCAGATCCCGTCCGCTCTCGCCACAATTTTCACGGATGCCTTCACCGGCACGGCGGCTGTCGGTGGCTTTACAGGAGCTTCCTTGATGTATGCAGCCCGGATTGGTGTCGCACGGGGAGTGTTCACAAATGAAGCGGGTCTCGGCAGCGCTCCGATTGCCCACTCCACCGCCAACACCGACCATCCGGCGCGCCAAGGCTGTTGGGGAGCTTTCGAAGTCTTCTTCGATACGATCATCATGTGCACCATCACCGCCTTGGTGATCATCATCAGCGGAACCTGGAAGGATGCCTCGATTGATGGCACGGAAATGTCCAATCGGGCCTTCAGCGCCGTCATCCCGGGCGGGGAATACATCATTTCCATCGGCATCGTCCTATTCGCCTTCGCGACCATCATCGCCTGGTATTATTATTCCGAAAAAACGATCGAATACATCGCCGGCCAAAAATCCATCTTTGTCTATCGGATCTTTTTCGTCGGTTCCATCGTCTATGGAGCAGTAGCGACACTGGATGTCGTCTGGGAGATTTCCGATCTGTTCAACGGGCTGATGGCCATCCCGAACCTGATCGCTTTGATCGGCCTGGTCGGGCCCATCGTCGCGCTGACGAACGATTTCTTCGCTGATCCGAAAACGATCCGGCCGAAGGACCAATCCTATGCCTCCTTTATCCAAACAAAAAAACATTTCAAGCGCTTCCATTGAGTGCTATGATGTACCTATCAAAAAAATGGAGGAAAGCATATGATCCATATCCTGTTATGTTGCGGCGGCGG
>NZ_JBAWAZ010000095.1:0-1857 GCF_049589555.1 Trichococcus sp.
CCCATCACCCAGAAAGAAGCAAGCATCGCTTGTGGACTGACGAAGTCGCAAATGTACCTGCGTGTCATTCTTCCGCAAGTTGTGCTCGTGGCATTACCATCATTCGGTACAACCACTGTCGCTTTGCTGCAGGATACCTCGTTGGCATTTACGATCGGGATAGTGGATGTGGTAGGGAAAGCGCGGGCCATTGGTGCCGTGACCTACCACACGTTGGAAGGCTACGTAGGCGCGGCAGTTCTGTTTATTACATTGAGCATTATTCTTGAACGAGTCTTTGACGTGTTGGAGAAACGGATGAATTTCGCTGAAGCGAAAAAGTCGTCGTTTCAACTACCAAAGTTATTACTATTTAAAAATAAAAAGGTTCAATTGAAAAAGGTCCAAAAAATCGAGACTAACTGAGGAGGAATTATTATGAAAAAGACAACATTGGGATTTGGAGCAAGTTTATTGATGGCAGGGGTTATCTTGGCTGGGTGCAGCAGCGGCTCTGCTGAAACCGAGAGTGCAGCCGACAGCGGCGCAACAGAGGTTAAAGTAGGTACAGGGAATGAAGCTCTGCCATATGCGTATTTGGATGAAAACGGCGAATATGATGGCTATGATGTCGCTGTAGTGAAAGCTATTGATGAAAAACTGACGGATTACACGTTTACTTTTGAAGGAGCGGACTTCCCGACAACATTGTCAAATTTAGAGAGCGATAAGGTTCAGATGGCAGCCTTCGAACTTGAAATAAATGCAGAGCGCCAAGAGAAATTTGTATATGGGGATGTCGGCTACGTAGTATGGGATACGTACATCGTATCGGATCCGGATGCAGGAACGGTTTATGAGACCTTCGACGATCTTGCCGGGAAAAAAGTCTATGCTACAACCGCAACAAACCAAGCAGCAATGGCTGAAACGTATTTAGAAGAAAATCCGGATGCTTTTGAATTAGTTTATGGCGAATACAACAACGAACAGATCGTTCAAGCGATTACCTCAGGTGCTGTGGATGCATCTTTGGCACCAAAATATCAAGTGGATAACTGGAATAAATCCTTTAATGAAAACTTAGCAATCGGCAGCGAACCAGTCCATAATTCGGATGCTTACCTGCTATTCAACAAAAAAACCGATCAAGCCTTGATTGATGCCGTGAATACAGCATTAGAGGAACTGAAAGCGGATGGAACCATTAAAGAACTTTCCGAAGAATACTTAGATGGTGATTACGTGCCAGAATAAGAAAGGATGAGGGCCATGAGTTTCAAATTTGAGGTGATGATCCAATCATTGAAAGTAGCAAGCCAATACATTGGCACAACATTATTCATGGCCATCACAGCGATAGTCATCGGCGTTATTTTAGGGTTAGGGATAGCGCTGATCCGACTTTATCGCATCAAAGGACTGAGCCAATTTTTTCAAGTGGTTGTCACTTTGTTGAAGGGCATTCCCATGGTGCTGATCATTCTTGCGCTGTACTTGGTCGCTTCCAAACAGTTTGATGTTTGGTCGGAATCCATGAATTGGTCACTTCGGTTCAGGGATTTCAACATGGTATGGATTGCCATTTCCGCATTGAGTCTATTGGCCACGATCAACAGCAGCGAGATTTTTCGCGGGGCATTTGCGGCTGTCAAAAAAGGGCAGTTCGATGCAGCAAAATCGATGGGAATGACCAACCTTCAAACGATTCGCCGGGTTCTGTTGCCGCAAGCAATCCCTATCTCTTTACCGATGTTCAGCAATCTATTGATAGGCCTGGTTAAGGCCTCGTCCTTAGCCTCGATGGTCAGTGTCGTCGATGTCTTTGCAGCTGCGAAGATCACAGCTCAGCAAAACTATCGCTTCCTGGAAGCATAC
>NZ_JBAWAZ010000096.1:0-12696 GCF_049589555.1 Trichococcus sp.
CCGCCTGGTTGAACGATCGCTTTGATGCCGTGTTTGGCAGCATATTCCACGCTGTCGTTCATCGGGAAGAAAGCATCACTCGCCAATACAGCGCCTTCGATGGCGTTGGCCGCTTCAGCTTGCTCGATTGCGATTTTGACGGATCCGACACGGTTCATCTGGCCTGCGCCGATGCCGACTGTCTGTTTGCTGTTTGCCAATACGATGGCATTGCTCTTCACGTGTTTAACAACTTTCCAGGCGAAATCCATTGCTTTCATTTCGTCTTCAGTCGGTTGACGTTCGGTCATGACTTCCCAATTAGCAGGCACGTCTTCTGTGTTGATGTCTTGCGTCTGTTCCAACATGCCGCCCAATACGGAGACAAATTCTTTTCCGCCTGCTTTTGCAGCCGAGAAATCCAAAGTCATGATACGGACATTTTTCTTCTTGAATAAAATGGCTAGAGCCTCTTCCGTATAGCTTGGCGCCAGAACGATTTCCAGGAACATGCTGTTCAGTTTTTCGGCAGTCGCCACATCCAAAGGACGGTTCGCAACCACAATGCCACCGAAGATGGAGACAGGATCAGCTGCATAGCAACGATCGAAGGCTGCATCGATGTCGTCTGCGATACCGACGCCGCATGGATTCATGTGCTTAACGGCAACCACAGCCGGCTCGTCAAATTCGCGGGCGATACGGATAGCTGCATCAGCATCTTTGATGTTGTTGTAGGACAATTCTTTTCCGTGCAATTGGACCGCACTAGCGATCGAGAACGGCACAGCCAACGGTTCTTGGTAGAAAGTCGCGGTTTGATGGCCGTTTTCTCCGTAACGCAGGCTCTGTTTCAGATCATAAGTCACTGTCAATTTTTCAGGTTCGGTTTCGCCGACCACATTAGTCAAATATTGCGCGATCAAAGCATCATAGCTGGCTGTATGACGGAACACTTTTGCAGCCAAAGCTTGGCGCGTCTCGAAAGTCGTTTCGCCTGCAGCTTCCAATTCGGCAAGGACTTTTGCATAGTCGATCGGATCGGTCAAAACAGTTACGCTTGCGTAGTTCTTAGCCGCGCTGCGGAGCATGCTTGGGCCGCCGATGTCGATGTTTTCGATGGCATCAGCCAAAGTCACATCGTTTTTGCTGATCGTTTCTTTGAACGGGTAAAGGTTGACGACAACGAAATCGATCGGTGCAATATTGTGCTCTTTCATGGCTTGCATATGGTCCGCAAGATCACGTCGGCCCAAAAGTCCGCCATGGATCAGTGGATGCAACGTTTTTACGCGGCCGTCCATCATTTCAGGAAAGCCGGTTACATCCTCTACGGAAATAGTCGGTACGCCTGCCTCTTCCAAAGCCTTCTTCGTTCCGCCAGTTGAGATGATTTCGATTCCTTTTGCTGCTAGTGCCTGCGCAAATGCTACAACGCCTGTTTTATCTGAAACACTGATCAATGCTCTTGTCACTGTGTGTCACTCCTTAAATTTATGATGGATTAATGCGGTTTTAACAAAAGGAAGGACTTCCGCAAGCGCGGAGTCCTCATCCATTTTGTTAGCCTTTATTCTTTTGAGCCAATTGCTGGATCACTTGCGGGAAAATCCGGTGCTCCACTTGATGGATACGGGTCTCCAAAGTCTCCAGCGTATCCTCCGGAAGGATCGCCACTTTTTCTTGGGCGATGATTGGGCCGGTATCGACCCCTTCATCAACGAAATGGACAGTGACGCCGGTATCCGGAACGCCTGCTTCGAAAGCGTCCTGGATGCCATGCCGACCCGGGAAATCCGGCAGCAAGGACGGGTGGATGTTGACGATGCGGTCGGCGTAGGCCGATAGCAAAGTCGGTCCAACGATCCGCATATAGCCGGCCAAGACAACCAAGTCGACCTTCTCCTCAGCCAAATGCTTCAAAATTTCATTTTCGTAGGCGACCCGATCCTCGAAGCCTTTCGGCGTAAAGGAGATCACCGGGATATTGTATTGTTTGGCGCGCTCGATCGCATATGCTTTCGGCTTGTCGCAGAACAGGAAAGCGATCGTCGCATCCACTTCGCCTGACGCGATGGCTTCGGCGATGGCTTGAAAATTCGAGCCGTTTCCTGAAGCAAAGACAGCTATCCTCATGCTTGAGCCTCTTTCAGGATAACCTCTTTTTCTGATGTTTTTGCAGCCACAGATCCGATCACGTATGCTTTTTCATCATTCTCGGTCAGAACGCCGAGCGCTTCCGTTAAGTTTTCGGGAGCGATTGCCAGCACCATGCCGATGCCCATGTTGAAGATTTCGTACATTTCAAGAGCCGGAATCTTGCCGATTTTTTCCATCACTTGGAAGATCGGCAAGACAGGCCAGCTGCCTAATTTGATTTCCGCTTGGACGTTCTCAGGAAGCATGCGCGGCACGTTTTCGACGAAGCCGCCGCCTGTGATGTGGGCAACGCCATGCAGCAGCTGTTTTTTGATCAACGGCAATAGAGCATTCACGTAGATTCTTGTAGGCGTCAATAAAACGTCGCCCAATTCTTGGTCTTCGATGCCTTCAACCTTGTCGGCCAATTTGTAGTCATTGTCCTTGAAGAAGATTTTGCGCACCAAGGAGTAGCCGTTCGAGTGGATGCCTGACGAAGGCAATCCAACCAACACATCCCCTTCTTTGATCAATGCAGGTGTCAACAAAGCATCTTTTTCCGCAATCCCTACCGTAAATCCAGCCAAATCGAAATCTTCCGGATCGTACATATCGGGCATTTCAGCTGTTTCTCCGCCGATCAGGGCAGCTCCGGCTTGGACGCAGCCTTCAGCTACGCCAGCAACGATCTGCTCCAATTTTTCCGGACGGTTTTTACCGACAGCTACATAATCCAAGAAATAAAGAGGTTCTGCACCTTGCGCTACGACATCGTTGACGCACATTGCGACACAATCGATCCCGATCGTATCGAATTTTCCGGCTTCGATGGCCAGCATCAGCTTCGTGCCGACACCGTCCGTACCCGATACAAGCACAGGTTTTTTGTAGTTCAATTCAGAAAGGTCAAAGTTTCCGCCGAATCCGCCGACTTCGCCAAAAACGCCTGGACGTTTTGTGCGGTCGATGTGTTTCTTGATGCGGCTTACTGTTTCATAACCGGCTGTGACATCCACACCCGCTTTTGCATATGCGTTTTCCATCAAACTTGTCCTCCCTTTAGATTCTCTTTTTGGATAGCTGTCATATTGTTCACGTAATCCGCTTCATAGTCATAGAGCCCAGTCGGGTAGTCCCCGTTGAAGCTGTCCATGCACAAGCCAGAATACGGCATATCAAATTTCAAACCGATTGAATCGATCAGACCCTCTTGGCTAAGGAAAGACAAGCTGTCCGCACCGATGTATTCACAGATTTCATCTACGGTCATTTTAGCGGCGATCAGTTCGGCTGACTTGCTGATGTCGATGCCGTAAAAACTTGGGTAGATCAAAGGCGGAGAAGAGATGCGGACATGCACTTCTTTGGCTCCCGCTTCTTTCAATAAAGTCACGATGCGTTTGCTGGTCGTCCCGCGCACGATGGAATCATCCACCATGACGACGCTCTTGCCTTGGACGACGCCTTTTACGGCGGACAACTTCATTTTTACGCCCAATTCGCGCAGCTCCTGCGTCGGTTGGATGAACGTACGTCCGACATATTGATTCTTGATCAGTCCCATTTCGTAAGGCGTTCCGCTTTCTTCCGCGAATCCGCTCGCTGCGGACAAGGAAGAGTTGGGCACACCGATGACGATATCGGCTGTCACTGCAGGTGCTTCGATGGCTAAACGCGTTCCCATCCGCTTGCGCGCAGTATGCACATTCACGCCGGCAATATTGGAATCCGGACGCGCGAAGTAGATATACTCCATCGCAGCGATGGAGATGGTTGTATCGTCGGTATATTTTTCGATCGTCAAGCCGTTGTCGTCAATGATCGCCAGTTCGCCGGCGTTGACGTTGCGGACAAAATCAGCGCCGATCGTATCGATGGCACACGTTTCGCTGGCCATCACATACGCGCCATTCGGCAATTGGCCGATGACAAGCGGACGGAATGAATTCGGATCGACGGCACCGAACATTTTCTCTTCGGTCAAAAGGATATAAGTGAAGCCGCCCTTAACCTGATTCAAGCTCTCTTTAATCTTTTCGATCAAGCTGTCTTTCTGGCTGCGTCTGATCAGATGCATCAGAACTTCCGTATCCGAAGTCGAATGGAAGATGGCGCCATTTTCCTCAAGATTGCGGCGTAATGATTTGGCATTCACCAAGTTGCCGTTGTGGCAAATGGCGATGTCCATATCATAGAAATGGTACAAAAACGGCTGCACATTTTCGATGCTGTTCTGTCCGGAAGTGGAGTAACGCACATGCCCGATGGCACGGTTTCCGGTCAACCTCTGCAGATCATTTCCGTCTTTGAAGACTTCGCTGATCAGACCAAGATTGCGGTGCACCAACAATTTCCCTTCATCACATGAAACTATCCCTGCACCCTCTTGTCCGCGGTGCTGCAAGCTGTGCAAACCGAAGTAAGTCAACTGGCTGGCATTGTCGTCTCCCCAAATGCCGAATACGCCACATTCTTCGTTTAAGCTTTTTGTTTCAGCAAGCATGGAATAGCCTCCTCCCATTTCGTTTGTACTTCTTTCACGTCTAAATTGATTGTTTCGTTCTCGGCAGCGATTTTTGCGACAGCGTCAGCAGTCACTGTTCCGATTTGTGCAGCAGCTGATCCGAAGATCGCTTCCACAGCGGCAACATTTTCAGGTTTCACGGTCAGGATGAAGCGTGATTGCGTTTCGCTGAACAACAACGTTTTATCCATGGCAACCGTTACGTCAAAACCTAGGCCAGTGTCAAAGACGCTCTCCATCAAGCCGACAGCCAAGCCGCCTTCTGATAAGTCATGCGCGCTTGCGATCAGACCAGCTTTGATTGCTTTCAGCACATTCGCTTGGTTCTCTTTTTCGACAGCCAAGTCAAAGTCCATCAGTTTTCCTTCGATTTTGCCCAATTCCATTTTTTGCAGTTCGGAACCGTTGAAGTCAGCTTTTGTATCGCCGATCAGGATAATGCGGTCGCCTGCAGTTTTGAAGGCTTGCGTAGTGATGTGCGCAAGATCCTCGATCAAGCCGACCATACCGATCATCGGTGTCGGATAAACGGCCACGCCGTCGGTTTCATTGTAAAGGGAAACGTTCCCTGAGATGACAGGCGTATCCAATTGGCGGCAAGCTTCAGAGATACCGTCTGCGGAAGTGCTTAATTCCCAGAAAATTTCTGGCTTATCAGGATTTCCGTAGTTCAAGCAGTCTGTGATCGCCAATGGTTTTCCGCCGCTGGCAACGATGTTGCGGGCAGCTTCAGCGACAGCGATCTGTCCGCCGATTTCCGGATTCAAATACAGGTAACGGCCGTTGCAGTCCGTTGTCATTGCGATCGCTTTTTTGGTGCCGCGGACGCGGACGACTGCAGCATCGCTTCCTGGGCCTACGACCGTGCTGGTGCGGACCATGGAATCATATGTATCATAGACGCTCTTCTTGGAAGCCAGCGTCGCTTGTTGCAATAAAGCCACTAATGTATCCTGCGCTGATGTGAAGACAGGTTTGTAATCTTCCATAGCTGCGAATTCAGCGATGCGGGCAGGCACTGCAGTCGGTTTGTAGTAGACCGGTGCGTCTTCAGCCAAAGCATCAACCGGAAGTTCAGCCACCACTTTGCCTGCATGGGATAGACGGTACATGCCATCATCGGTAACTTCACCGATCACGACTGCATCCAATTCATATTTTTTGAATAGGTCGACGATGCGTTGCTCTTCGCCCTTCTTGATGCACAACAGCATACGCTCCTGCGACTCGGAAAGCATCATTTCGTAAGGTGTCATTTCTGTTTCGCGCTGCGGAACGTCATCAAGGTTCAACAACAAGCCGCTGCCTGCTTTTGAAGCCATTTCCGAGCTTGAAGAGACCAATCCGGCAGCACCCATGTCCTGGATACCAACCAAAGCGTCGGAGTAGTCATAAATGCATTCCAAACAAGCTTCCATCAATAATTTTTCCATGAACGGATCGCCGACTTGGACAGCCGAACGTTGAGCTTCTTCCTCTTCCTTGAATTCTTCGGAAGCGAAAGTGGCACCATGGATACCATCGCGGCCTGTTTTTGCACCCACGTACATGATCGAGTTGCCGACTCCGGCAGCTTGACCTTTTTGCATATCTTTTTGATCGATCAAGCCGACGCACATTGCGTTGACTAACGGATTGCCTCTGTAGCAAGGGTCGAATACCGTTTCGCCGCCGACAGTCGGGATGCCGATACAGTTGCCGTAACCGCTGATGCCGGCAACGACTTCTTCGAAGATGTGTTTCGTGCGCTCATTGTCCAATTCGCCGAAACGCAAAGAGTCCAGGATCGCAATTGGGCGTGCGCCCATGCTGAAGATGTCACGGATGATTCCGCCAACACCGGTAGCTGCGCCTTCATAAGGCTCGATAGCTGATGGGTGGTTGTGGCTTTCCGCTTTGAAAACGACAGCTTGGCCGTCGCCGATATCCACGATACCAGCGCCTTCACCAGGTCCTTGCAATACTTGCGGGCCGGTAGTAGGGAATTTTCTCAGGACTGGTTTTGAATTTTTATAAGAACAGTGTTCGCTCCACATAACGGCAAACAGGCCAGCTTCAGTATAATTCGGCAAACGATGCAAAATTTTATCGCAGATTGTGCCGTACTCTTCGTCTGTCAGACCCCATTCACGATAAATTTTGGATTCTTTTACTTGTTCTGGCGTTGGTTCTAAAAATGCCATTATTTGTTCAGCTCCTTCTTATAATTTTCAACCATGGATTGGAACAGGCGCAGGCCGTCCGCTGATCCCAGTAAAGCTTCGACAGCACGCTCCGGGTGAGGCATCATGCCTAGGACGTTGCCTTTTTTGTTGATGATGCCGGCGATGTCTTCGATGCTTCCGTTCGGGTTGCCGTTGGCATAAGTGAATACGATTTGGTTATTGGCTTTCAGGTCCGCCAAAGTCTCTGCATCGCAGAAGTAGTTTCCTTCACCATGCGCGATCGGAACAGAGATGATTTCGCCTTCTTTATAGAGGGAAGTGAATTGCGTATCGGCATTCACGACTTTAAGATCCTGCGGTTTGCAGACGAACTTCAATGTGTCATTGCGGCGCAAAGCACCAGGCAATAAGCCGGCTTCAGCCAAAATCTGGAATCCGTTGCAAGTGCCGAATACAGGCTTGCCTTCTTCAGCGAAACGAACAACTTCGCTCATGATGTTTGCAAAGCGGGCAATCGCACCTGTACGCAAGTAATCGCCATAAGTGAATCCGCCGGGCAATAGGACAGCATCGAAACCTTCAAGGCTTGTTTCATAATGTTGCACATACTCTGCATCTTCTCCAAGAATATCTTTAATGGCTGCATACATATCTAAATCACAGTTAGATCCAGGAAAAACGATGACAGCGAATTTCATTAAGCTTCAACCTCCTGGATTTCATAACGGTAAGTTTCCATAACCACGTTAGCCAGCAACTTGTCGCAGATCTCTTCGATGACTTGTTCAACGTTCTCTTCATCTTTGGAGACTTGGATTTCAAAATATTTTCCGATGCGGATATCTTCGATTGTCGGGTAGCCCATACGGTGGACGGCACCCTTCACGGCTTCCCCTTGCGGATCCAATACTGAGTCTTTATACGTTACATACACGGTTACTTTATACATGTCCAAATTCCTCGCTTTTGTTTTTTTATTTTTTTGTTTTTTTGTTTATTCGTTGGTTGCATTCGGATGGCTTACATTTTGTTCAGGCGGTCCAGCACTTCCACGTAGACTGGGATCAGATCTCCCAAGTCACGGCGGTAGATGTCTTTATCCAAGTGTTCGTTCGTTTCGATATCCCAAAGGCGGCATGTATCAGGTGAGATTTCATCAGCCAGGATGATTTCTCCCTCAGCAGTCTTGCCGAATTCGATTTTGAAATCGATCAGGCGGATGCCGATTGCCTTGAACATCTCGATCAAGGCTCCATTGATCTTCAGCGCTTGCTTCTTGATTTCCGCAACTTCTTCTTCAGTTGCCGCTCCCAGAACTTGTACATGGGCATCGTTGATGAAAGGATCGTTGAGCGCATCGTCTTTGTAATAGAACTCCAAAACAGGGAACGGCAAATCGATGCCTTCCTCCATGCCGAAGCGTTTCGCGAAGCTTCCTGCGGATACATTACGGACAACCACTTCCAATGGAAACATATTGACTCTTTTTACTGATTGTTCGGTTTCTGATAGTTCTTGGATGTAATGGCTCGCGATACCCTTTTCAGCCAGATACTCGAAGATACGGCCGGTGATCTGGTTGTTGAGTCTGCCTTTGCCCTCGATAGTGTCCTTCTTTACGCCGTTTAATGCGGTAGCTTGATTTAGGTATTCTGCCCAAAGGACATTTTCCTGATCTGTAGCGTACATCTTTTTAGCTTTCCCAGTATAAAGCAATTCTTTTCTTTCCATCGTTCCCGTCCCTTTCTAAATCCGAACATTAATTTGTATAAACGCCTTATTCATTCGTTTATATTGTATCATCTGCCACCCGCTTGTCAATGGGATTTTCATGAAAATTGAAATAAATTCCGGTTTTTCTTCACTGTTTCCAAGGCATCCGGTGTACAGAAAAAGGCCGGAACCGTAGTCCCAGCCTTTCCATCAGTCGCCTAAACCAAGTCTTTCGAATACTTCGTCGACGTGACTCAAGTGATAGTTATAGTTGAAGGCATCAGCGATGTCTTCTTTCGTTAATTTTGCCATAATGACTTCGTCCGCTTCCACCAATGGACGGAAATCGGTCTGATTATCCCATGAGAGGGCAGTCTTCGGCTGTACCAAGTCATAAGCTTCTTCACGGCTCATGCCTTTGTCGATCAATTTCAACAGAACGCGTTGGCTATAGATCAAGCCGAAAGTCGCATTCATGTTGCGGAGCATATTCTCAGGGAACACTGTCAAGTTCTTGATGATGTTCGCAAAACGGTTCAATTGGTAGTTCAACAATGTCGTTGCGTCCGGCAGGATGATCCGTTCCGCTGAAGAGTGGGAAATGTCGCGTTCATGCCATAAGCCTACATTCTCGTAAGCAGTGACCATGTAGCCGCGGATGACGCGCGCAAGGCCTACCATATTTTCGGAACCGATCGGGTTGCGTTTGTGCGGCATAGCTGAAGAACCTTTTTGGCCCTTCGCGAAGAATTCTTCCACTTCACGGGTTTCCGATTTCTGCAGTCCACGGATTTCAGTAGCGAAGCGTTCGATGCTTGTCGCAATCAGAGCGATCGTTGCCATATATTCGGCATGCAGATCGCGCGGCAGAACCTGCGTCGAAATTTCTTGCGGTCTTGTGCCCAATTTTTCGCAGACGTACTCCTCAACGAATGGCGGGATGTTTGCGAAAGTCCCAACAGCCCCGCTGATTTTCCCTGCTTCAACGCCTTTAGCTGCGTGTTCAAAACGCTCGATGTTGCGTTTCATTTCCGAATACATGGTAGCCAGTTTCAATCCGAATGTCGTAGGTTCCGCATGTACACCGTGCGTACGGCCCATGCAGACAGTCTTTTTGTGTTCTTTCGCTTTTTCGCCGATGATTTCCAGCATGTTCTGCAGATCCTTGCGCAGGATATCATTGGCTTGTTTCAATTGGTAACCGTAGGCAGTATCGACCACATCGGTACTCGTAAGGCCATAGTGGACCCATTTTCTTTCTTCTCCCAGCGATTCGGAAACGGCGCGTGTGAACGCCACTACATCATGTCTGGTCTCTTTTTCGATTTCAAGGATACGGTCGATGTCAAAAGTTGCATTCGCGCGGATTTTAGCCACGTCTTCCGCAGGGATTTCGCCTAAGGCAGCCCAAGCTTCATCAGCCAGGATTTCGACCTCCAACCAGCATTTGTAACGATTGTATTCGGACCAAACCTCAGCCATCTCAGGGCGTGTATAACGTGTAATCATTTTAAATTGTTCCTCCGTTCCAGATTCGGGTGTTGTCTATTTCTTTTAAGGTTGCTTCTTGATCATCCGTCAAAATGGTGATATGTCCCATTTTTCTGTCTGTGCGTGATTCCGCTTTGCCGTAGTAATGGAAAGACCAATCCGCTTTTTCTTCCCGCAGCGCGATCGTGCCTTCCATATGCTGTCCAAGGATATTGACCATGATGGCAGGCGACAATTGCCGCGCTGTCGGCATCGGCAATCCGGCGACTGCTTGGATATGGGCATCAAATTGGGAAACGTTCATTGCTTCGATTGTGTAATGGCCCGAATTATGCGGACGCGGCGCCAACTCATTGATGAAGATCGTGTCATCCGCTGCCAGGAACATTTCGATGCCAAGCGTACCCACCAATTGAAGCGCATCGGCAATCTGGTGGGCTGCTTTGTTTGCTTTTTCGGCTACCGCAGCTGTGACGCGGGCCGGCACAATCGATTCGTGCAGAATATTATTGATGTGGATATTTTCGGAAACCGGGAATACTGTAGCTTCGCCTTTTTGGTTGCGTACGATCATGACCGAAAGCTCTTTGGTGAAAGGAACCCAAGCCTCCAAAACGCAGATGCTGTCCGCCGCCAACTTCATGGCTTCTTCTTTATCCGCTTCCGATTTCAGGACAACCTGTCCCTTACCATCATACCCGAAACGGGTCGTTTTTAAAACACTCGGATAGCCGATTTTGGCGATGGCCGCATCCAGTTGTTCCGCATTTTCAACTACTGCGAATTGCGCAATCGATACCCCGGCGGATTGAAGGAATTCCTTCTCCTTGATGCGGTCTTGCGTAATCGTCAAAATTCCGCTGCCTTGCGGAATGCTGGACAGTGTTTCCACTTCCTGCAGCGCTGCCGCATCGATATTCTCAAATTCGAATGTCACGACATCGGATTTTTCAGCCAGTTCACGCAATGCCACCGCGTCAGCGTATGCCGCCTGGATGTGCCAATCCGCTACTTGGGCTGCTGGGCAATTTTCGCCCGGATCCAAAATCCCGACGGTGAATCCCATCCGCTTCGCAGACTGAGCCAGCATGCGCCCTAATTGCCCCCCGCCGATGATGCCGATTACGTCATTTGGTTTCAGTACTTTATACAAGGTCTTCACTGCTTTCCAATACTTTTTGTTTTAAATCTTCACGTCTCTTTTCCAATTGATCGGCCAAATCTTGATTTTCGATCGAAAGGATTTGCACCGCAAGCAGACCGGCATTGATTGCCCCTGCTTTGCCGATGGCTACCGTCGCAACCGGAACACCGCCGGGCATCTGGACGATGGACAACAAAGAATCCATGCCGCTCAATGCGCGCGATTGGACTGGAACACCGATGACCGGAAGCGTCGTTTTCGCAGCGATCATACCCGGAAGGTGCGCTGCGCCGCCTGCGCCGGCAATGATGACTTTCGTTCCCGCAGCCCGTGCTTGTTCAGCAAAGGTGAACATCAGATCCGGTGTCCGGTGAGCCGAAACGACCTTCTTTTCATAAGCGATGCCGAATTCATCCAGTATCAAGCAAGCTTCTTTCATAGTTTCCCAGTCAGAAGTACTACCCATTACGACAGAAACAATCGTATTCATCCATTTTTCCCCCATTATCAATTTTTCATTTTTAATATAGCACATCATCTCTCATTATTCCAAACGTTTTTGGTAACAATTGGTGTTTTCGTTCGGAAATAATCTGTTTTGATTCCAATCCGGAGAATGGATACCCGAAGTTTGCATTAAAAAAACGCCGCTTTTTTTATTCAAAAATCAACTCTTCCGCCCCATAAATGGCAATAATATGATAAAATAACCATATGCAAACCCTTCCAAACTAAAAAATTACTGATTTCCTTTTTATTTCTGTTTTAATCCTATAGAATAAAATGGAATAATATTATTAAATATGTTTTCTTTCAACTTACTTATTTTATTTCCAACAAACCCATCCACTCACAGGAGGCTCGATGATCATGAATAAATTCTTCGATATCTATATGGATTTGAGAAAAAAAATTGAGCATGCAGAATTCGAAACCGGATCCCTGTTGCCCAGCGAAAAGACCCTTTCGGACCATTATAAGGTTTCACGGGAAACAATCAGAAAGGCTTTGGCGCTGTTGCTGGAAGGTGGCTATATCCAGAAGAAGCAGGGCAAAGGTTCGATCGTACTGGACATCCGACGGTTCAACTTCCCCGTTTCCGGGCTGACCAGTTTCAAAGAGCTGCAGGATTCCCAGCAGATCCCGAATGAAACGATCGTCATCAAGAATAAGCTCGAGACCATTCCGGAATTCCTGGCTGAAGATCTGAAGGTGGATCCCGGCCGAGAAGTGATTTCCCTCATCCGGTTGCGGAAGATTGCCGGGGAAGTCGTCATCATGGATAAGGACTACCTCTTCCATGACATCATCGAACAGATCCCTTCCGAAGCTGCCGAAAATTCGATCTATGCGTACTTGGAGAATGAATTGGGCCTGAATATCGCTTATGCCAAAAAGGAATTCGTCGTAGAGGCGGCGACACGGGAAGATCACAAGCTGATGGATCTGAAGGATGACACACACGTCGTCGTCGTCAAGAGTGAAGTCTATCTGGAAGACACCCGTCTGTTCCAGTACACAGAGTCGCGCCATCGTCTGGA
>NZ_JBAWAZ010000097.1:0-4365 GCF_049589555.1 Trichococcus sp.
TGACGCCCGCCTAACCCATCTGTTTTGGGATTTTGTCCAATCTTTTAATTTTTCTATATACCCTGGATACATTTCCAAGAATGTTCCAACAGTGTGGTTGCAGAAAGTATCACAAGTTGCCCAGTTGGTCACATATTCAGCTACCCATCTTTCGAACAGAAGAAAATCATCTTCAGTGTACTGCTTCTTGATTGCATATGCCCAATTGCAGGCAATGAAAGCTTCCTCCATCATTCCGGAAATCCACAGCTGTTCGCATAAATCAAATATTTCTTTTTTGGAAAGCTTCTTGATGCTTTTAAATGCCTCTTTGGAAATTTTCGAGACTGTCATCGTTTTTACGCCATAGACCCTTACTTCTTCCTTAAAAAATCTTTTGCCGCTTTCCTTTGTCGTTTCGTCTGAATTATTGATTAGTTCCTGCCTTACCTGTTCGATTATGTTAGACATAGCCCACCACCCTCTCAAACTTTTACCAAATCTTTTTTATCAGTACGTTGAAGTAAGATCATTTCGCTTCATTATCTCAACACCGGTGAATTTAATCAACTTGTTGTGATTTTGCTCAAAAAAAACCCTCGATATGTTCCCATGAAACACATCGAGGGCTTAAAACCTTGCATTTTTCTATGTCATTCAATCAAGAGATCTGGTCAGAAACGTTATCTAATACCTCATCTAATCGATACTCATCGCCGCATACATACCAGCTCGTACAGCGCCGCCCACTTTTCCGACTTTATTACAGTCACCAATGATTCGTGTCTTGTTGTGATACTTTTCGTCAATTGCTCTTGCAACTGCGGTATTCGGAACCATACCGAAGGACGCTACAACCGTCGTTCCTTCAATAAATGCTTCTGTACCATCTTTTTTCATCGCTTTGACGCCGTTTGGCAGGATTTCAAGCACCTTGTGTCCTGTACAGATTGTCACACCGTTGTTAATCATCATTGGAATCAAGGAAGCTTTATTTATAAAGTGATCACCGATTGCAACTTCATCCAGCATTTCGACAACGGTGACTTTTTTCCCTTTCATAGCCGTTTCAATTGCCGAATCACATGCGGATAAACCGCCGCCACAATAGATGATGTGGTCGCCTACCAATCTGGTTTCATCGAGGTGAGCTTGAAGAATATCAACTGTGTTCTCAATCCCTTTGATGTTCACTTTCAAAGGTACCGCTCCCGTCGCAACAAAGATTTCATCCGCATCAGCAAGCACTGATGAATCTGCGGTAACCATTGTATTTAAATCCACTTTAACATTCAGGATTTCCAGCTGATGTTTGTACCAAGTCACTAATTCCCTAAGCTGGCTTTTAAATGCAGGTGTCGCCGCACTTCTCAACTGGCCGCCAAGCTTTTCCGCTGCTTCGAAAAGCGTAACGTCATGTCCGATCAAAGCCGCCGTACGAGCCGCTTCCATACCGCCTGGCCCACCGCCGACAATAACTACTTTCTTAGGATCAGTGGTCTTAACCAGCTCGAAGCGTTTTTCAAATCCCGTAGCTGGATTGACGGCACAGCTGATTTTTGTCAGACGGTTGAGAATCCTTCCGATACATTCTTCATTACAACGGATGCATGGACGTACTTCGTCTCTCTTGTCTTTCATCAGTTTTTTCGCCATGTAAGGTTCTGCAATCAGCGGACGTCCCATCAGAACAAAATCCGCATGTCCCGCTTCAATCAGAGCCAGCCCGGTTTCCGGTGTATGGTTACCAGCATTTAAGATTGGTTTGCTTGTTACTTTTCTTGTCGGTTCACAAATCTCAGCCATACAAGCATCCCCCAGATATGCCGGTGGGAAGATATAATCAATATTTTCATAGCTGCCGGTATCAATATCAAAGGCATCAACGCCAGCATCTTCCAGATATTTTAATAACGGAAGTGTTTCTTCAAGTGTTCTTCCACCTTCAAAATTATGTTTCATTGCCATTCTGAAAATAATCGGCATATCTGGACCGATGGCTGAGCGGATTGACTGAACGATTTCCACCGCAAAGCGCATGCGTTTTTCCAAACTTCCACCGTATTCGTCTTCCCTTTTATTCCAGATAGCACTCATGAACTGGTCAACGAGATATCCTGCATGGGCGTGAACTTCGATCGCATCAAACCCAGCATCTTTCAGCAGTTTAGCTGAATATGTGAATTGCTTCATAATCGTCTTGATTTCTTCCACTGTTAAAGCGCGGCAGATTAATTCAGGATTGAACATGGACGGAATGGCTGATGCCGATACTGGTGGTTCGCCGTACATATTGGCAAACGCATTTTTGCCGGTACCACAGCTTAACTGGGCAACCATTTTCGTTCCGTAACGTTGAACCGCTTCACACAGTGACGTCAGTTGCGGAATAACATACGTTGAGTCCAGATAACCTTCAAGGGAACCCTGGGCAAGTTCCTGAGTCAGGAACTGGCAACCCATGATGATCATCCCTGTACCGCCTTTTGCCCTTTCTTCAAAGTAATCGATTTCATCTGTATCGATAGTACCGTCCTTATGTCCGGCATTAAGCCCCATCGGTGCCATGGCAATACGGTTTTTCACTTCCATTTTTCCAATTTTAAATGGGGTAAACAAGTTCTCAAAATTCATTTGACTTCCTCCCAAATCATTGATATGGTATTAAATCTTCTTAGACGATGTTTGTGTTTTTTTTCACAATTTGATAATATCACATATATTGCTCCGACTTCATCGTGCAGAAAAATAGAAAAAAGCCGCAGACCTTGTCGCAATTGCACAAGAGTCTACAGCTTACCCGTATATTCAAGAATCTTATAAGATAAAAAGATTTTCATCGCTATTTCATCGTCGTCCAGGCACTCCCCAATAAGCTCCCGTATCTTGGACATCCTGTACGATAGAGTATTTCGGTGTATGAAAAGTTTCTCCGCAGTTGCGATGAGATTTTTCATATTAGAAACATAGGCATAAACAGTCTTCAGATACTCTGTTCTATTCTGTCGGTCATAACTTTTCAGCTTCAGTACCGTCGGATGACAAAAATCTAACATATCATGATGTATCCCAGCCAGCTGAATCATATGATAAATCCCGTAATCTTCATAAAGATACACTGTTTTTTCCTTCCCTACCTTTTGCCCCAGGGAAATGGCAGTCACCGCCTGATCAAAGTGGTGCCTCAGCTCCAAAATATCATTAAATTCCTGACTGATTCCGGCTTTCAAGGTATCCTTCTTCAGAAAAGCATCAAATGCGCTCAGCTCTTGCTCGTTCAGATAAACACCTTCCCCACACCCTAGAATCAATACCAGTTTATTCTCAAAAATGACGGCTGCTTCCCCCGCTAAAAGCTTTTTCAATGTCTCACTAATATATGGAATAAGAGAAAACGTGTCTTCATAGGAATTATACTCAATAGATAGCACATACATTTTGGAAGGCATCTGCCATTTGATATATTTAATCCGCTCCAGAATATTTTCTTTCCCCGGATGATTGCCGTTTAGCAAATCCAGGATCAAATTTTCCAACATGACTTTTCTAGAGTTAAAATATTGAGGATTTTTCTGCATTTCAGAAGAAATCAGATCACAGATGAACGCCACAACTTCCAGATCTTTTTCCGTAAAGGGACGTTTATGTTCAAGGACCGCTAGGTTACCCACAATGGCATCCCCTATCTTAACAGTAGCAAAGATCCTGTTTATCCTGCTGATTTCTCCAAGATTGCCGATTACCGGACCTTTTGACCGGGCAGATTTTTCAACCAAGGGTTTAAAATCATACTTAACTGTATATTCATAAGTGCAATAGCCTGTGTCCCGATACTCGTTCCAGGCATTATCCTCCACATCATCACACCTGGAACAGGCTAAAAGCCGGTGATTATTATCTCCCAGCATCACGGGATTCCCCACCAATTCACTGGCAATCTCCATAATATACTTCAAGCCTCTGCCCTGAATAATTGAGTTGAGCAGGGCCGCTGAACTCTGGACAAATGTCAGAGAATTCGACAGGATTTCCTGAACCCGGTTAAAAAGCACACTCAAGGACACTTCCGGCAGAAGACACCAGTTTCCACTTTTGGAATCCTTTAGCTTTTTCTTCAAAATCGACGTCTCCTCATATTTGCAAATCAAAAGAAAATTACTGTTCTCTGTTAGATTGTCCATATCCAATTGATTGGCATAGCCGATATATAGAAGGTCTTTTTCCCAGCGCTGTTGATTTTCAATCAGGCGTGCTGATGTAATTTTCTGTTCCCCATCGGAAACTACCGTTATGAAATGCTCCCGATTTTCAAGCTTTTCTATAATCTGTTCAAATTTTAGATTCATCTGTTTTTACTCATTTCCTATCTTGATTTCATTGTCAGTT
>NZ_JBAWAZ010000098.1:0-2069 GCF_049589555.1 Trichococcus sp.
GATATCAAATGAACGGGCAACTTCCCCTCTTGCTTGTCCTCTGATCAATAGATCCGCTATCAAATTTTCAGTCTGCTTGAAAGCGGACTTTATTCTTTGAGAAACTTCATTATCAAGCAATGACAACACTACTGCCGTGTTGACCAACAAGCATCCCTTCGGATTGGCATTATCAGAGGAGATGGCCAGTTCAAATATTTTTCTGATGGACTCAACCGTGGTCATCTCTTCCGTTATCTGCTTCCTGATTTGAGCAGCGATAAGCGATTCATAGCGTTCCAAAGTTTGTACAAAAAGAGCATGCTTATCACCAAATGTATCGTATAAACTCCTGCGATGGATTCCCATCTGATCCACCAAATCCTGGATCGAAGTTTTTTCAAATCCTTGTCTCCAAAAGATTTCCATCGCTTTATCCAATGCTTCTTCTTCATTAAATTCTTTACTCCTTGCCAAATTATTTTCTCCTTTCAAAATCCGATTCCGTTTCTAGAATGAACGTTCTCAATACACAATACCACTTCACAATTGATCAGTAAAGAAATCAGCTTACCGAAAACCACAAAAAAGGAGTGCTCAACTGGTTGGTGAGCACTCCTCTGATATTTGGTGAAACTCTTTTGCTTCGCTGTTCTCCGATGAAGCGGCTTTGGTCGGAGTTGGGATTCCGTTCGTTATGCTGTTCTCCGGTTAACCGGTCCACACCGGAGAACAGCCCCGGTATCTTCACTCTACTCCGGCCAGCAGCCCCTCCCCGGAGTAAAGTCCGCTCAAGTCATAATACACAAGAACGCAACATCGAATCTACCCCTCCAGCAACCCGCGTTCGCGGTACCACTCGTCCGGTCTCCAGACCCACTCATGGTTTTCTTTACCCAATAGATCAAAAGCAGCTTTTGGTCCCATTGTCCTTGACGCATACTTCGGAATTTCTTCATTGTCGCGGTCCCACGTTTCTCGGATCGCATCGACGATTCTCCAGGATTGCGCGACCTCTTCCCAACGCGCAAAGTTGGTCGCATCGCCCAAAATAACATCATAAGTCAGGCGTTCATAAGCTTCTGGCGTATTGGCCATCATTTCGCTGTCATGGCGGTACTCCAATTTGATCGGCTGCGTATTGAATCCCTGCCCGATTTCTTTGCGGTTCATGGTCAAAGCAAAGCCTTCTGTTGGCTGGATATAAATGGTCAGATCGTTTGATGCTGGGATATCCTTCTCAGCATCAAACGGATTGACGGGAACTTTTTTGAAAACGATATTGACGCGCGTTCCTTTTTCCGTCAGGCGTTTTCCGGTGCGCACATAAAAAGGCACTCCGTTCCAACGCGGATTGTCCACCATGAATTTACCGGCCACAAACGTTTCCGTCTTCGAATCGCTTGCGACATTCGGCTCTTCTTGATACGCCACAAATTCCTTACCATCCAAATGGCCTGCCGCATACTGCCCTCTGACAAAGTTTTCGCGGACTTCCTCCGGCGAATAGACACGCACATCATTCAGTGCTTTGATCTTGGCTGTCTGGATATTCGCTTCGGATACGGAAGCTAACGGCTCCATCGCCAACAAGGACAATACCTGCAGAATATGGTTTTGGACCATATCTTTTAAAGCGCCGCTGTGATCATAGTAGCCGCCGCGCTCTTCCACGCCCAATTCCTCGGCAAAAGTGATCTGAACATTTTCGATGTAATCACGATTCCACGAGGATTCCAAGAACGGATTCGTCAAACGGACGGCCAAAATATTTTGGATCATCTCTTTGCCCAAATAGTGGTCGATCCTGAAAATATCCTCTTCCGGGAACACTTGGGTGATTTGATCATTCAATTTTTCGGCTGATGCATAATCCATACCGAAAGGCTTTTCGATGACGACGCGGTTGAACCCTTTGTCCGTCACAATCTGCTGCCCTTTCAGATGCGTCACGATTGGTCCAAAAAATTGCGGAGCCATCGCCAGATAGTACATCCGGTTCTGATCCAAATCATATTTCGCATCCAATCTGTCAGCCAACTCTTTGAGATGCACGTAATGCTCCACATCGGAAACATCATGCGCCCGGT
>NZ_JBAWAZ010000099.1:0-4342 GCF_049589555.1 Trichococcus sp.
TTCCAGTTGATCCCGAAAATCAGACTGAAACCTGCGCCTGTCCCCGATATATTCCCGATGGTGAAGAATAAACAGGACAAAAAAGTAGTGATACCGACAACGATTCCTGCCAGCGGTCCATAATAGTGACGGATGGCCGCGATAATAGGCATATCTGTCATTACCGAAATCCGATAAGTCGTCATCATAAAAGCAATTCCCATAAAGCCAATAGGCAACAATAGCCATAACATTTTATAACCATAATCCGATCCCAACATAGCTGCCGTAGTGATTGATCCTGGCCCTAAAACAATTCCTGTCAAAATAATACTTGGCCCAATTTTTGTGACTAATTCTTTAAATGAGGCTTTCTTTACACTCTCCGAAGTAACTAAACCGCTTTCATTAACTTTCATATTTTTCTGCACCCCAGTTCTTATCTGTAAAAAAGGAGCTGCAAAGCGAGAAAGAATATTTCCTCTTCAAACTCTGCAGCATCAAAACGATTACCGTTATTAGCCAGAAAAACAGATTATTTCACTAAGGCTTCTTCTTTTTTGAACTTAGCGACTTCAGCACTTACATCGCCGGCAGTAGAGTCCTTAAGTCCTTGTGTGATCCCGTCTTTTTCCTCTTGGTCCAACGGCAATACGGGCTTTCTCATAAGAGCAGAAGTGAATACGCCACGTTGTACCAAAGCTTCTTTCATGCGAGCATGAGCTTCGCCTGATGGTTGTCCCCCACCGTAGATTGCTTTTGAAATTGGGAAGATCAAGTCATCATACTGACGGATTTTTTGGAAGTCTCCTGCTTTCATCGCTTTCCAAGCTTCTGTAATCAGTTCTGGGATACACCCAGCGAAACCGATCAAGGCACCGTCCATTCCTGGGAACATAGATGTCAACAATGTTTCATCATGGCAAGTGATCAAGGAAACATCTGGAGCATGCTTGCGTAATTCTCTGATGTCATTTTCATAAAGAGCTGTTACACGCGTACCCATCTTGATGGATTTTACATGTTCAATTTCATTAGCCATCTTGATTAATGTTTCTACTGGATAGAAGGCTTTACTTGTTGCTGGGTATAAGTGGATAATGATATCGATATCGGCACCATCAGCTACATCTTTTACATATTCAAACGGAGCAGCAGGATTCATTCCAAAGCGTAACCACATATGAGGAGGCATCAATAGGATACCGTCGGCACCTGCTTCTTTTGCCTCGCGAGCCATTTCGATGGACTCTTGTGTGTTTTCGCAGTTGATTCCTGAGATGATGGTCATTTGGTCACCAACTTCTTCCGCCACGATTTCAACTACACGAGCGCGTTCAGCACGAGTCAAGGAAGTGATTTCACCAGTATGACCGTTACATACCAAACCGCCGATTTCGTCGAATGAAGCTAACCAGCGAACATAAGGACGTAATTCTGCTTCATTTATAGAGTAATCATCATTTAATGGGATAGAGATTGCAGGGAAGATAGTTTTCCAATTTTTTACTTTAGTCATAGTTATTTCTCTCCTTAATGATATGTATTAGTTTATTTTCATCCCTACATACTGCGCAATACATAAGGTCATGAACAAAGTTAGGTTGTTTCTCTTTCAACCAGGGATACCCCTAATTCTTGATGGACTGGAATTCGCTTCCCATTTTTGGGTGCCTCGATATCCTTCACGATACTTTTTGTGATCAATTCGCCGATCTCTTGGGAAGGCAATTCCACAGAGGTCATTGCTGTTTCCAACATGCCGCCTATCGAGTGGCCTGTCAGACTCATCACCTTGATTTGGTCAGGGATGGCGATTTTTTGCTCTTTCAGGTAACGGATGACTCCGATTCCATGCATATCCGCAGCAACAATGATGCCGTCAATGTCAGGATCCTTTTCCAAGAGTTTTTTTGCACCTGTATAACCATCTTCAAAGTAGGATTCTTTTTTTGACTTGGATTCAATCACATACGCTTCCAACCCGAACTCTTGGATTGCTTGCTTGTAGCCTTCACATCTTTCGATATACGGAAGCACTTTCATTGATCCGTTTATCAACCCAATCTTTTTGCAGCCTCGAGAGACCAGATACCTGACTGCTTCGTAAGCCGATGAGCGATAATTCGCTACGATGCTACTGAGCGTCTTATCCTGTTTGCGGATCAACTGGATGACAGCGATTCCACTATTTTGAATATTGCGTAACGCAGCGTTATTCTTTCCTGTCGACGCAATGATGATACCGTCCACAAGTCCATTTCGCAGGCGTTCGATATATTCTTTCTCGATTTCCGGATCGTCGTCCGAAATACAGATGATGATACGATAGCCAAGTTTAGTTGCCTCCCGTTCAATTACTTGAACAATATCCGAAAAGATAGATAAGCTGATGCTTGGTATGATGACACCTATCGACTGACGTTTCCCCTTGCGTAAGCCTTGAGCCAATAAATTGGGCTTATAGCTCAATTGCTCTACCGCCTCCATGACCCGTCTCCTTGTGTCTTCATGGACATAAGAATTATTATTGAGGGTTCGGGAAACTGTGCTGGCGTCTACGTTTGCTAATTTCGCCACATCTTTCAAAGTAGCCATCAGAAATTTCTCCTTCCTGGAGGATTGCTCTTTCTGCAAACGATTGTAGATTGGATATTTTTAAATAGGCTTAGGAAGTCACTCCCTTAGACCCATAAACATGTTCTACAATCGATTGCAGATTAGGTGTTATAAAATAGGCTTCTTACTGAATAAAAGTCACTCGCATCATTTTTGGAACATAACTACCATTCCAACTTCGTGAAGATTTCCTCTCATTCAGCAATCGCTTTCTTTCATGTCTGTATTATAGACCCGACTCCTATTAAAAGACAATAGTTCTTGGCCTTTCTGCAATTTGTTGCATAATCTTTTTTATTCTCCTCTCAGTTGACAGCTCTATAATCGCTATACAACAGCATCCATGTTCATTTATTCTCAAACGTTTGGCTTTGCAATAGTAGTTTAGAACTCTGAGCGCTGCCCGGAACACCATGGATAACCGAATAGTATTCATGGTTTTGAGTGTCTGACATACGAAAAAGATGAATAGCATTTATTTATTCATCTTTTTGAGCCGCTGCCGGACGAAAAGGATGGATAACGGCCAGTTATTCATGTTTACGCGCAAAAAAAGCGGCCGGCCTGACCTCGACCCCGGGAATTCATCATTCCGCAACAAAAAGTCCTCTCAGCAAAAAGCACTGAAAGGACGGGAGTTTCTTCTCAATTATAGCTTACCTTGCTCATTCAGTTTGCCCAGGAAATACGGCATCTGGACGCGCCACCATTCCCAGTCGTGGTGGACATCAGTTCCCCAGAAGTCGATCCACGCGGGGATGTTCTTGAAGCGCATCACTTCTTCAATTTTGCGCGTATCGCGGATGCTGACTTCTTCCCAGTTGCCTTGGCCGGTCGCGACGATGATGTTGCCGGAACGGTATTTGTCCAGGAACCAGCCGTCGTTCAGATTCCAAAGGTAGTCGATCGGCGAGTTTTCATAAGCGTTGCGGTCATGGTAATCTCCAAAGAAGTAACGGACATCGTAAAGGCCGCTCAGCGCGATGACGCTGTCGAAGACATCCGGATGGCGCAGGTAAAAGTTCAGGCTGTGATAGCCGCCCATGCTGCAGCCGGTCGCGATCATCGGTCCTTGATGGTTCGTCTGATGTTTGATGTGCGGCACCAGTTCCTCGATGATGTAGCGGTCATAACGTTCGTGCATGTTGGCGCGGTCGTAAGGACTTTTCCATTCGCAAAGCCAAGATTCGTTGTCCACGCTGTCCGGCGTGTAAAACTGCACCAAGCCTTGGTCGATGAACCACTGGCAAGCTTCGATCATGCCGAAGTCCGCGTACTCGTTGTGGCTGCCTCCGGATGACGGGAAGACGATGATCGGTTTACCCGCATGTCCATAGCGATTGAAACGCATCTCGCGGTTCAGGTGACCGCTCCATTGTGATGAATATTCTACGTGCATCTTATTTCCCCCAATCTATTCGGTTACGGAAATCATATGGATGATGTCCATCAGTTCTTGGTATTCTGCCGCACGGATGACGTAGCCGAAATCACCCATGATGGCCGCAAAAATCCCCGGCATTTCTTCAAACAGAACGACGTTGCCACCGTAACGGGCCATCACTTCCTCATGCGTGAAGCGGTAAGGATGGACGCCCTTGCGGCTGACGTAGCAGCAATAGTAAGGCGTGTTCATCTGCGCTGTGAAATTGCCGGTCGCAACCAGATTTCCATAAGCGGCATACAGATCGACATCATTTGCCCAGTTCCACATGTCCATTGTATGCCCGCCAGGCGGACGCAG
>NZ_JBAWAZ010000100.1:0-3246 GCF_049589555.1 Trichococcus sp.
GCGATCGTCAAGTTTTTCAAACCTTCACCGAAATATTCGACGAATTTTCCGACTACTTTTTGCTCCCGCAATACTTGGGTCATTTTTAGAGCCAAGTCAGTTGCCGTTGCGCCATTTTGAAGCTTGCCTGTGAAGCGTACCCCAACGACATCCGGTATCTGCAGGTAGCACGGTTGACCCAACATACCTGCCTCCGCTTCGATACCGCCGACGCCCCAACCCAGAACACCCAAAGCGTTGATCATCGTCGTATGCGAATCGGTCCCTACCAAAGTATCCGGATAGAGGATAATTTCCCCATTGGCTTCGGCTTCCTTGACCACATCCGCCAAGTATTCCAAGTTCACCTGATGGACGATTCCTGTCGCTGGCGGCACCACGCTGAATGAATCAAACGATTTTTCCGCCCAGCTGAAGAATTCGTAGCGCTCCCGGTTCCGATCGAACTCAATTTCCGCGTTCATTCTAAAGGCATCATTGAATCCGGAGTAGTCGACTTGAACGGAATGGTCAATGACCAAATCCACCGGGATGTCCGGATTGATGATCGCGGAATCTTTACCCAATTTATCGGTCACATAACGCAAGGCCGCCAAATCCACAATCGCCGCTCCGCCTGTCAAATCCTGCAGAATGACACGGGATGGTTTGAAGGGGATCTCAGTTTTCACTTCGTTGAGGGGTTTCCAATTAGCCAAGGACAATACATGGTTTTCGGTAATGACTTTGCCGTCTGCTTGCCGCAGCAAGTTTTCCAGCAAGACACGGATGGAATATGGCAATTTGGCGATCGTCACTTGTCCATTTTCCAATGATTTCAGATCGTAGTACTTATACTCCTTCCCGTTCGTAGTGATGGTTTTGATTGATTTCTGCTTGCTGTTCATAGTATAGTACCTCTCCAATTTATATATTCTTGTATTTACTTAGTGTGATTGTATCCCTATAATAAACATAAATGAAATATATATTTTTTATGTATATCATAATCAAAACTTATGATAAGGGGATGATTCTATGGAAATGAAAGATATCGAATACGTTAAGGCAATCAACGACTGCGGCAGTTTGACAAGGGCAGCTGAGTCTCTATACATCTCACAACCCTCATTGAGCATGTACATCAAAAATATGCAGGCTCGCTTGGGGTTCCCAGTCTTCAATCAAATCGGAAAGAAATATGAATTGACTTTCCTTGGTGAACGTTTTTTGGCTGCCGGAATCGAGATTCTGCGCATGCGCGAAAACTTTTACGATGAAGCTGCCCATATATTGGACAACAAAATCGGCCGTTTGCGCGTTTCCATTCCCTTCATGCGCGGCTCCTATCTGGCTCCTGATATCTTGCCGAAGTTCAATGAAATCTACCCAAATATCGAAGTCGAATTGCTCGAAGAATCTTCCAAAGTTGTAGAAGAAAAAATCAACAACGGTGAAGCGGATATCGCAATCATGAATATGCCGCATCACGCGTTGAATTTGGACTTTGAAATCATCAAATCGGAAGAGATCCTGTTGGCTGTGCCCTCAGGACATCCTTGCATCAATCAAGGGAAGCCTAATCCGAAGAGCAGCTACCCTTCCATTGATCTGCATTTGTTCAAGAAGGATCGGTTCATTCTGCATTTCCCAGATCAGCGTACCGGCCAAATCGCCGAAGCGATTTTTGCGGAACATCATTTCGTCCCCAATAAAGTGACGCATACACGGAATATCGAGACAGCCGTCAATCTGACGATGACGGGATACGGCATCTCCTTCTTGAACGAGACCCATATCCGTCACTTGAAATTCGGCAATGCTCCGCGCTTTTTCTCTTTCGAAGGCAAGCCGCATTATGCGGATATGATTGTGGCTTACCGAAAAGGGCGAAAACTGCCTCCTTATATCAGAACTTTGATTGACCTTTGCCGGGAAGTCGTTTGATGCTTAATTGAACAAGAAAGGCAGCGGGATCGCACCGATCAGAATAGCGATAACCGTTTGGATCACGAAGCTCGGAAGACCCCATTTCAGGTATTCTTTCGAGTAATCACCAAAGCTGACTTCTGTTCTGTCAACCAAAACATAAAGGAATGCCACTAAGGGACTTGCAAAACGGATGGCTTGACCCATCATGGAAGCGACACCGATTTCAGTTGGTGTTGCCCCGTATTGGTAAGCGATTGGTGCCAATACCGGCAGGATCCCAAAGTAGAAAGCGTCATTTGGCAAGAAGAACAAACCTGGTAAAGAAATCAAAGCCAGGAAGAATGGAATGTAGGCACCCATCGTTTCCGGAATCATGCCAGCCATTTGTTGTGCGATGGCTTCACTCATGCCGCTGCCGTTCAGAACGCCCATGATGATACCTGCTCCATAAACCAAACTTACTGGACCTAATGCTTCTCCGCCATTTGCGATCAGACGGGAAGATTGCAGATTCAACTGTCTGTAGTTGACCAGTAATGCGATGGCTGTACCAAGCACGAATAGGATACCGCCATTGATGATGTCCATGATCAACATTGTCATGATTGCCGCGGTAAGCAAAAAGTTGAACCAGATCAATTTAGGGCGTTTCAAATACGCATCTTTTTCGTTGATTTCTTTAATGATGTGTTCCAAGTCGCTGTCATGGATGATGCCGCCCTCCGCTGTATAGCCCAGACGAGCGCGTTCTTTTTTACCATAGTAGTAGCACATATACAATGCCAGGATTGTTGCACCGATCATACCTGGAATAACGGGTACGAAGAATTCTTTCGGTGTCAAGTTCAGCACCGGCATCGCACGCGCCATCGGGCCACTCCAAGGGACTAAGTTCATTACCGAGTTGCTGAATCCGATGATTACCGCCAAGTAAAGCTGGTTCATCTTCATTTTTTTGAAAAGCGTCAGAACTGCTGTCGTTACGATCAAAACAGTCGTTGTCCCGTCACCATCCAGCGACACGATTAAAGAGATAACACCAGTTGCGACACAAATCTTCATTGGATCGCCTTTTGCCCATTTGATCATCTTCGTAGCCAATGGATCGAATAGACCGACGTCCAACATAACCGAGAAGTAAAGAATGGCGAACAGCAATAATGTAATCGTTGGGGCCACACCTTTACCGATAAGTGTCTTGTTCTCATCCAGCGAGTAATACAAACCTCCAAAAATCCAATCAAATACTTCCAAAAGTGGTGTTCCACTTATAAATGCTGCGGCTAAACCAAAAACAACGGGAACTAAAATTAATGCTGCAAAAGGTGACATTTT
>NZ_JBAWAZ010000101.1:0-2471 GCF_049589555.1 Trichococcus sp.
ATCGAAGACTATACGATCCGCGTGGCGCAAGGTTTGAACACCATCGGTTTGGTGAACATCCAGTTCGTCATCAGCGAAGGCGTGGTCTACATTATCGAAGTGAATCCGCGCGCGAGCCGGACGATCCCGTTCTTGAGCAAAGTAACCGGTATTCCGATGGCGAAATTGGCCACAAAAGGAATCCTAGGATTGAAGCTGAAGGATATGGGTTACAAGACAGGTTTGGTTCCGTCAAAATCAGGCGTATACGTGAAGATGCCAGTCTTCAGTTTCAGCAAATTGAAGAAAGTCGACACGGTTCTGGGCCCTGAAATGAAGTCTACCGGAGAGATCATCGGTAAAGATGTCAACTTGCCGAAAGCTTTGTATAAAGGCTTCATCGCATCCGGCGTGAATGTGCCTGATTACGGTACAGCGTTGATGACGGTATCGGATAAAGACAAAGAAGAAATCATCCCATTGGCGAAACGTTTGATTTCGTTAGGCTACCATATCGTTGCTACAACAGGTACCGGCAAAGCGTTGGAAGCAGAAGGAATCAAAGTCGACGTCATTGAGAAGATCAATGAGAACAGCAATGACATTCTTGATGCCATCCGCGACGGCCGCATCAATCTGGTCGTCAATACGATGACGGAAGGTAAGACAAGCGAGACCGACGGATTCCTGATCCGCCGTGAAGCAGTCGAAAACAACATCCCATGTTTGACTTCATTGGATACAGCAGAAGCTTTGCTGCAAGCGATGGAAACCATCCATTTCCAATTGGAAGACATGAGTAAATAAGCAATTAAATTTGTAAAAATGAAAAGAGAAGAGGGTGCCTCGTTGGAGGCAGCCACTTCTCTTTTCTTTTGTTTGTTTGTGTCGGTCGTTAGGCCAGGACGGTAACTCAAACAGCCGAGACAAGGCGCGGATGTCGGTCGTTGACGCAGGCCACAAACTCAAACAGTCGAGACCTTAGTCCAAGGGGCAGTCCGCTGCGCTCTTTCATCCAATCAACTTGATGAACGACAAAAAAACACCCCACGAAATGTCGAATGAATCGCTTCATATCGGCATTCTGTGGGGTGTTGCTTCATACTAGTCTAGTATGGAGACGACGGGAGTCGAACCCGTGTCCAAGCATATCGGCACTTCCAAGTCTACGCTCATAGTTAAACTATTGGAATTCGCCTTGAACTAGCCGTTTAACAGGCATTATTGTTGGCTAATCTGATTGTTCTCTTCTGATTCCTCCAGATGGAAGGTCACAGCGTATCCCACATCATTGAGACCCTGATCTGAGTACATGGGCGATACCAGGAGGATCTTAGCTAGCTACAATTAAGCAGCGAAAGCTAAAGTGTTGTTTTGTGTTTTGTCAGTTGTTTTAACTGTAACGTTTTAGCGTAGACGTAACCTACGGAGCGCATCAAAAGCTCGACCTATACCTGTCGAATCCGTAACGTCCCCGTAATGGGAATGCACAGAGTTATCTTGCATTTCATATTATACGGCATCCATTCCAAAAAGCAAGGATTATGCACAAAATATTTTTGCAGCCTGTCGCAAGTAAAAAGAGAATCGTAAAGCTTCCCAGAACCGGAGCGAAGGGATTCTGAAGCTTTCTAGTTATCGCCGAGGCCATTCTGAAAGGGCTATCCTTTGAAATGTACTGTCATTTTCTATAAACTATAAATAAGTGACAAACACCATCATTAAGAAAGGATGGATGAAAATGAAACAAAGAAAATTGTTGATGAGTTTGTTCACTCTATCGGCTACCGTATTATTGGCGGCTTGTTCAACGCAGACTTCGACTGAGGAAGCTTCTGTCGAAGTAGAGAGTGTTTCGATGGAAAGCATGGCTGAGGAGTCTTCCGATAGCAGTTCTGAAGGCATGGGGGATATGGTCCATGACGATTCCGGTGTAATTCCTGAAGGGTTGATGGAAGCGGAGAATCCTACATATAAAGTTGGTGATTCCGTCATCATGCAGGCGGGGCATATGGAAGGCATGGAAGGTGCGGAAGCGACAATCATTGGAGCCTTCGACACGGTTGCCTATGAAGTTTCCTATGATCCAACCAATGGAGACCCAAGAGTGGAGAACCATCAATGGGTGATCCAGGAAGAAATCATGGATGCCGGAACGGATCCATTTGGTGTAGGCAGCGAAGTGATGCTGGAAGCCGAGCACACGGAAGGGATGAGCGGCGCTACTGCCACTATCGATGCGGCTGAAACAACTACAGTCTATATGGTGGATTACATAGATACGGTCACCGGGGAAACGATCAAAAACCATAAGTGGGTGACCGAGCAAGAACTTTCGCCAATTGAACAACCATAACAGTAGGTTGAACATATAAAGATTTTCCTGAATATAAGAAAGGACTGGTCCTAATGAAATTCGGGATACGCAAACCAAGCCTGAAACGCTCATTTAAAGCTAGGACAACCGGAAAGATGAAGCGGGCGATCAAACG
>NZ_JBAWAZ010000102.1:0-15575 GCF_049589555.1 Trichococcus sp.
GGAGAAATCCGTAACGGTTTGGGGGAAATAGGGAAGTAGTTGCTTGAATTACTACAAAGATACTTGTTCATTCGAAATCATAAAACGAATATTTGTAGCGTACTTGCTACAATCTATTGTATAATGACATAAAGAGGTGCCGAATGGTTAAACCTGAATTTGATTGGGGAGAAGAATTTGAAATATTTCTGAACTCACTGAGTACGAAGGAAGAAGCTAGGTTCAGAGCACTGATAGATCGAGTCGAAAATACAGATTTGCAGGATTCCATCAGAAAAGAACGAGTTAAGAAGTTGGATGATGATATTTATGAACTTCGCGCCCAAACAAGTGATCATTGGTTGAGAGGCTGTTATTTTCAAATAAAAGGAACCGAATACTATATCACGCATGGATTCAGCAAAAAGACAAATGCAACTCCTGCAAGAGAAATCCGCAGAGCAAAAGCTATCAAAAAAGCATACTGGTCAGCCAGAATCAAAAGGAGGAACGACGGATGAGCAAGAACAGCGAAGCCATCAAGAGACGCAGCTTCGAAAGCGCGGAATTTAAACAGGCATTCGAAGAAGAACAAGCGAAGCTGGATTTTGCAGATTTGCTTTTCGAATTAAGAGAACAAACAGGATTGAACCAAACTGCATTCGCCAAAAAGGTGAATAAATCACGCTCGACCATCGCGCGGATCGAAAGCGCCAGAATGGAACCATCATTTTCCATGCTCGAAGACATAGCACAAGCTTTGGGAAAACGCGTCGAAATAAATTTTGTAGATGTGAATCAAAAAGCAGAAGAGAAATTAGTCAGATAGACGCTAGATTACAATATTTTTTAAGACCGAGGGTGCAAATTCCATCGGTCTTTTCAGCATGCTCAATAAACGGTTATTTTTTGGAAAGGCGTCGAGATGGAGTTCCGATGAGCAGGGGGCTCCTCGGAAGAAAAGACTGCGCCGGGGAGGCCAACTCCGGCGGGAAAGCCCCTGCCCGGAGGAGGATGCGTGGCGGGGTGGGCGAACTCCGGCGAAGCCGCCGTGGTCGGAGGTGATGATCTTTCTGGATATTTTCCTCCGGCAGAGAACACCCTAACCGGAGGAAAACCCTCCCCGGCGCACAATCAAACAAATAGCCGAAATTCCATGAATAAAGTTGTAGTCTAACTTCCGATAATATAGTAAAATCGATATAGCGTGAGGCCGTTCATCGGAATCCTCTGTTTGGATAATCCGGAAATGATAGCGGTAACAATATGCGGGCGGATCGAAACTTCACGCAGCGCCGACCGTCGGGAAGTCCGGCCCGTTTTCGCGGCTGACAAAACCATTCTGAAGGAGAATACCGATTTGGAGACCCTATTATTTTTTCTCATCTTCGTTTTTCTTATCGCGGTGTTGTCGAATCAAATCTGCTACGTCAAGTCGGACAACGGTTCCGCGAGCGGGCGCAGTTTTGCCGGGACGCTGTTGGACAAGGGGACGAGCGGCGAGTTCATGATTTACAGTCACTTGGAAAAATTGGGCGAGCCGAATCGGCTACTGCCTCATCTTCATTTGCCGAAGAGCGATGGGACCACGAGCGAAATTGATCTCGTGATGATTGCACGGACCGGCATTTATGTGTTCGAGTCGAAGAATTTCAGCGGCTGCATTTTCGGCGACGAAGACAGTCGTTATTGGACCCAGACGATGAAACGGGGTCCGAAGCATGAGTTTTATAACCCGATTTGGCAAAATGAGAGCTGCATCTCGTCGTTGAAACGTCAGCTAGCGCTCGAGGCCGATGCGTTCAAATCTTATGTCGTTTTCAGCGATCGCTGCACTCTGAAGAAAATGTACGTCCAGTCGGGCCACGTCAAAGTCATGAACCGCCACCTGATTGTGCGCGAAATCATCAAGGACATGGCCGAACTACCCGATATTTTCACGCCGCTCGAAATCAACCAGATCTATTCCGAACTGGTGCCGTATACGCGTACAGCTGCTGGGATCGGGCAAGCGCGGATCGAAACGATGCGGTTGGAATGAATGTTAAGAGCTAGTAACCCTCCGGATTCCGGGGGTTTTTGTGTTGGTTGAGCGCATGAGTCTGTTGTGTGGACGGTCGCCAGCTCCGATGAGGCGGACGTTCATCGGAAGACAGGATTGCGCCGGGTAGCTCAACTCCGGGGAACGAATGCTGGCCGGAGGAGAGTGCTTGTCGGGCGGCTGAACTTCGGCGAAGCCGAGGTGGTCGAAGGTGATCGTCTTTTGGGCGTCTGTCCTCCGGCGGGAGAACCCTAACCGGAGGAAACCGCCAGCTCAGAAGCCTTGAATTAATGGAAATACAATATATTGGTGAAAAATATCACTCATTACGTTTGTATAAAATACAAAATTGTATTTTTTTGATTTGTAAAAGTTTCCATCAATTTATAATGATATGTGTAGCAACTAAAGTAGGTTATAATGAATCAGTTAATGATGAGTACGGATCAAATATTTATATTCATGAAGTTTTTTTGCTGACGCATCAGGATACAGATTCTAGATTGAGCGGTCCGATCAAAATTTAGAACGAGTTGTTTCTATGGAGCATAGGTATATAAGGAGCTTACAATGGTTAGTCTACTGGCAAATATAGGGATCCTGTTTCTGGCTGTTTATTTCTGTTTGAAAAGCGGAAGATTAGGAGCAAATCACGATCATAGAACAAAATCCGGCATTATCGGATGCATTTTAATGGAAGTGCTGTTAGGCACGATTTTATTGAGTTTTTCCACGGTCATCTTGGGGATCAGATATGATTTCAGGGTGCTGTTGTTTTGTTTTTCCGCAAAGCATATGGATTGGAGAATAACCAGTTCGAGTATTTTTTTGCTGGGACTCATCAGATTTTTTTGGGGAAACAGTGAGGCTGCCCAGGTAAACCTGATCGTCAGCATAATATTGGCCATCATCTTGCCGATGATAATGAAGCTTATTCGGGACAGAATGAACGATTTGGCGCAACTGTTGGTCTTGGTCACCATTGCGCTTATTCCTTCCATCGTCTTTACCAATCACATGATAACGGATAAAGTACTTGTGCTGTCGATCAGTATTATTCTGATCGCTTTGAATTATGGCGCGGTTTTTGTGATGCATTACTTCATTTCGGATCTGTACGGTCTGATTGCTTCGGCCAGCACAGACCACTTGACGGCGCTCAAGAATGTGCGGCTCTTCAACAGTGATCTGATGGAAATGGAGCGGAAAAAGCATCCGGTCACGTTGGCGGTGATCGATATTGATCATTTCAAAAATTACAATGATCGTTATGGACATGACAGCGGTGACGGCATCTTGAGGCAGCTGGCAGCCATGTTCAACGAACTGGCGACCCCGTACACCACTTTCTACAGAATCGGCGGGGAAGAATTCGGAGTGATCGCCGATTATTTCAGTCCAAGTGAAGCGGAAGCGTTCCTGCATGAATTGAAGTGTACGGTCGCCCAGAGAAATTTCTCTGCACAAGCCGGGGAAACGATCAACCTCACCGTTTCGGTGGGAGTTGCCCACAGCCAGAAAGGTGAAACTTTGAAAAAAACACTCAAGCGTGCCGACCTGGCGCTGTATCAAGCAAAAGAAAACGGCAGAAACAAAGTGATGGTATCCGCCCACGCATAAGCATGAGCATCTGCAAAGCTGTTAGCATAGCTGTATTTTAGAATAAAAAGCCGATCCCTGATGAGACGATACTCATCGGGGATTTTTTGTGCGTGGAATTAGTAATGTATCAGGGCGATAACTCCGATGAGGCGGGTGCTGGCCGAAGAAGAGGGTTGCGCCGGGTAGTTCAACTTCGATGAGCGCATGTTGGCCGGAGGAGGATGCATGGTGGGCGGCCGAACTCCGGCGAAGCCGCGGTGGTCGGAGGTGATCGTCTTTTGGGAGGATTTCCTCCGGCAGGAAGACCGCTGCCCGGAGGAAAACGCCAGCTTCGATGAGAAGGGGACTCATCGGAAGACAGGATTGCGCCGGATAGTTCAACTCCGATGAGCGCATGTTGGCCGGAGGAGGATGCGTTGTGGGGCGGCCGAACTCCGGCGAAGCCGCAGTGGTCGAAGGTGATGATCTTTTTGGATGCATTCCTCCGGCGGGAAGATCACTTATCGGAAGTCACCGAAAAAGAAATAAACGCAAATGCGGATGGACTGCAGAGATTACTGGTGACAACCAATTCAAGGGGGATCAGATGATGGCATACAAAGAACGCACGAAACCGCGGTTGCTCTGCATTTATGAAGCATTGGCCAAGCGCATGAAATTGAGTCCGGATGATCATTATTATTTGGTGAATATGGACGGAGGATTCATAGGGGAACTCGGTCTTGATGTGCACACGGATGCGCTCGACTCGCGCTGTTTGGTATTGAACGATCTGCAATTGAGGCACAACCGCTGTTCATTTCAGATAGATACGTTGGTGATTTGCCCGGATAAGCTATTGCTGTGCGAGGCAAAAAATTATAAGGGCGTTCATACTTGGGGGCAGTTGACATTCAGGAAACCAAGCGGTGCCACTCTGGAAAACCCGTCAATCCAGCTGCGAAGGACCCAGGCAAGATTGACTGTATTGCTTGCCGATTTGAAGATCGAAATGCCGATCGAAGCCTATGTTGTATACACCAATCCTGAATTCACTTTGCTGGGGGCGCAGGAAAATACGGACTATTTGCTCCCCAGCCAGATTCTGCATTATTTTCATAAATTGCAGGTGAGCGGCGAAATCGGGCCAGAGCAACAACGATTGGCGGATACGCTGATCAAGATGCATAATCCACGCTACTTTGCCGAGGAGCTGCCGGCAATCGATTACCGAAAATTGCGAAAGGATTTGTTTTGCCTCGCTTGCGGATCGGCGGTTCGGCCTGATGGCATCAAGTCTGTCTATTGTCCGGTTTGCAAGAAAAGGGAGCGGACGACGAAAACGATCGCGCAAAATATCGAGGAGTTCCGGCTGCTGTTTCCGGATGAAAAACTGACGACTCCGCGGATGGCCGAGTGGTGCGGCATGGAAAATAAAGATCGCGTCTATCGGGTGCTCCGCAACAGCTATCGCGCTGTCGGAAAAGGTCATGGGCGCCATTATGTGTGAATAGCTGAAAAATGTTAAAGGCATAAACTCCGACGGAAAGTGGCTTTGTCGGAGTTCATTAGTTTGGGATGCAGATTCAGTGACAGTTTGGTGTTGCTGTGGATATCCATTATTTTTGCCAGTTCCCTCGAATAATAAGCCATCAATTTGGAATTGCGCTGCTCCTCCTCGATGAACCACATGAATGTTTTTTCGGGAAAACGTTGCTGTTCTTTTGATCTTAGTAAAACTTCGTACCCATCGATAACATTTGTATTTGAACATAGCATGATCGGCTGGCACACTATGTAAAAATCAGCTAACAACTCTTGCGTATCATCCACTCACTTTCCCCCTTCACAAATACGGGAAATTTACTATTGAGAATATGTTGAATCAAATCCTAGGCTTAAACAGTTGCAGCAATCAGATAAATTATGCTAGATAACTATTCGAATGCGCTTACTCTTTGATAAAACTGAAATTTTAAATCTAAGATCAACAACTAAAGTTAATCTATCGGCATAAACATAAATTTTTTAAGCCCAAAATAAAATACAATATTGTATTTTGATTGTGTGAAAATTTTCAAAACTAATTAGTATTATACATTATGAAATAAGTAAGTTATAATTGGCAACATATTACTGTTTCAATTAGGATATTCGCTGGAATCAAACATTTGTTCCGGGGTGGTTGCTACATAAACTTTATACAACGGCGGAATAAAAAAATAAACTTGTTTCTATTAAAGTATGCATGTGAGGAGTGCACAATGGTTAGTCTACTGGCAAATATAGGGATCATATTTTTTGCTATTTACTTCTACTTGAGAAGCAATTTCGGGTCACCAAATCAAGATAATGAGAAAATATCCTACTTCATCAAATGCATTTTATTGGAAGTGCTGGTGGGAATCATTTTGTTGAGCTTTTCCACGGTTATTCTGGGGATAAGATATGATTTCAGATTCCTGATGTTTTGTTTTTCTGCAAAATACATTGATTGGAAAATAACCAGTTCAAGTATCCTGTTGTTAGGGATACTCAGGTTTGTCTGGGGCAATAATGATGTTGCCCAAATCAACCTGATCGTCAGTATTTTGCTGGCAGTCACATTGCCGTTGATAGCCCATTATACCCGGGATAGGTTGAATGAGCTGACTCAATTGCTAGTCTTGGTCACTTATGCGCTCATCCCTACAATTGTGTTTTCCAATCACCTGATAGCTGATAAAAAACTCGTGTTGTTGATATGCAGCATTCTGGTTACCTCCGGGTATGCCGCAACCTATGTTATGCACTTTTTTATTACCGATCTCTACAGATTGATTGTATCTGCCAGCACCGATCATCTGACGGCCCTCAAGAACGTGCGCACTTTCAACAAAGATCTGATGGACGTGGAGCGGGAAAAGAAAGCTGTAACATTGGCAGTGGTCGATATCGATTATTTTAAGGACTATAACGATAGCTTCGGACATGACAATGGGGATGCGCTTTTAAAACAGTTGGCGCAGGTGTTCAATGAGCTTTCGAATTTTGACACAGATTTCTACAGAATCGGTGGTGAGGAGTTCGCCGTGATCATCGACACTCCAAATCAAAGAGATGCAGAGGAGTTCATTCATGACTTGCAGGAAATAGTCGCTCACAGGCGCTTCTGTACAACTTCAGGTGATCCGGTCAGCGTTACCATATCTGTGGGGGTGGCACACAGTCGCACAGGAGAAACTTTGAAAAAAACGCTCAAACGGGCCGACGTGGCGCTTTATAAAGCAAAAAAAGGCGGCAGAAACCAAGTCATTATTTCGTTCCCGCATTAAAGACAGGGCTGTCAATGAGTGGAACAAAACTCCCGGCCTTGTTAATTGTAAGTAAGGATTTTAAACTAACGTAGAATCGGCCTCGGGGCATTCTCTCAAAAACAGCCACAATCGTTGACTAGACAACTTTTGTGGCTGTTTTTCGATTATGGACAAAAAAACATTTCAGCATTTAAAGCCATTTGTTCGATAAGCTAATAATCAATATTATTACTATAGTTTTATACATTAAATGATATAATCATTTGAGTGAATAGTAGGGAATAATTGATATCTCTGCTTTTCAAGAATCGTTTCAGAACAAAAAAATAGTGCAATACGTGTTAGCGGGGGTTGTGTGTTGGGAAGAGACAGATTGAAGATGATTGATGCAACCTATTTTTGGGTTCCGTTTTTGATGATGGCGATAGGTTTTTCGGCTTTGATAGGTTTTACAGTGAAAAATCGAATTGATGAAAAGTATGATCAGCTTGAAGATATGACCATTGAAATTGCGGACAGCTATTCCCACAGTTTGGCTCAGACAAGTGAAGCCTACCAGATCATCACGGAACTATTGGATGAGAAAATAAGGATAGCGGGTCAAGCCATCATGCTTATTGAAAACAGGGAAAATAATGAGGTGTTGGACGCAATTTCCCAAACGTTCAATGTGGATGAAATACATTTGTACAACAATGAGGGGGAAATTACCCACAGCACATATGAAGAATTTATCGGGTGGAAAGCATATGAAGGACATCCGGTTTATGAGTTCATGATGAGCGATCAGACGATGCTGGTGGAAGACGTCCGTCCAGACACCGAGAATGGCTTATACTATAAATTTGGTTATGTAAAAGATGATGCTGGTGGATTTGTGCAATTAGGGGTTCTTGCAGAGAGCAGACAGGATTTCCTTGAGGATTTTGAAATCACAAAATTGATAAATGAAATTTCGAGCAGAGGGGATGTAAAGCAGGTATTCTTTGTCAATCCAGAATACGAAATTATTGCAAGCAGCCTTCCTGACTATGAGGGTCGCACGATTGAGAATAAAGACCTTCGTGAAGAAATGGATAGCAATGCATCGGATGTTCAGAGAGCTGAAATGGATGGGTATGAATTTTTAAGAGTTTCCGTGCCTATATTTTTCGAAAATGATAAATTTGGCACGTTGCTGATTCATTGGCCTACTGAAAAAATCGATGCCGGAGTCAAAAAAATCATTCTATATGCGATTACTGTGTGTTCGATAATCATCTTTACAACGGGTGGCATTCTTTTTTATGCTTATCGGAAAAGTAAATCCAATATCAAAATTGCCTACTATGATGAGCTTACGGGTCTCCGGAACAGCAAATATCTTTCGGAGTACTTAGATCAAGTCCTGCGGAATCCGTACAGAAGAAATAAAGCCGTGTTGCTTCTCAATTTCGTTAATTTTAAAACATTGAACATCACCTACGGATTTTTATATGGAGATGAGGTACTAAAACAGATTGCCTTTAAAATCAGGACACTATTGGATTCGGAAGACCTGCTTTTCCGGTTCGACGGAGACAGATTTGTAGTGGTGCTTGATGATTCCGCAGACCAGAAAGAACTGAGAGCGTTCGCTGATAAACTTATGCACATTTTTGAGAATCCGATTATGGAAGGAACGGAATACCAGTATGTCGATATTCAGATAGCTATAGTGGAGATCAAAGATAGGCATACCACAACGGATAAAATTCTGCAGGATGCAATACTGACACTTTCTTATATCAAAGATAGTTCAGCAGATCAGCTGGCGTTCTTTAACGAGGATATGGAAAAACGACTCCTGCGGCATGATAAAATTGTAAAAGTATTGCGGGAAGTCATTGAAGGTAAAGATACCGAATCTTTTTATCTGGAATTCCAGCCTAAGCTCGACTTGATGAATAATAAAGTCATTGGGTTCGAAGCGCTGGCTAGGCTTCGAATCGAAAATCTGGGCCAAATCGCTCCGGATGAATTTATTGCTTTAGCTGAGGAAAAGTTGCTGATTTATGATTTAGGGAACCATATTCTGCTGCTTGCATGCGATTTTTTACAACGACTCCAGAATGAAGGTTTTCATGAGACGAGTGTAGCAGTCAATATCTCCGGCATTCAATTGCTTCGGGAAGACTTTCTTGAGAATCTGCAACAAAAACTCTTTTTATCAGACAAGGGCAGGAAGCCACTGGAATTCGAAGTTACAGAAACGGTATTGCTCGACCATTTTAGCCAGATTAATGAAAGTTTAGAGGCAATCAAGAAAATGGGTATAGCCATTTCGCTGGATGATTTTGGGACGGGTTATTCCTCTTTTTCCAGACTTGCTGAACTGAATATAGATGCCGTTAAGATTGACAGGTTCTTCATCGGCAAAATAAGTCACACGTCTGAAAAGGATCTGATCATTTCAGACATCATCTCTATGGCCCATAAAATTGGGTTAAACGTTATAGCAGAGGGTGTGGAGGATGAAAGGCAAAAAGCCTACCTGCTAAAATACGGATGCGATATCATCCAAGGCTATCTCCTTAGCAAACCCTTAGCTGAAGAGAGCGCCATTGCCTTCTTAAGACGTTACGAAAAGTAGTTGCAGAATGAAGCTTTTTGGGGTTGGGTACTATTTACTGAGAAGTTGCGCGCCATCGCGAAGGAGAAATAAGATGATAGATAGATTTCAAGAAAGTGATTCGGATAAATTGGCCACGGGAATTATGGTTGATTCTCACGCGGGGAAAGGAACTGAATCAAAAAAATACAAATTGATGATTCAAATAACTTCGGAATTGAAGTTCAGATTATCCGAGGACAGAATTATTTTATTTGCATCCCAATCTTGGGAAAATGAGCTTGGGTATACGATAGAATCGGTAGTCGGAACTTTGTGGGGCAACTATATCCATGAGCAGGATAAGCAGATTTTTCAAGAAATGGATTTTGAGAAAAATAAGACCATTCAAGTGCCCGGCTTTCGCTTTCGGAAACAAGATGGTGAGTGGATTTGGCTTAAGGCTACGCTGATCATTTCAAAGAATGAGAGCGGAAAAGCGATGGAAATAGTCGGCACTGCAAAGGACATCTATTTGGAAATGCAAACGGAAAAGGATCTGAGGGATGAAAATAAAGAGCTGCAACGCTATATCTCAGTGACAAAAGATTTATACTGTATTTTTTCATTCAGTGGAACAATCATCAAAATCAATCAGACCTGGCGCGAATCATTGGATTACGATTATTCGCAGTGGATCGGCAAAAATATATTTGAAATCATCGCAAGTGATGATTTGTATGCCACAAAATTTGCTATCAGTGAATCAGTGAAATTTGGAGGGCTCGATAAATTTGTCAATCGGATCCTAAACCGTAAAGGAAAGATCCGTTACTACGAGTGGCGTATGAAAATTTTTGGGAATCGGATATATGCATCAGGGCGGGATATTTCAGATTTGATTACGACTCGGGAAAAACTTGAGTACTATCATAATAGAGACACCTTAACAGGGATGTATCAGCGCAGTTTTATACAATCATCATCGGAGGCATTGGTACTGCCCTACCAACTGCCTCTGAGTGTCATTTTTGTTGATCTGAACGGGTTGAAATTGATCAATGACTCATATGGACATGATCAAGGGGATGAATTACTGCGCACGATTTCAGGGAAAATACTGAGGTTTCAACGGGAAGGCGATATTTTCGTCCGTTATGGCGGAGATGAGTTTGTGTTGTTGCTTCCGTACACACCCTATGAGGTGGCCTGTTCACTTGCTAAGGAAATCCAGAAAAGCGATACTTTAAAAATTTCCGGGAGATTCCCATCAGAATGGATCAGTATTTCTTTAGGCGTTACAACAAAGACAGGGATAGAAGACACTGTTGAGGACATCATTTTGGAAGCAGATAGATTGATGTACGAAGATAAGTTGCGCAAAAGCCGCAAGCATAAGAATTCGATTATTGAAGGTATCCAGTCGAATCCAAGGTTATTAAGGAAATGGGATCCGATACACGCAGAAAATGTTGCCGATCATGCCGGAAAGATTGCAGAAAAAATGGGACTTGACCCATACTTACAAGAACTAGTGAAGAAAGCCGCCTTAGTGCATGATATCGGGAAAATCACTATACCGTCAGAGATTCTCAATAAGGACCTGCCATTGACTCAAAAAGAATTAGAACTGATCAGACGCCATCCTGAATCGGGGTACCAAATCCTTCGTTCCGTCGATGAATACGCTGCTGTTGCGATGATTGTCTTGTCCCATCATGAGTGGGTAGATGGATCAGGCTATCCAGAAAAATTGAAAAAAGAGGATATCCCTTTAGCTTCCCGTATCATCGCAGTTGCGGATTCATATGATGCAATGACCTGTGGGCGTACGTACACCGACCGCAAAACAAGGGAAGAAGCTATTCAAGAATTAAGAAACTGCGCAGGAACCCAATTCGATCCTGAAGTTGTTTCGGTATTCATCGGAAAAGTGCTTCTTTATGGAGAAAAATAAGGTTGAAGACAACGATGATTCATTTAAAAAAAATGGACATAAAACCCCGTTTGGATACACTACGATTAATCATAGACGATGCGATTTCGGCCAGTATTTTTTGCATGGTAAAGACGCTCGTCGGCAAGTTTCAAGAGTTCCATCACATCTTGCGTTTCGTGAGTTGAGGCGATTCCTGCGCTGATCGTCAAGACGTGCTCGATGGGGAAATCAGCATTCTGCAGGCTCTGCTGAATGCGTTCCCCTATGATTCGAGCATTTTCACTCGCTAGATTTGGGAATACAATCAAAAATTCTTCTCCACCATATCGAGCAGCGATATCCACTTCACGAATGTTGGAACGGAGTACGGGACCGATTCTGTTCAAGACTTGATCACCGACCAAATGGCCGTAGGTATCATTAATATTTTTGAAGTGATCAATGTCCAATAATAAAATAGAGTAGTTTTTCTGGTTCAGAAGACTGTTTTGATGAATCGAGGATAACTTTTCATTCAATGCAGCCCGTGTGTACAGCTTGGTCAGGCTGTCAATTTCTGCTTGTGCACGCCAGAACGTCGATTTATGAAGCAGCTCCCTTTTCTGATTCTCGTCCTCAGTTATATCAAACACATTGCCTACAAGGAATAGTGGCTTATGATCGGCTGACCATTGCGTAACTTTGCCTCGATCATAAAAAACTTTCCAAGATCCGTCCTTTGCTTGAATGCGATACTTTGCTTCCCATACAGGCACCAGTCCTTTGAGGTGCGCACGCATTGCATCCATCACAGCGTCATAATCTTCAGGATGCAACTTTTCCGTAAAAAATTCGAATCCCGATTCTGCGGGCGCTTCATCCTGTGAATACCCAAGCGCACTTGCTTTCAAGGGATTGAAAGTTACAATATTATTTTGACAATCCCAAAACCACTGTCCCAGGTTTCCCAACCACGGGAATTTCGAGAAATCGTCTTCAAATACTTGACTGATCAGTTCCTTGTTCAAACGCTTCAAATAGGCAATTTCGTCCAAAAGTCTTTTTTGCGCTGTTTCATTTTTTTTCATGATAACCTCCGTGTCAGTATACGCCTTTACGACCATTTTACCATCATATTTGTGAATAGTCTTGTCGTTATAGGGGGCTGTCTACTCCTACGCAAGGAACACCGTTTTTCATGAATTCAATATCATTGACAGCCAATCGTTAAAATAATATACTCATTAAAGGCAAAATTTTGCGAAAATATTGCATTTTTAAAATGAAAAAAATACCGATATTTATAACTATATTTTAAAAAAAGGAAGAAGACCATGAAATGTTGGTATAGAACACAAATGAAAGGTATGTTATCAAAAGAAGAGGGAATGACTCTCGTAGAGGTTTTAGCATCCATTCTGCTCCTGTCGCTGATCATCACCACGTTCATGTCTTTTTTCATTCAGGCTGCTAAAGTCAACAACCGAACCGATGCAGTGAACGAGGCGACTTTCATTGCGCAGGAACAGATTGAATTGCTGACCTACTATTCAAACACAAAGAGTGCGGGTGCAACGTTGAGCTTGATCGAGGACGAAAGCCCTAAAACGGTCTCCGGTTTTGAAGTGACATATGGAGTTGAAACTTCAGAGCTGAATGATGCCCTTTACAAGGGAACAGTGACGGTTTCCAAGGGAGGGGAAAATTATGCGGAAATGGAAACGCTGCTGTCGTTCCGTACAGCAGACTAGCTCGAAGATTAATCTACGGAACGAATCAGGGATGACGCTTGTGGAGCTGTTGGCCAGCATTGCGCTGCTCTCGGTGGTGCTTTCATTGGTGGGGGCTGTACACCTGTTTGGCCAAAAGCAATATCTGACGCAATCTTATTCCGCTCGTCAATCAAATGATTTCGCTTACACGCTTTCTGTCATTTCCAGAGAAGTGCGCAAGACGCCTTTTGCTGATATAACGGTATCCGCATCAGGGGATGCCATTTTGATCAAAGGTGCTGAGGCATTCAGCAAAAAAGGTGAACAGCTTGTGAAAAATACTGATCAGGTTTTGGCGGAGGATGTTGGTTATTTTGTTGTCACTCGCTATGCTGAAACAAAGAGTGTCAAAATCGAGTTGAAAAGTTTGTCAGAAATGAATAGCCAACCAAAAGAATATCAAACTACGATTTATTTAAGGAGGTGAGCGGGTGGAATGAGAATCAAGCATCTCCGTGAAGATGAAAAGGGTAGTGGGCTTGTTTTGACCTTGATGGTGCTGCTGGTATTGTCCATCCTGGGTCTCTCAATCGGGGCTTTGACGATCGGCAGCTTTCGCTTGAGTGATGCCAACCGTGACGATACCTCTGCTTATTATGTGGCGGAGGCGGGTGCGGTTGCAGCTTATGAAGAGATCCGCAGCGAAATTTGGAGCGCCTATAAAGAAAACAAGACTGATGAATCTTTCTATGCTGATGTAGCGAGGAGAATGAACAGCAAGAACGGTCCCTCCACAGTTGCGTTCGATCCGCAGTTCGGCAGCACACCGACCGCAACGATCCGGACCGAAAAAATCCCGACCGAAAAGGCAGCCGGATCGGATCCGCAAAAATACACCATTTATTCCACCGGCATCGTGGATGGGAAAAAAAGAACCGTCACGAAGCAAGTCACTGTCAAGTGGAAAAATAAAAACACCGGCGGCAGTGGACTGCCGACGCTTCCCGGTATTGCGGCTTTGCTGACGCAAGGAAGAACAGAAATTTTCGATGGCACCATAATGGGAGATATGTATACCAATTCTATAGAACCAGGATCATTCGTTATTAAAGGTAAGCCCACTTTTACATCAGCTACGTTGTTTTACTCGAATAAGATATTATGGGAGAAGTTACTCGTTTATCCATCTTCGTATAAGAACTTGCCAAACAGGGAGCCTAGAGATGAAGAATGGGACTTTGGGACTTATCGTGAATTGTTGAACCAGATTACCGTCCCAAATATCAATGAAAAGCTACCCGAAAAAAAAATCGGGAATCACATAATTCAAGACAATAACGGCAACCTAAACATCACCAACTATCAAGCAGCTGGATATAAGCTTGAATTGAAATCAGATGTTTACATCCCCAAAATTACCAGTAAAAGCCAATGGAGCTTGACGATCGATACGGGTGGGGCTGATTACACGATTTTAACTGATAATTTGGATTTGGGTGGGGATATTTATGTTACGGGTGAAGGGACGCTTACGATTGTCGTAAAAAATTCCTTTAAGATCAACAGTGGTGGCATAGCCATCAATAAGGATGGAAATTCCAGCAAACTCACACTCGTTTATTTAGGTGATACAGGATTGGGTTTAGCAGACAACATAAAGATAAACGGACACGTGATCGTCAAGAAAGCTGATATAAGTGTGAATAGTATCCCGATTAACGGTGTATTATTGACAGGTGGCAATAATGTATCGCTTACTGGCGGAAATACGTCCAACCTGATGCTTATCGCACCGAATGCGGCGGTAAACTTGTTAAGGGGCTACGCCGTAAAAGGCACGGTCATCGCAAAAACGTTTCAAATGGATGGCGGGGCAAGCCTGACGTACCAGCCCATCAACACGGCTGGCTTTCCGTTCGGATCGGCAGCCCCAGCCGCTGACCCGGAACCGAAAGACATCATCAGCTTAGATCCAATCATAGAAAACTAGCAGAAAGGTGGGATAATGTGGCAGATTTTGAGAAGAAAAAATTAGGGGATATGTTGAAAGAAGCAGGGCTCGTGACGGAACTGCAGATTGTGGAAGCGCTCAGCATGAAAAAGCAGGACGAAAAATTAGGCGATTTGTTGGTTGGACAAGGGTACATCACCGAAAAACAACTACTGGATGCACTGGAAATCCAATTGAAACTGGAAAGTGTGTCCTTGTATCAGTATCCGATCGATATGTCTGTAGTCGAGCTGATATCAAAAGAGTTTGCACGGTCGAAATTATTGCTCCCGATCAAAAAAGAGCATACCCACTTGACTGTGGCAATGAATGATCCGTTGGACTTCTATGCAATAGAGGAGCTGGAATTTTCCACCGGCTATGCCGTCAAGCCGGTGATCGCGACACGAGATGACTTACTGCAGACAATCAACCGCTTATACGACTCAAAAGAAGTGAATATTGAGCACATAGAGGGTGAAGATGCTC
>NZ_JBAWAZ010000103.1:0-9210 GCF_049589555.1 Trichococcus sp.
CTCAATAACCTGTATGGAGTCCTTCACGTAGGGTGTTCCTCTTTTTGAAAATGTTTCATGGATGGCTTCTTGAATTTTTTCGCCTTCAAAGTCAAATGAAGTCGCCAAATAGTATATATCATAAAAATCTTTCATCCGCCCTGTCGATTCCATAAACTGAATAATTGCATCCAATTTTTCCGAAATCGTCGATTCCAGAGAATAGGTGAGAATCGTAGGTTTTTCAAAACCATCCAGCAAGACAGGGAGTGTTCTGGTTAATGCTGATGGAACGATTATCTCTCCAATACCAAAATCGATGCTAAGGGCGTTTTTGTTTTACCCAGGTACCCTATCAGATTTACACGAATGCCGTGATACTCTTTCAATTCACTGATGGTTTCAATGCTACGGATAGCAATCTCCATAAATTCATTCGTGCTCTTTTGCTCTATAATTGAACGAACTAATTTTTCAACGGAATCCATTTCATTCGAATGATTTTTTAACAAATAATCGGCATCAACTGTCGGCCTCGTTGTGAAGCCACTGATTGAGTACAAGAGAAAGCCGCCTTTTAGAATGAGTTGCTCCCTATGATTACTCTTGGCTAATCTTCAGATAAATTCTTCTTGAAAAAATAAGTTCAGTAGTTGCTGAAAAGCAATGCCTTCTTCTTTTGCTCTATTTTTCAATCTTACCAATATGGAAGCACTTGAAGGATTCATAAAAGCCACTTTCCTATCTGTGATTGCATTTTTTTTGTAATGTTTAATGCTTCTGCGTATTCAAAGAGATTCCTTACATTTTTTTTCGGGTCCTTGACGTACCTCATAACTGCATTTGAGAATACTTCTCTTTCAATTTTTTTTTCATAACGCAAAAGATCACAGATGGTACGATCCCTATCAAAAATCTTGACCTCCACTCCTTGAACTTCAAACGTTGTAACTCCTATGCTAAGAAATTTAGGTTCTTGATAGAAAGGTTGCAGCAGCGGATAGGCGATATCGTACTGACTTTTTTCACTGTTTCGGTCCACCGCTATCTGCCAGGCGGTCGGGATTCTGTCCGTATAGTTGTAATGGAGAAGTGCGCTCTCGAGAAATATGATTGCATTAGGGAATAGTCTCGCAATAATAATCTCTTCCGGAGTCACTTCATCCGCAAGTTCATAGTATCCTTGCTTTATCTTTGATAGTTCGCCTTCTTCAACAAGTTTTTTTATTTGACGACTATTAAGACCCAGTGCTTTCAACTCTGCTGTTTTTAGCACTCCACCATGCTTTTCGAATTCCTCAATCAGTTTGCTTTTTTCAACCATGTCTACACCTCATTATCCGCATTAAAATTCTAATGCGGGTATTCAAGTGCAATTATATCACTATTTAGTAGCGCTAATCAACATATCCTCTATGTCAAATTGGGCTGAAATGAGTTCCTCCGGTGAACCGCCATTTCGTCGGAGGAGAAAATCCCGAAAGACTATCACCTCCGACCGCGGCGGCTTCGCCGGAGTACAGTCAACCGCAAAACATCCACTTCCGGCCAGCATTCGCTCCCCGGAGCTGAGTAGCGGTCGCAAGTCTGTCCTCCGATGAGAGAACCGCTCATCGGAGCTGGCAGTTTCCTCCGGTTAGAGTCCTCTTGCCGGAGAACAACACCCAAAAAGATCATCACCTCCGACCACTGCGGCTTCGCCGCACTACAGCCGTCCGCCGCGCTTCCTCCTCCGGCCAGCATTCTCTCCCCGGAGTTGAGCTAGCCGGCGCAGTCTGTCTTCCGATGAGCGCACTCCTCGTCGGAGCTGACATATTCCTCCGGTTAGGGTTCTGTCGCCGGAGGAAAACATCCAAAAAGTTCATCACCTCCGACCACGGCGGCTTCGCCGGAGTACAGCCACCGCACCAAGCATCCTCCTCCGGCCAGCATTCGCTCACCGGAGTTGACCTAGCCGGCGCAAGTCTGTCTTCCGATGAGCTACCTGCTCGGAGCTGGTACCCACCTCCGAGCAGGCACCTTCCCGCCGGAACACTGTAATCCATTCCAAAAAAAAAATTGTCCCCTGCAATTCGGTTCGGTTAGTCTTTTTGGACTAATTTGCTCAAAATGGGAATCATGGCGGTAGAATTAGGTATAAGCTCACAGAATCAGCACAAACTCCCAAAGACGCGTTCAAAAACAGGTTCGTCGCCTGGGAGCGCAAGGGAGCCGTCTTCAAAGAAGGCACATCCCAGTTGCGATGAGGCATCGCCTTCGGTCGCTGATGGTTTTAGGGCAATTGATTTTTTATGCACAGATGCAATCGAATAATCAACCGATTTCATTTATTTCAATCGGTGGAATTATTTAACTATAGGTTTCGGTCCAATTTAGTTTGACAGTTTGGTTTGCAGTGATCGGAAGGGGGAAAAAGGAATGGATAAGATGCAGGAATTGTTAGATGATTTATACCTGGTGTGTCAGCCAATCATGCTGTGTTCGCGTGCAAATGTTATCGATGGGTATGAAATTTTATTAAGATCCACAAAGTTGCGGGCTTTCCCTGAAAAAATGTTTCTGTGGTTCATTGAAAAGGACGAACGTAATGCCAGGTTGATGGCTTATTATTTTAGGGAACTGAAAAAATTGGTGGACAAACACAGCAACACAAATCTGTCGCTGAATCTGCATCCACAACAGTTGCAGCACCCTTCGACTTGGGCATTTTTGGATAATATTTCCTCGATGAGAGAGAATGTCTCGATCGAATTAACTGAACATTGCTGCGAATTTGACCCGGCCGATGGAGCGGATGCCCTCCAAAACTATATCTCAAATCTGAAGAACAAAGGTTTTTCATTGGCGATCGATGATATAGGCAGTGGCCAAAACAACTTTGAATTGATATCAAAAAATGTTCAAAATATTCATACCATCAAAATTTCACTGCTGGATTTCAGAAACACCAACGAAGACAGCATGTTCTTTTTCTTGAATAACTGGCTTAACTTTTCCAATCGTTACAATCTTAAATTGGTTGTCGAAGGCGTTGAGTCGGAATGCATCAGCAACAAGCTTAAAAACCTGGGAATGGTTTATCAGCAAGGCTATTACCATGGGAAAGGCCAAGTTTTATGCTGAACTTTCATCGCTAGCCCAATCCGGATGCGCCGGGTTGGGCTATTTTTTTGCGGCCGGAGCAGCCGGCCAAGCATACTTGCGCTCTCTCCTCCGATGAGAGGCGCCGTCATCGTAGTTGGCGCATATTTCTGGGGCTTGTCCTCCGGGGAAGCTGCCCTCGCAGGAGGTGAGCTATCTGGCACAGGGCTGTTCTCCGATGAGCGCCCGCCTCATCGGAGCTGACGCTCTCCTGCACTACAATTCCACGCATCAAAAATCCCCGTTGAGTAGCGACTCATCGGGGATTTGCCTATCTTTTCAATTCTTTCAGGATGATTGATGCTTATCCAGCGCTACTTTGCTCAGCTCTCTCGAAAATAAGCATCAACATCATAAATCCCTGGTTCAAAATGTTTGTGTATCAATTTTTCGGTCATCGCATCGAAAGTGTAATGAGCGTCCAGCACCACAAATTTATCGTAGTTTTTCAGCAAATTCAGGAAAGCTTCGTCATCCATGATCAGGTTCTCGACTGCATCCACATTCGGGGAATAGAGATAATATTTACCGACGTAACTGATCAGATAGTTTTCGACAGCTTCCTTATCCGCGCTTATCACTAAATACCGTTCACCGTTCATCACCATCTGGTTGCCGCAAATTTCGGAGAATGCATCCGGCACAGAATCCTCATAAAGTGCATTGTTGTATTTCATACCGTTATTTTCGGAGAGGAGCATTATCATCGCAAAGAACAGCAGGCCCACACTGCTGAACTGATAGATTTTCTTGGTGGTCAGGCTTCTGAAGCTGCGGTGGTTTCTGTTTTTGACTCCTTGCTCGAACAACGAGTAGTCAATCTCACGGGAAAGCACCATCATGGCGATCCCCAGCGAAAAGATGATGATGCTGGAGGCGTAGCGTTCAAATCCGGCCAAAACGAGCGCTTCCTCCGTAGGCATGGAAAACAAGAACATGAAATAGATCCCCGAATAGTAAGCCGCGATAATCAGATCCACCAATAGCGTGCAGCGCAGGAGGCTGTTCTTCCTCCCGATCAAGAAACGAATGATGAGATAAGCACTGATCATGATCATATGGAACAGGATAATGCCCTGAAACGGGATGGTAGCAAGGTCGGTCAGCGCAGCCAAAAACTTTTCGGTTATCGCAGCAGTGACAGATGCATCTTTTTCCAAAAAGATCTGCTTGTATCCGCTCAGACTTACTGCGTGCTTGGAACTGGAGAATTGCTCCCCGGCATGGCGCGCCCAAATGATATACGGCACCAGAGCACTTCCAAATACTGCCACTACGTTGACCGGAATATGCCAAACTTTTCCGAACCTGTTCCGGGAACCAATCACCGTATAGAGATAGTAGCCGCATAGCAGCACCACAAAAAATACAGCACTGTTTTTGACGAGGCTCAAAACCGAAGCGATCAGAACAAAATATACGGATAACGCTTTGATATTTTCGCTCATGCTATAGATTCCGGCGATCCCGGCTAAAGTCAACAACGGCAACAGAAAGTCCACCAACAAGTTGTTCATGCGGATGGAAATATTGAAATAGTTAAAAATCGCCAGCATGCTGAAATTCATCGCCACAACCAAGCCTCGGGACTCATCCCTGATAGGGGCGAGCAGCGAAATGACACAACTGAAAATTAGCAAGAATTGTCCCATCAGCAGGACACCGTCATTGTAGCCAATCATCTTGGCCGCGAAATAAACAAAAAGCGAGCTGCCTGGCGGATACGAACCAAAACTGATGAGAACGTCCGATGCACTGGGCAATCTGGATTCCGTGTAGAAGAACTTCACGATTGTCGCCCAGTGCGAAAAATTATCGTAATGCTCCAGCTTCGTTTCCAGCAGCGTCGATGCGAAGATCAGGAAATAAAACAGCAAGCCGATCGAAATCAAATGCAGTCCCGGATTGAACAATTGTTTTTGCCTGAACTTCCGGTACAATGCATAACCGGCGAGCAACCAACCTGTACTGGCGAGGCCTGTTGCTGTCGGCGCAAGCAGGCCTGCGAAGGCTCCGAAATACAAAATGAGGATATTCAAGCAGCAGGCAGCGATCCAACCGATTTTCGGATCGAAAGAGAGAGCCTGCTGCAGCAACCACTTGAAGCCATAAATGGAAAGAATGAACAGCGCCGTGCGCAATAGAATCAAAATCATCGAACCCCTCCCACTTTGTTGCGCCATTTTTGCAGCAACGCCTCAAAGGAAGCGTCCTTCATCAACACAGCCAAATTCTCGATTCCAAAGGTGTACTCATCATCATTTCGGGTGACATAGCTCAAATCGAACGGAACACCATCGATGCAAACTTGAAAAGCGCCATTCTTGGAGAGATCCTGCTGGGAAGAGATGTAGAAATGGTGATAATTGAAGCGCCGGATCAAAAACTCCATTCCCGAAACGTCGATCTGCTCATTGACTTGGATAATCGGAAACTTGCTTGCAGAACTGCCTCTGTCTTCACGGCCGCCGGACCTTCTATTGAGATTGTCGATCAAGCGATCAAAGGAGTTCACCCAAGGATCACGGAATTGGGGCAGGCTGCGATTGAACCCATCATAGATGATCAACAAATATTGGCGGTACTCCTCAAAAGGAATCTCCTCCAATTCCACACCGTAAACCCAGCCGCCATGTTCCTCGTAAACCCGGACCACCTTACCGGTCAGGCGCGTTCTGTACTCATTTTTTTCAACCGTGAAATGCAGCACGGCTTCTTCTGGGAAATACAACGGATCTGCAGAAAAGAAAGACAAGCCATGCTCCGAGTTATTTTTCGTCATCAGCCGGTATTCTTGACTGTCGTAGCTCACCAGGATAGGATTTTCCGCCAGAAAGCGCTCCGATTTCCTATAGGCAGGCCTGCCCAAAAAGAACAGGACCGAAAAAGTGAGATTGAACAAGTGCGTCAACAACCAAAAAGTGATGACGCTGCCGTAAAATATCTCCGAACCGTATTTGCCGTAATTGAACTTTACGATCCCAATCACGGTCAGCAACAACAGCAGCAGGTGCGGAAGCATATACAGTATATCTTTCTTTGATTGCACAGCCGCTTTGTTGGTCACTTTGAAGCGCGTCTCCTTAATTCCGATCTCCTGCAAGAAAACAGGCATAATCATATAAGGGGCGAATATGGTTTCTTGGACCTCGCCCCATCGCTGCGTCCGGATGTCGCTGGAGAGATCCTGCATCGAAAGATGGATGAAATAATAGCTTGGCAGCCAAAAAAGCAGCAACGTCCAAAAATCAGCGTCGACAACTTTCACGTCGAAGACGGTAAAGAGGATCGGTGCCATTATATAAAGCAACCTTCGGATAAAAGCCCACCAATACAAATAGCTGTTGAGGAAAACCAATTTCTGTCTGAATGTAAGATTTTTGTTCGTAAGAATGCGCAGATTATGCACACTTTGAACGACGCCCCGGCCCCAGCGGATGCGCTGCCTGATTGCGCTTGGGATGTCGGTCGGCGTCAAGCCGCTTGCCAACGGTTCGGTTGTGGAAATGTTCCGATAGCCCTCCGCATTGATTCTTGCCCCCAGTTCAAAATCCTCCGTGATGGTGCCTGTAGGAAAACCGCCAGCCTCATCGATTGCTTTCCGCAGAATCAGCGTGTTGGATCCGGTATAGATAGCGGCGTCCTGAGCAGTGTTGAGGACATTGACTTCCCTGGAGAAAAAATCCTGTTCATTCGGAAGCGAGGTCTCGGAAAAGAGATTGAACTGGAACAGATCGGCATTATAGAAACTCTGAGGCGTCTGGATCAATCCCAACGGCTTTTGCTTCTCCAGATCCGCATTTTGGACCCAATCATCCACAAAATAAGGCACCGTCTCCAACAAAAAGTCGGAGTACGGGATCATATCTGCATCAAAAGTAGCGATCAGCGGCGATTGCGTGTGCTTTAAAGCATTGTTCAAATTGCCGGACTTAGCATGTTTATTGCCTTCCAGCCCGATATAACCGACCGAAAACTGGTTCGCGAGCTCAGCAACCTCGCTCCGGTTCGCATCGTCCGCTAAGTAGATATGGACTTTGGATTTATCCGGGTACGCCATGTTCACGGCTGCATTCACGGTTTTCAGCAATAACGAAGCCTCTTCGTTATGAGTAGCGATGAAGACATCGACATCAGGAAATTGTTCCGGAGACACATCCGGCTTGCTGATTTCTTTGGAACTGTTCTTGCTCCAGATCAGGATCACAGCAGTAAAATTGGACAATATCTCACTGATCCACAGCAGGATCCCGAATACCAGCGCAAAAACGGATCCATCCCAGGGGAGTGTGTAGAGACCTCTCCAGACAAGATAAATCACGGTAAGGATAAATGCTGAAAAATATAAAATTTTCTTGTTAAGTTGCATACTTATCACCTCGTGAAGATAAAGTTCTTCTGGATATAGTAACTGAAAAAAAATAAAAGCCCGTCCACCATTATTTTGATCGGAACGGTATCGAAGCGCGGAAAAAGCAGATGTCCGAAGTACACCAGATTGGTGGACAACAAAATTTGAATGAGCACCAACGCGAAATACTTCAGAAAGCCACTGTGCCCTGAATTTTTTGAGAAAACCATATTTCTGTTCACAAAATAGTTGAACAGAGCGGACACTCCCCTTGCGCCGACTGAAGACACACCGATTGAATAAAGACTGACAGCCTTCAGCAGGCGGATCAAGAGCGCATAGACAGCCACATCCAACAGGAACGCAGCGATGGACGACAATAAATATTTGAAGAAAACAGCATAGATGGCGATCGAATCGGCGATGACCCGGAAATGCGAAGACGCATTTTCGTCGAGATAGATCGTTGAAATTTCTTGAGAATGTATTTTCCAATCATTCCGCTTCGTTTCGAGCAACATTTGGGTCTCATATTCGAACCGATCGCCTGGAATTTCAAGCAGTCTTTCCATGAAAAGAGCCGGAATGACCCGCAGGCCGGTTTGCGTATCCTTGATGTCGATGCCGGTCATCAGCCGCATCACATTCCGCGTCAACAGATTCCCGAATTTGCTGCGCAATGGGATATTCTGACTGAAGTCCCTGACGCCGAGAACCAGGGCATTTTCGTGGACTTCCGCCGCCTGGATGCACTTGATCATATCATCCGGCGTGTGCTGGCCATCCGAATCGATGGTCACGATGTATTCTGCCTTTTTACGTTCGGACAAGATATGACGGATGGCTGTTTTTATTGCAGCCCCTTTGCCTTTGTTCGTCGCATGGCGGAGCACCTCACAAGCGTACTCCTTTTCAGCTACATCAAATAAGGCTTGATACCCGTCGCCGCTTCCATCATCCACTATAACAATTGGCCAAGTTTGTCCACGTTTCCGGATGGAAGCAAGCAGCTCCAGCAACTTGGCGTCCGGTTCCAATGAAGGGATCACGATCACTATATTTTCCATAATTAGTCCTTTCAAATTATTTCGTTAGTTTAGAATCCATACTTAAAAATCATAATTGATCCGAAATCAGCATTATCCGGTTCATTATAACCCAATTCATTCAGTACACATATCATCACAAACTTATGAAACCTTTTACATATCAAAAAAATACAATATTGTATTCAGAACAAATGTTTCTGATCATATGATTATTTTCGCAGCAATCCGGAGTTGACGGTTGCATTCCTCCGGTGAGGGGTGTCCCTGCCGGAGGAAAACGTCCAAAAACATCATCACCTCCGACCACTTCGGCTTCGCCGGAGTACAGCCGCTTGCCACGCAACCTCCTCCGGCCAGCATTCTCTCCCCGGAGTTTAGTTATCCGGCGCAGTACTCTCCTCCGGGCAGAAACCTGCTCACCGGAGCTGACGCTCTCCTTCGGTGAACGACGGCTTCGCCGGAGTTCGGACATTTCTGAGGAATCTCAGTTCCGAGGAGGATGGGTTTTTCGGAGCTGAAGAGTTCGGAAGCCTCACTACCTCCGGCGGCCAGCCGTGGGCCGGAGGTGAGTAATGATTGGGAGCATGTCCTCCGGCGAGCACTGTCTTGGTCGGAGGACACCACCTCCAGTAATACGAACAAACTCCCCGGCGAAATTCGCCGGGGAGCTTGTTCAATATTAAAACGCAA
>NZ_JBAWAZ010000104.1:0-17657 GCF_049589555.1 Trichococcus sp.
TGATCTCCATCCGGTAGTGGATGCCGTTTATCCGGCAGAGGAGTTCAGGGAGGCATTCCAACGGCTGGAAAATGCCGAACAGACGGGGAAAATCGCCTTGCAGATCGGTTGAATTGCAACAAAACGGGCAAAATAATTCCGGCGGGAAAGCAGGACCTCCTCAAAACGCTATGCTATACTGGGTATGCTGTTTCAGAAGTTGAGCGCGTACTATTCGAGGAGGATTTCCATGAATGTCACTGAGTTGTTGTTCATCGCATCGATGATTACCCTGATTGTAGGATTTGTGGGTGTTGTGATGATCATTGTGTTGGGTGTGATGGATCTGATGAATATCCAATTACGTGTCCAGATAGACAGGAAAAAATACATCCGTAACGTCATCATCCTGTTGGTGGCCGGAGGTTTGTTGAGTACCGCCTACCTCATGATGAAATAAACAAGCCATTCATTAAATGCTTGCATTGCGCCCGCATTGCTTGTATAATCGGCTAGAAATCTATTTAAAGTAAGCTGAAAAGAATATCCAAAGTGAAACGCAGTCAAAGTGCTTTTCCTCCCGCTTGAACGAAGGGGAGGAGTGGGCGCTTTTTTTGTACGCTGAAACAACCGAGAAAGGACGATAATGAATGATTATAAATGAATTTGATACCATCGCCGCCATTTCGACGCCGCCTGGGGAAGGTGCCATCGGAATCGTGCGTTTGAGCGGGGATCAGGCGATCCAGATAGCCGATGCATTATACCGATCCGGGACGAAGCATTTGGCCGATGTCGCCACGCACACCATCAATTACGGCCACCTGTATGATCCTCGCACAGGCGACATGATCGACGAGGTCATGGTTTCCGTCATGCACGGACCGAAGACCTTCACCCGCGAAGATGTCGTGGAAATCAACTGCCACGGCGGTGTTGTGAGCGTCAACCGGATTCTGCAGACGATTCTCCAGAACGGCGCCCGCATGGCGGAGCCAGGGGAATTCACAAAGCGTGCCTTTCTGAATGGCCGAATCGATCTGTCGCAGGCCGAAGCGGTCATGGATCTGATCCGTGCCAAAACCGATCGTGCGATGAATGTTGCCTTGCATCAGTTGGACGGAAAATTATCCGGCATGATCCGCGATATCCGTCAGATCATCCTGAACACATTGGCTGAGGTAGAAGTGAACATCGACTACCCGGAATACGATGACGTTGAGGAAGTGACTACGAAGTTATTGAAAGAACGCACGATTGAAGTGCGTGGACACATCCAGCATTTGTTGGATACCGCCAAGCAAGGGAAGATCCTGCGCGAAGGCCTTCAGACGGCCATCATCGGACGCCCGAACGTAGGGAAATCCAGTCTGCTGAACCGCCTGTTGCGCGAAGAGAAAGCCATCGTGACGGATATCGCCGGCACAACCCGCGATACGATCGAGGAATACGTGAACGTCAGAGGCGTTCCTTTGAAGCTGATCGACACTGCGGGCATCCGTGAAACGGATGACGTCGTGGAAAAGATCGGAGTCGAACGCAGCCGCAAAGCCTTGGCCGAAGCCGATCTGATTCTTCTTTTGATCAACCAGAACGAAGGGCTGACGGAAGAGGACAAACAGCTTCTGGAAGACACGAAGGACATGAACCGCATCATCCTTATGAACAAAATGGATCTGGAAGCGAAGATGACGACGGGTGAGTTGGAACCTTGGAGCGATCCTGAAAGAATCATCGAAACATCGATGCTGAGCGAAACCGGCCTTGACCAACTGGAAAAACAGATCACGAAGATGTTCTTCTCCGGGGAAACCGGCGAGACGGATGCAACCTATGTATCCAACGTCCGCCATATCGCGCTGTTGAATGATGCGATGGATTCGCTGGATGAAGTGCTGATCGGCATCGAATCAGGCATGCCGATCGACCTCGTCCAGATCGATTTCACCCGTTGCTGGGACCTGCTCGGAGAAATCACCGGCGACAGCGTCCAAGACGAACTCCTCACCCAACTCTTCACACAGTTCTGCTTAGGAAAATAACAGTGTGTGATGAATCCTGAGCTCAGAGTTTGAGCACTAACGAGGTTCAGGACCAAGCAGCCCGGTTTTGGCTGCGTGGGCCTGAACAGCGTTAGGCGGAGAACTCTAGGATTCAGAACCGTTCTAAAAATGATACGACACATTGCCCAATGAAGGATAAGAACAAATAGATAGCATAAATGAAAGGAATGGAAAAATGAACAGATTTGAAGCTGGAATTTTTGATGTGATTGTTGTAGGAGCCGGACATGCCGGATCCGAAGCGGCGCTTGCCGCTGCGCGTATGGGATGCAGCACGATGCTGGTTACCATCGATTTGAACATGGTTGCCTTTATGCCCTGCAACCCATCCATCGGCGGACCTGCAAAAGGTGTCGTCGTGAGAGAAATCGATGCATTGGGCGGCGAGATGGGACGCAACATCGACAAGACTTATATCCAAATGCGCATGCTGAACACAGGGAAAGGCCCTGCCGTCCAAGCTTTGCGCGCACAAGCGGATAAGGATGACTATGCCCATCATATGAAGCATACCATCGAAAAACAAGAGAACTTGCTGCTGAAGCAAGCCATTGTTGAAGAATTGATCGTAGAAGACGGTGAAGTCAAGGGCGTAGTGACGCATACAGGCGCTGTTTACCGCGCTGGGGCCGTCGTCATCACAGCCGGAACTTCTTCCCGAGGAAAAATCATCATCGGGGACTTGGTTTACTCTTCCGGACCGAACAACTCGCAGCCGTCCATCAAATTATCCGAAAATCTGCTTGATCTGGGATTTGAATTGGCGCGCTTCAAGACCGGAACGCCGCCGCGGGTGATGGCTTCGACCATCGATTATTCCAAAACTGAGGAACAGCCCGGTGACGTCGAGCCGAATCATTTCAGCTTCCTTTCCAAAGATGAAAACTATCTGAAAGATCAATTATCCTGCTGGCTGACTTATACGAGTCCGGAAAGTCATGAAATAATCCGAGATAATCTCCACCGCGCGCCGATGTTCACGGGTATCGTGGAAGGCGTAGGGGCGCGTTATTGCCCATCAATCGAAGATAAAATCGTCCGTTTCAGCGACAAGCCACGCCATCAGCTCTTCCTTGAGCCTGAAGGCCGCGAAAACGAAGAAGTCTATGTGCAGGGCTTGTCCACTTCATTGCCGGAAGATGTTCAGCTTGATTTGATCCGTTCCGTACCTGGGATGGAAAATGCCCAAATGATGCGGACAGGCTATGCCATCGAATACGATGTCGTAAAACCGCATCAGTTGCGTCTTTCCTTGGAGACAAAACTGGTGAAGAATCTGTTTACTGCCGGCCAAACGAACGGCACATCCGGTTATGAAGAAGCTGCCGGACAAGGCATCGTTGCCGGCATCAATGCCGCTTTGGCTGTACAAGGGAAAGAACCAATGATCCTGAAACGCAGCGATGGCTACATCGGCGTCATGATCGATGATCTGGTCACAAAAGGAACAATGGAGCCTTATCGCTTGCTGACTTCCCGCGCCGAGTACCGTCTGTTGCTTCGCCATGATAATGCCGACTTCCGTTTGACCGAAATGAGCCGCGAAATCGGTTTGGTGACGGAAGAACGCTATGAGACATTCCTGGAGAAAAAACAGGCTGTCGAAAAGGAAATCGCCCGCCTCGAAAGCACCCGCCTGAAACCGACTGAAGAACTGCAGGCTTTTCTTGCGGAACAAAAATCAGCTCCGCTGAAGGACGGCATTTTGTTTGCGGATATTTTGAAGCGTCCGGAACTGAAATATGAAGGTCTGATTGCTTTTGCACCGCTTGAAGAAGCCTTGCCGAAAGAGGTCATCAAACAAGTGGAAGTGCAGATCAAATATGCAGGCTACATCAAGAAAGCCGCCGAAAAAGTGGACAAACTGAAGAAAATGGAAGAAAAACGCATCCCTGCGAACATCGATTACGATGCGATCAACGGAATCGCGAACGAAGCCAAACAAAACTTGAAGAAGATCCAACCGGAAACGATCGCACAAGCAAGCCGGATCAGCGGCGTCAACCCAGCCGATATTTCCGTTTTGATGGTCTACGTGACCCAAGGAAAGATCGCAAAAATCTCGGAGTGATGATAAGGAAGCACTGTGGGCGTAAGCGCCCAAGTACTCTGATGTCACAGTACGATATCGGAGGGCTTCACTGCGAGGCATTTTAGATAGTCGGAGATAAGGTTATTAAGCGATTGAAATCGCAAGAGCCATGACAAAGCCGCTGCCTGCGATGAACAGGCAGCGGTTTTTTTTCGATCACCGATGGTTGCCCTTTTATGAAACGGCATCATCAAAAATCCTCCTTGAGTAACGATGGCGCATATGCTAAGATGAGGTCATAACTGCATACGAAAAAAGGGAGCTTGTGTCAGCAGGCTGAGAGGAAGTAATCAACTTCGACCTATTACCTGATTTGGATAATGCCAACGTAGGGAAATAACATTGAATGATTCTATTCAGCGGGAAATGCCTATTCGGACATTTCCCGCTTTTTTTGTCGCATCAAAAAAACTATTTGGAGGTACCCCATGTTCAAAACGCTATTCGAAAATGTCCAGCAACGGACCCCGCTGGTCCACTGTATCACCAATTATGTCACTGTGAATGATGTCGCTAATGTCCTCTTGGCTGCCGGAGGGTCCCCAATCATGGCGGATGCTCCCGAGGAAGTCGCGGACATCACCAGCATCTGCACCGCTTTGAATCTGAACATCGGTACCTTGAACAGCCGAGCTGTGGAGTCCATGCTGCTGGCGGGGCGCCAAGCCAATGCGCTCGCCCACCCTGTCGTTTTGGATCCGGTCGGCGCGGGGGCATCCCCTTTCAGGACCGAAGCGACATTCAGATTGCTGGAGGACATTGCCTTCACCGTGATCAAAGGGAACATTTCGGAAATGAAGACAATCCATTCCGGCAGCGGCACGACGAAAGGCGTCGATGCCGACATCAGCGATGCCGTGACCGAGGAGACGCTCGAGGCAACTGTCGCGTTCGCCAAACGCTTGGCCGACCGGAATGATGCGGTCGTCGCGATCACCGGCGCGATCGACATCGTCGCGGATCGGAACAAAGCCTACATCATCCGCAACGGGCATCCGCAGATGGCGAAGGTGTCCGGAACCGGCTGCATGCTGTCGGGATTGATCGCCGCCTATTGCGGAGCGAACCCAGAGCAGTCACTGAATGCCACCGCGGCAGCGGTATGCCTGATGGGAGTCAGCGGCGAGCTGGCTTACGAAAGGATGATCCGCAATGCGGCTGGGACTTCATCCTACCGCAGCTACATCATCGATGAAATCAGCAACATGTCGGCCGAAATACTGGAAGGGGGCGCTAAAATTGAGAGTAGATAAGAATGATTTGCTGCTTTACGCGGTGACCGATCGCCAATGGCTGGGCAATGCGTCTTTGGCGGAACAGCTTGAAGAAGCCATCCAGGCGGGCGTTACCGTCGTGCAGTTGCGGGAGAAGGAACTGGATTTCGACGCCTTTGTCTCCCTGGGCAAGGAACTGCAGGCCGTGGCCAAACGCCACCGCGTTCCCTTCATCATCAATGATGCTGTCGATGTAGCCTTGGCGCTGGATGCGGATGGCGTCCACGTGGGGCAGAGCGATATGCAGGCGGGAGATGTCCGCAGCCGGATCGGCGAGGGGAAAATCCTTGGCGTTTCCGCCCATTCCGTCGAAGAGGCGTTGGCGGCGGAACGGAACGGGGCCGATTATTTGGGCGTCGGTGCCATCTACAGTACAGCGACGAAGCTGGATGTCAACACGCTGTCGATCGAAACGCTGCAGCAGATTTGCAGGGCGGTGAGCATACCCGTTGTGGGGATCGGAGGCATCTCTGAAGGGAATATCCTCAACCTGAAGGACAGCGGCATCGATGGGGTTGCAGTCGTATCCGCCATCTTTGCGCAACCTGACATAACCGCGGCTGTGAAGAGACTGCGCCCGTTAGCCGAAGCGATGGTGCAACCATGAAACTGGAAGCAGCCATCTTCGATCTGGACGGGACGTTACTGGATTCCATGCCGATTTGGCAAGGATTGGGAGAAAATTATTTGCTTCAGAAAAAGCTGCAGCCGGCTCCGGGTCTGCAGGATGCGTTGAAGAAAATGAGCCTGCAGCAAGCCGCACAACATTTTCGAGCGGCCTACGGATTGCACGAAGATGAAGAGACAATCATTGGGGAAATTGAAATGCTGATTGCGGATCTTTACCGTTATGAAGTCCCGCTTAAAGCCGGCGCAGCGGAATACCTGCAGACATTGCAGGAGCAGAATGTGAAAATGTGCATCGCCACCGCGACCGAAAGAAATTTGGCCGAGAGCGCCTTGGAGCGTTTGGGCATCCGGGAATATTTCAGCACTATCCTGACCAGCAGTGAAGTAAAGACGGGCAAAGACAATCCGCTCATTTTTCAGCGGGCGTTCGAACAGCTCGGGGCTCCCCTCACGAAGACCGTCATCTTTGAGGACGCCCTGCATGCCATTGAAACGGCAACATCAGCCGGTTTCCGGGTAGTCGGCGTCTATGATGAGACGGCGGCACAGGATAAGGAGCGCATCAAAGCGTTGACGGAGCAGTACATCTATTCATTTTCGGATTGGAAAGGATGAGCAAAAACATGAAAACAGTATTGACGATCGCCGGTTCGGACAGCAGCGGCGGAGCGGGGATCCAAGCGGACCTGAAGACGATGATGGCGCATAAAGTCTATGGGATGAGCGTGATCACGGCGCTGACGGCACAGAATACGACAGGCGTGGCCGGAATTATGGAAGTGACGCCCGAATTTGTGGCGCAGCAGCTAGATTGCGTATTCAAGGATATCCGCCCTGATGCAGTGAAGATTGGCATGGTGTCGAATGCCGCCATCATCAAAGTCATCGCCGAGAAGTTGATCGAATACAAAGCAGAGAATATCGTCGTGGACCCGGTCATGGTGGCCACAAGCGGTAGCAGCCTGATGCAGGACGATGCCAGCCAGGCTTTGCGGACGCTGTTGTTGCCGTTGGCTGATGTGATCACCCCCAATGTGCCGGAAGGAGAGGTGCTGAGCGGTGTCAAAATCGAGACGAAGGCGGATATGCTGGCTGCCGCGGACCGTATCGCTTCAGCAGCGGGGACTAGTGTGCTCCTGAAGGGCGGCCATCTGAAGGACAGCGCCGACGATCTGCTCTTTATGGACGGGAAAATCAGTTGGTTCGAGTCGGAACGGATCGAAAACCCGAATACGCACGGCACCGGCTGCACGCTTTCCTCAGCCATCGCAGCGAATCTGGCTTTAGGCCACGGAATGGAAGAGAGCATCCGCCAAGCCAAAGCCTACATCACCGGCGCGCTCCGCGACGGACTGGATCTGGGCAATGGCAGCGGCCCTCTCAATCACGCTTACCGCATCAACTAAAAAAAGAAAACAGGCGCGAGCGAGTGCGCTTGTTTTCTTTTTGGATAACTAGGAAATTATAAAATATTTTGAATTCAAAAGTGCGTCACCATAGGTGTTTCACAGATTCGCAAAATGTTACATGCAATCAAATGTGATGGCTAGCTTCACGGGTTAGCCCTTCGGAATTTAGATAAACCGCACCTATTGCGCTCTACGATGCTCAGGCGGCACGGTTTCCTAAAATTCTTTCAGGGCTGAACGAACCCGTTCCGCTTTTCTTATTTTTTAGGTTTGCGGTTGTAGCCGCGTTCCCCGAAAGGTTGCTTGTCGCTCAGCCATTTTTCCTCCAGTTGTTCCAAGGCCTTCTTCTCGTTGAAGGAAGGGTCCTCGCTCTTTTCCAATACTTCCAAAATCGTAAAGGTGAAGGCATCCTGGCCGAAGTGTTTCCAATCGGCTTGGAGTTCTTTATTGTTGTTCGCGCCCATGTTCAAAATATGTTTCATGCCATTCAACGTCTTCAGATTCGGGGTTTTGCCGATGAAACTTTTTTGGTTTTCCGTGTTCTTTACTTCGTAAACGCCGGCTTCAATGGGAACCTCTTCAAATTGGCGACGCAGTTCTTTTTTCTGTTCTATTTCGCTTCCAACTCTCTTTATGGATTTACTCAAAAGCATACGCAAATTTTGATATTCCGTCAATTGCCCTTATCCAAAGGGAGAGACAGCAATGGATAAAAAGTGGATGGTAAAATCAAGTACATTAACAAAGGTTTTATATCCTAACGTTCGGAAATAGAAGGAGAAACAAAAAGAAAACTAGGGAATTCTTTCCAAATTCTAAATAAAACCTCATTATTCTGTCGTTTTTGTTTGCTATAATTTTGATTATAGTGAACATTCGGAATTTTTGAACTCCTGCGTCAAAAGTAGAGTACACTCTATTGTCCGCATCCGGTTCATATTTGCGATCGAAGGGAAGATGGAAGATGGGATTACTATTATTCGATTTTGACGGTACCTTGGCGGAAACATGCAAAATTAGCGAAATGGCTACAATGGATACATTTGAACATTTCGGCTATCCCGTTCCAACCCCTGAGCAACTGCGTGAGGATAGAGGGAAGCCCCATTTTGTGAAGTTTATCGGCTATCTGAAGCAATATGCACTCTCTCCGGTCGAGCTGGATAAGCTGATGGAAGTCTTTTGGGACAAATACGAAAAATATGAAAATATGCTGTTGGAACCATACGATTTATCGCGGGAGTCCTTAATGGAACTGAAAGGGAACGGACATCTTCTCGGCGTGATTTCCAACAAAGCCACAAAGGCTTTGTTGCGCAGTCTTGCTGCAGTGGATCTGTTGGATCTGATGGAAGTGGTCATTGGATTGGATAACATGAACCAGCACAAACCGAATCCGGAAGGCATCTTCACCGCTTGGGAGAAAATCCCGATGGCGAAAGAAGAAACCGTGATGATCGGTGATACCATTTATGATATGCAGATGGGCAAAATGGCTGGCACTAAGACCATCGGCATCACCTGGGGAGGGAGTTCCGCCCAAACTTTGCGCGCGGAAAATCCTGATCGCATCGCCAACTCCTTTGTGGAACTGGAAATCATCATCGCAAGTCTGCTTGATGCTTAAATAGATTGGAAAAAGCCGCTGTCCTTTATTCTGGACAGCGGCTTTAAAGTTGATTTAGCCCTTGTACAGACCGCTCTTTCAGGATAAAGTAGAGAGGTAGAAAAACAGACGAAGCCAATGATGAAAGGAAACACCTATGAATCCAGAACAATTTGCCGAGGCCCTTGCCGAAAAAGGGATCCTTTTGAATGAAACGCAACTCGAACAATACGCCACTTATTTGCGCCTATTGCGCGAATGGAACGAAAAAATCAACCTGACGGCCATCACCGAGCCGGACGAAGTCTATCTGAAGCATTTCTATGACTCCATTTCATTGGGCTTCCACATGGATTTCACTGAAGCGGAAGTCACACTTTGCGATGTCGGCGCCGGAGCCGGTTTCCCGAGCATCCCCCTCAAAATCGCCTTTCCGAAATTGAAGGTGACGATCGTGGATTCGTTGAACAAACGGATCACCTTCCTGGAGACTTTGGTTTCCGAACTGGGTTTAACGGGTGTCTCCTGCTTCCATGACCGTGCGGAGACTTTTGGACAGAACAAGAAATTCCGCGGCCAATTCGATGTAGTGACGGCGCGTGCGGTCGCGCGCTTGAGCGTCCTGAGCGAACTGTGTCTGCCTTTGGCCAAAAAGGGCGGTACTTTTGTCGCGATGAAAGCAGCAAGCACGGAAGAAGAGCTCCGCGATGCAGAGCGCGCCATCGCAACTCTGGGCGGCAAACTCGAAGAGGATATCTTTTTTGAACTGCCGAACGATGCAGGCGAACGCCACATCGTGAAGATCAAGAAAACGAAAGAAACACCGAAGACCTACCCGAGAAAAGCCGGGACACCGAACAAAAATCCATTGTAAATAGGAAAAGGAACGGCCCGACCGTCTGCTTCTTTGCAGGCAGGCCGGGCTTTTTGGCTTTAAGATGCGATCATAAAGCGATTTTATGGCATCGGTTTTATCTATCCTATATTTTTCCAAATTTTTTTGTTACAATAGTCTGGTAAAGTTTTAGCCTTTTTTATAAATAGACATACTGAGCGATAAATGATGATTCATTTTGAAGAAATGCGTAGGAGAAAAGGCGCAGGTATCGTTTTTTCTCTTTTTTTAGGCAAAAAAGTGGAACGGCGGTACAACAGCTTCAAGTGAACGACAGAAAGTGGAGGAGAATAGATGGCACGGATTATTGCAGTCGCAAATCAGAAAGGCGGCGTCGGAAAAACGACGACCACCGTCAATTTAGCAGCTTCTTTGGCCTACTTAGGCAAAAAAGTTTTATTGATAGATAGTGATGCCCAAGGGAACGCCACCAGCGGACTAGGCATTTCAAAAGCAGATGTTGAAAAAGATATATATGATGTATTAGTGAACCAAGAGCCCATCGAGAACGTCATCAGAGAATCCTCGCGGGAAAATTTATGGGTCGTGCCTGCAACCATCCAATTGGCAGGGGCTGAAATCGAATTGACGAATCAGCCGCATCGTGAAGCGCGCCTTTACGACGCAGTGCAGTCGTTGCGTGAGGAATACGACTTCATTTTCATCGATTGCCCGCCATCACTGGGGCATTTGACGATCAATGCATTCACTGCCAGCGATTCAGTATTGATTCCGGTCCAGTGCGAGTACTATGCCTTGGAAGGGCTGAGTCAACTGTTGAACACCTTCCGCTTGGTTCAGAAGCATTTCAATAAGGACCTGAAATTGGAAGGGGTCTTATTGACGATGCTGGATGCCCGGACGAATCTCGGCTTCGAGGTCGTTGACGAGGTCAAAAAATATTTCAAAGAAAAAGTATACAAGACAATCATTCCACGAAATGTCCGCTTATCCGAAGCTCCAAGCTATGGACAATCGATCGTTGACTATGATATCCGTTCAAAAGGAGCGGAAGTTTATCTTGAGTTGGCAAAGGAAGTGTTAGCAGATGGCGAATAAAAACAGCAAAGGGCTAGGACGCGGCATCGACGCGCTCTTCAGCAACTTTGAAGATATCGAGAAGATCGATGAAAAGACAGAGAAGGTACAGGAGATCCCTTTAGACGAAATCCGTCCCAATCCTTATCAGCCACGGAAAACCTTCGATGACTCGACTTTGCGGGAACTGGCTGACTCGATCATGCTGAACGGCGTCATCCAACCGGTCATCCTGCGCCAATCCAGCGTAAAAGGCTACGAAATCATTGCGGGCGAACGCCGCGTCCGTGCTTCCCGTTTGGCAGGCAAAACAACAATCCCGGCAATCGTCCGTGAATTTGACGAAACGGCAATGATAGAAGTCGCCATTTTGGAAAATTTGCAGCGTGAAGACCTGACTCCACTGGAAGAGGCGGAAGGCTATCAAACCTTGATGAATAAGCTGAATCTTACGCAAGTGGATGTAGCTCAAAGATTAGGCAAGAGCCGTCCTTACATCGCCAATCATTTGCGCTTGCTGAATCTGCCGCAGGACGTCAAACGGATGCTGCAAGAGGGATTGATCTCCATGGGGCAAGCCCGTACGCTTTTGGGGTTGAACGATGAATCGTTGATCAGCGAATTGGCGAAACGTGCTGCCGAAGAGGGCATCACGGTCCGACATCTGGAATTGCTGGTCCAACAACTGAACAATCCTGGTGATGTCGCCAAAAAGAAAAACAAGAAGAAAAAAGAAACGAAACCGGTATACATCAAAGAGAGTGAAGAACGTTTGATGGACAAATTCGGGACATCCGTACAAATATCCAGCAAGGGCGAAAAAGGCAAGATCGAGATTGAATACCTTTCTCCAGCCGACCTGACCCGGATTTTGGATATCCTGCAAATTTCCCTGGACGATTAAGAACAGACGAAGACATCAGAAAGAGGTGCATCTAGCCTTGGTACAACAAGATTATGGATTGCATGATGTGGTGGAAATGAAAAAACCGCATCCCTGCAAAAACAACTCATGGGAAATCATCCGAATGGGTATGGACATCCGGATCAAATGCCTGAAATGTGGGCAGATGGTCATGATGCCGCGCCGTGAATTCGAGAAGAAAATGAAAAAAGTACTGACTAAGGCAGAAGAAACTGTCGAATAGGTCTTTGAAGGAATAAATATTAGTAATATAAGTGGAAAGAGTGTGAAGAAATGTCATTAACAGCAGGAATCGTAGGATTACCGAACGTCGGTAAATCCACTTTGTTCAACGCCATCACCAAAGCGGGAGTGGAAGCAGCAAACTACCCATTCGCAACGATCGACCCAAATGTCGGAGTAGTCGAAGTTCCCGATGAACGTTTGAATAAATTAACAGAATTAGTGAAACCAAAAAAAACCGTCCCGACAACTTTTGAATTCACTGATATCGCCGGAATCGTAAAAGGCGCCAGCAAAGGGGAAGGTCTGGGGAACAAATTTTTGGCCAACATCCGTCAAGTGGATGCCATCTGTCATGTTGTCCGTTGTTTCGAAGACGACAACATCACACACGTCAGCGGTAAAGTGGATCCATTGGATGATGTCGAAACCATCAACTTGGAACTGATCTTCGCGGACTTGGAATCCATCGAAAAACGCTATACACGCATCAGCAAAATTGCGCGTACGAAGGATAAAGATGCTGTTTACGAATTAGCGATATTGGATAAAATCAAAGAAACGCTGGAAGCTGGTAAATCCGCGCGCACAATCGAATTCACACCTGAAGAAGAAGTGTACGTGAAAAACCTGTTCCTATTGACGACAAAACCTGTTCTTTATGTCGCAAACATCTCCGAAGAGGACGTAATAGCCGGCGGAGACAATGAAATGGTGAAAATTGTCCGTGATTTTGCAGCGACAGAAGGCGCAGAGGTTGTTACCGTCTGTGCCCGTATCGAAGAAGAAGTGGCCGAATTGGATGATGAAGAAAAAGCTGAATTCCTGTCAGAGTTGGGCATCGAACAATCCGGGCTTGATCAACTGATCCAAAAAGCTTACACGCTGCTTGGCCTGGGAACTTACTTCACAGCAGGCGAAAAAGAAGTCCGTGCCTGGACATTCAGATTAGGGATGAAAGCACCGCAGACAGCCGGTATCATCCATTCCGACTTCGAACGCGGCTTCATCCGTGCCGAAACAGTTTCCTACGCTGACCTGTTGGCTTACGGCAGCATGCAAGCAGCCAAAGAAGCAGGAAGAGTAAGACTTGAAGGAAAAGACTACGTAGTCCAAGACGGCGACGTAATGGAATTCCGATTCAACGTGTAAGGATACGATGAAATGCGGGAGGGGATGAGCACTAAGAGGACATTACGAGAACGGCCGCAGTTTGGCCGTGACGTAATGTCAGCTTAGGCGGAATCCCCTGCATTTCAGAGTTCAACTAAGAGAGTGTGATGAATCCTGAGCTCAGCGTTAGGCGGAGAACTATAGGATTCAGAACCGTTCTAAAACAGGATGTGATGATTCGCGTTTAGATACCCGGACGTTGGAGCACCCAGCGAAGTGAACCTCTTTTGTTCACTACGCTGGGTGTGAAACGGGAGCGGTATCTGCGAATCAGAACTCAACTATAAAGGATGCCGCATGTAATCAAGGGAGGATTTACCATTGGAAGAAACGAAGAGCGTTGAACAAATGAAGGTCGAAAACAAAGCCTTATGGCAGAGTTTGACAAAAAGAAATGAACAATACATGCTGGGGCTGGACAGAACCTTGAGAGCTGCAAACCTGGAAGATGGGCGCAGAGAGGAAATCTACGGCAAAATGATGAGGGAATTGTTGGAAGCCCAAAAAACCGGCAAAACTGCCCGCCAATTATACGGCACAGTGTCTGAGTGCGCATCAAACATTCTGGTCAATCCGGCAGATAATGAAGTGAAAGCCCGTTCTACTGATTGGTTGATCGCTTTGGATGGCGGCTTATTGCTGGGGTCTCTTTTCGCGATGATTTCAGGCGTTTCCTTGCTGACCAACAGTGGAGAAGACGTAATCGGAATGGGTCTGATCAGCTTGATCCTGAACTTTATCGTAGGCGGCATCGCCATGCTCATCATCTCCAAATACACACCGAATCCGGATGCACCAAAAGGCGAAAAAGGCTTCGGGAAATACATCTTTGCGACGACGGCCGCTATGTTGCTTTGGATGCTCATCATGACTGTTTCTATGATGCTTATTCCAGCCACAATCAATATCGCTTTGCCTGCATGGTTGTACCTTGGGATCGCTGGTGTAGGTTTTGGCGCAAAAGTATATCTGAAGAAAAAATATCATATCGTGGGCGGCATTTTGTAGGCCGTCAAGTGGTGTAGGCCGAGATGCAAATAAAACTTGTATCTCGGCTATTTTCGTATATTGGCAGAAAAAAACTGTATATGAATCCCTGGATGCAAACGTAAGTGCCAATTCCGAACGTTACGGCAGTTGTGAATCAACAGCATTCGATAAAAACGCTTCTATATGAGAATTGTATGATAAAGGGAGCTTTGCGCTTGACGTAGGTTGTTGGTGGTGGTATTTTAGATGATAAAAATCAGCACAAATAAAAAGGAGTGTTCATCGAAAATGTCAAATTGGGAAACAAAATTCGCTAAAGAAGGTTTTACTTTTGATGATGTATTATTAGTCCCGGCTGAAAGCCATGTATTACCTAACGATGTGGATTTATCGATTGATTTAGCTAAAAATTTACACTTGAATATTCCTATAATGAGCGCAAGTATGGACACTGTAACCGATGCAGCAATGGCAATCGCAATGGCTCGCCAAGGCGGCTTGGGCGTCATCCACAAGAACATGACCATCGAAGCGCAGGCTGAAGAAGTGCACAAAGTAAAACGTTCCGAAAGTGGCGTCATCATCGACCCATTCTTCCTGACTCCTGATCACTTGGTTTCGGAAGCAGAGAATCTGATGAGCAAATACCGCATCAGCGGCGTACCTATCGTTAATGATATGGAAGAGCGCAAATTGGTAGGGATTTTGACGAACCGCGATCTGCGCTTCATTGCAGATTACCAAGTTCCGATCGGCGATGTCATGACCAAAGAACATTTGGTTACCGCTCCTGTAGGGACTTCTTTGAAGGACGCTGAATCCATTCTGCAAAAATACAAAATCGAAAAACTGCCTTTAGTCGATGAAAGTGGCCGTCTGGCTGGCTTGATCACGATCAAGGATATCGAAAAAGTAATCGAGTTTCCCAACTCCGCAAAAGATGCACACGGCCGTTTGATCGTTGCGGCTGCAGTGGGTGTGACAAGTGATACATTCGAACGCGCCCAAGCCTTATTGGATGCAGGTGCAGATGCAATCGTCATCGATACAGCGCATGGCCACAGCGCCGGCGTTATCCGCAAAATTAAAGAAATCCGCGAACAGTTCCCTGAAGCGACCCTGATTGCCGGAAACGTAGCGACTGCAGAAGGAACCCGCGCACTTTTTGATGTCGGGGTCGACGTAGTCAAAGTCGGAATCGGACCGGGCTCCATCTGTACGACTCGTGTGGTTGCCGGTGTCGGTGTTCCTCAGATAACAGCCATCTATGATGCTGCAAGCGTGGCGAGAGAATACGGCAGAGCAATCATCGCAGACGGCGGGATCAAGTATTCAGGAGACATCGTCAAAGCGATGGCTGCCGGTGGACATGCAGTCATGCTGGGCAGTATGTTGGCTGGTACGGATGAGTCTCCGGGCGAATTCGAAATCTTCCAAGGCCGTCGTTTTAAGACTTACCGTGGTATGGGTAGTCTGGCAGCAATGGAAAAAGGCTCAAGCGACCGTTACTTCCAAGGCGGCGTGAATGAAGCGAAGAAAATGGTGCCGGAAGGTATCGAAGGTCGTGTAGCCTATAAAGGCGCAGCCAGCGACATCATCTTCCAACTGCTCGGCGGTGTCCGTTCCGGTATGGGTTATGTCGGTGCTGCTAATTTGCAAGAGCTTCGTGATAATGCGCAATTCATCAAGATGTCGGGTGCCGGATTGATCGAATCCCATCCGCATGACATCCAAATCACAAAAGAAGCACCAAACTACTCCATCCAAAGATAAAACGCATGAAATCAAAATGTCCGGGACACTGTTCCCGGGCATTTTTTCCTTATGTTCACGGTTTGCTGGAGCTTTCTGATATAATTAAAACGGAATTTCTTTATGCTTCCTTAAGCAAAAATTTAGAACAATTTGGTACGATGAGGGAAAATATATATTTTGGGGAAAGGGTTGTCCTATATGAATAAAGTTTTGATTGTCGATGACGACAGGGAAATCGTGGATTTATTAAGCATCTACTGCAAAAATGAAGGGTACGATCCGATAAAGGCCTATGACGGCGTGGATGCCTTCCGCAAGCTTGAGGAAAATGCGGATATCCAATTGATCATTTTGGATGTGATGATGCCTAAGAAGGACGGCATATCGGTAGTAAGGGAACTGCGGGAACAGAACAATCCGATCCCGATTCTGATGCTGAGCGCAAAATCCACGGATATGGATAAGATCCAAGGATTGACGACAGGTGCGGACGACTATGTTTCCAAGCCGTTCAACCCACTGGAAGTGATGGCCCGCATCAAATCGCTTTTGCGCCGGACCAATATGCAGGTGGATGCTTCAGAGGTGGACTCGATCGAAATAGGCCCGCTGATCATCAAGAAAGATTCCCATGAAGTGAAGACACTGAACGGGAAAAGCATCCAATTGACTGCGCTGGAATTCGGAATCCTGCATTTATTGGCAAGCCATCCGAATCGCGTCTTCAGTGCCGATGAAATTTTTGAACGCGTTTGGCAACAGGAAAGCATCGTATCGGCCAAAACCGTGATGGTGCATGTGAGCCATCTTCGCGATAAAATCGAAGAGGCTACAGGCGGCGAGAAGGTCATCCAGACGGTATGGGGTGTAGGCTATAAGATCGGGGAATAGGGATGCCTGCATGCGGGCAGGCCTGAAAAAACCAACTGATTCGGGAGGTTGCAGGTTTGTTTAACAAGTTGAAGAAGAAAGAGCTGAGTGAACTCGTTTTTGAAGGGGCATTGACGCTCGGTATCGTCTATCTGCTCTACATCGGGATGGAGCTGATGTTCAACCGACTGGTCGCGACCCCTCCCTCGATCTTGAGGGAAATCCCTTCCTTAAGGCGATTCGTGATGGTGGTTGATGCATTTTTGACCATCTACGATGATGTTTTCCAATGGATAGCGGCGATTTTTGCGGCTATCTTCACCGGTTGGCGTTTGACCCGGAGATACAAGCAGATGCAGTTGACGCATATCCTGGATGAGTTGCATTATATCGCAGCGGGGCACTTCGATCATCGGATCGACGCGAACAATGCCGGCAGCTATGTTGATGTTGTCGACAGCATCAATACGCTGGTGGAAAGCACGGTCCAAGCGATGGCAGAGGAACGGAAAATTGAACAATCGAAGGATGAATTGATCACGAACGTCAGTCATGATATCCGCACCCCTTTGACTTCCATCATCGGCTACCTGGGATTGATAGAGGACAAGCAATTTACGAGTGAAGAGGATGCTTTGCGTTATATCCATATCGCTTACACAAAGGCACTGCAGATGAAGGTGCTTGTCGATGATCTTTTCGAATACACGAAAGTGCGTCAACCGACGACTCCGCT
>NZ_JBAWAZ010000105.1:0-36330 GCF_049589555.1 Trichococcus sp.
GAAGAATCCGAAAAACTGAAGATATACGATCTGTTGACGAGCAAAGAGAAGAAGATGTTCTTGAACACAAGCTTCGAGAACCTGATCATGGTCAATCCAAACATGATGAACATCGAGGATGAAAGCATCATCGAAGTTTCCCCGTTCCGAATCCCTACTGAAGACGGGCTTATGAAACGGATCATCGATATTGCGGTAGCGCTCATCGGTATCGTCATCACTTCGCCGATCATGGCCGTGACGGCTATCTTGGTGAAGAAAAGTTCCGAAGGCCCTGTGTTCTACAAGCAGATACGCATCACCAAAGACGGCAGGGAATTCGAAATCCTGAAGTTCCGCAGTATGGGTGTGACTGCTGAGAAAGATTCAGGCCCAGTTTTGGCTACAAGCAATGATATGCGCGTCACAAAAGTCGGCAAATATCTGCGCTCTCTGCGCATCGATGAGCTGCCGCAACTGTTCAATGTATTGCTTGGCGATATGTCCTTGGTCGGTCCCCGGCCGGAACGTCCCTTCTTCGTTGATCAATTCAAGGAATTGAACCCGCATTATTACCTTCGCCACAATGTGCGTGCCGGGATTACCGGATATGCGCAAGTTTACGGGAAGTACGCTTCCGATTTCAACAGCAAGCTGAACTTCGATCTGATCTACATCAAGAAGTATTCCTTGATACTGGATCTGAAAATCATGCTGCAGACCGTCAAAATCTTGTTCGATAAAGTATCATCCCGTGGAGTGGATGAAAGCGAACGGGCAATCCTGTCCGAGCAAGAGATTGAAGCACGCGGCATCAAAGTTATTTATTAAATAGCAAACCATCCACCGGGCGTTTTTCCGCCCGCCAGGATGGTTTTTTGTTTACACAGAAATGCCGGTTGTATTTGCGGGAATGCCGGCCAATCACTATAATCAATCTGATGGATTTTGGACAAAAAAGCGGAAATGTATGGGGAATTGCGTTACAATAGGTAAATAGAGCACTTCCTTCTGCGGTACCGTGACAGAATGCGGAGGCGTACGATCAAAGATGAAATGAGTGAGTTGGATGAGTTTTGATTATAACGATGATAGTTTAGCTTTGCATACTGATTTGTACCAAATTAACATGATGAAGACTTATTGGGATGAAGGCATTACCGAAAAACATGCAATTTTTGAACTTTACTTCCGGAAGTATCCTTTCAATAATGGCTATGCAGTCTATGCGGGGCTTGAACGCTTCGTATCCTACATTCAGAATTTGCGCTTTACGGATACGGATATCGCTTATTTGCGTGAGCATGTCGGCTACGAGGAAGGTTTTTTGGATTATCTGAAAAATTTCCGTTTCTCGGGCACGATCCGTTCCGCTCTGGAGGGGGATCTCGTCTTCGCGAATGAACCAATCGTCCAGGTGGAAGGTCCGTTGGCGGAATGCCAATTGATCGAAACGGCCTTATTGAATGTCGTGAATTTCCAAACGCTGATAGCGACAAAAGCTGCACGTTTGCGCTACGTCTGCGATGATGAGCCGCTGATGGAATTCGGTTCCAGAAGAGCGCAGGAAATGGATGCCGCCATCTGGGGCACACGAGCAGCCTATATCGCAGGATTCAATGCAACGAGCAATGTCCGTGCAGCCAAAATGTTCGGCATTCCGGCTTCGGGTACCCATGCCCATTCGATGGTGCAAGTCTACCGCAACGATTATGATGCCTTCATGGCTTATGCGCGTTCCCACAAGGATTGTGTATTCCTGGTGGATACCTATGATACGTTGAAATCGGGCGTGCCGAATGCCGTAAAAGTGGCGAAGGAAATGGGCGATAAGATCAACTTCCTCGGCGTACGCATAGACAGCGGGGACATGGCCTACATTTCCAAAAAAGTCCGTCAGCAATTGGACGAGGCAGGCTTTATAGACGCGAAAATCTACGCATCGAACGACTTGGATGAATTGACCATTCTGAACCTGAAGATGCAAGGCGCAAAAATAGATGTCTGGGGCGTAGGCACGAAGCTGATCACCGCCTTTGACCAACCGGCGCTTGGAGCGGTCTACAAATTGGTTTCGATCGCGGATGAGAGCGGCAAAATGGTCGACACGATGAAGATCTCCAGCAACGCCGAAAAAGTCTCCACACCAGGCAAAAAACAAGTGTGGCGGATCACCCGCAAGCGTGACGGCAAGTCGGAAGGGGATTACATTGCGCTTTGGGAAGAAAAGCCCGATCAAGAGGCGGAACTGTATATGTTCCATCCGGTCTTCACTTACATCAACAAGACCATCACTGACTTTGAGGCGCGTCCCGTACTGCAGGACATCATTGTGGACGGTGAGCTTGTTTATGCATTGCCGTCGCTCCAGGAAGTAAAAGCCTTCTCGGAAGCGCAGATGAGCGGTTTATGGGATGAATACAAACGTATCCTGAATCCGGAAGACTATCCTGTCGACTTGTCACAGAAGACTTACGACCATAAAATGTCCACCATCAAAGACATCAAGAAACAGATCAAGGAAGAAGCCGCATTATTGGAAAGCACTAAATAGCCAATCAGATCAATCAAGGGGGAATAGGCATGCGTCCATTACAAAAAGAAATTATCGCTGCATTAAGAGTGAAATCGGAAATCGATCCAAAAGAGGAAATCCGCATCAGCATCGATTTTATGAAGGATTATTTGGCGGCCCATCCATTTTTGAAGGCATTCGTTTTAGGCATCAGTGGAGGACAAGACTCCACTTTGACGGGGCGGTTAGCCCAGTTGGCGATTCAGGAAATGCGTGATGAGACTGGCGACGACAGTTACCAATTCATTGCTGTTCGCCTTCCGTACGGCATTCAATTTGATGAGCACGATGCCCAAGCAGCGCTTGCCTTCATTTCACCGGACCAAAAATTGGTCGTCAACATCAAAGAAATGGCTGACGCCGCACTCGATGCACTTGAAGAAGCAGGCCTGACCATCACCGACTTCAACAAAGGAAACATCAAAGCACGTCAACGCATGATTGTTCAGTTCGCGATAGCGGGAGACAGCAGCGGAGCCGTCTTGGGGACTGACCATGCGGCAGAATCCGTGACCGGCTTCTTCACAAAATTCGGGGACGGCGCAGCCGACTTATTGCCGATTTGGCGCTTGAACAAACGTCAAGGCCGTCAGTTGCTGAAAGAATTGGGCGCACCGGCAGAGCTTTATGAAAAAGTACCGACAGCGGACTTGGAAGAAAATCGTCCCGCTTTGCCTGATGAGGTGGCTTTGGGCGTGACTTACGAGATGATCGATGCGTATCTGGAAGGCAAGGAAATACCGGACAAGGATGCTGAAGTCATCGAAGGCTGGTATACGAAGACCGAGCATAAACGTCACTTGCCGATCACGGTCTATGATAGTTTTTGGAAAGAAGCCTAATCTGTTCAGATAGTGGGGTTGTGCAGTGAAAATCAGCAAAAAATTTAAAATGATGAAAGATAAGCAAGAGCTGCAGTGCAAGAGCAGGGGGCACCTTCTGCTCTTGCACTTCTTTAGCTTGTTGGCGACTGTATTCTTGGTCCATCTCTATCTTCAATGGACTCAAAATGATTTGGATGCCGGATTGATCGTGAATTTTGTATTTGCTTGGCATACAGAGAAGTTCCTGATCAGCACGGGTGTATTATTGACGCTGGGGCTGTGGCTTTGGGCGTTGGTGGGGAACATCCGCTGGGCAAACGCACTGCTGTTGCTGTCGGGGGGGATACTCGGGATGGCGACCTATGAAAAGATGCTGCAGCGGAACGAACCCGTTTATCCGAGCGACTTGAAGATGCTGACGGAGGCAGCCTTCCTTTTGGAGATGCTGAACGGCCGGACATTGGCGGCACTAAGCTTGGTGTTCCTGCTATTTCTGGCATTCATACTTTATTCCCTGCGTCAGGCCAAGTCCAAGAAAATCGTGAAATTGGGATGGAAATCACGCGTGCTGATTTTCATAACAACCAGCATTGCGCTCGGCTATACTGGCCAGTTCCAGCAGGAAGGCAACCTGCTGAAGAAAGCATATGACCGGACGGCTTATTGGATCCCGTACAGCCAACAAATGAACTATTACAACACCGGCTTTGTGGCTGGCTTCCTATACAACCTTTCGGCTTCGCCGATGGAACTGCCGACGGATTATTCACAGGAAAAGATCGATGAGTTGAAGGCGACTTATCAGCAACTTGCTGACGAAATCAACGCAGAAAGAACGGCAGCGTTACCCGAAACGAATGTCATCTACATCATGAATGAAAGTTTTGCGGACCCGCTTGAATTGGAAGGATTGGATCTGCAAAGCGATCCGATTCCGTTTACGCGAGCTTTGATGGACACAAGCTACAGCGGCGAGCTGTTATCCCAAGGCTATGGCGGTGGAACCGCCAATATCGAATTTGAGGCTTTGACGGGTTTTTCGATGGAGCCGTTCGCCGCGAACATCACAACGCCCTATACGCAGTTCCTGTCCTCGCAAGATGATTTCCCTTCCGTCGTGTCCCGTTTGGAAGAAGCCGGCTTCCGTACGACAGCGATCCATCCCTACAATACGACCATGTATAAGCGGCTGGAGAACTATGAGACTTTGGGGTTTGATTCCTTCCTCTACGAGGACACGATGATAAATACGGAAAAGCTGGATACCAATCCGTATATCTCGGATGCAGCCGCGTACGCTGAAATAGTGGCTATCCTGAAAGCCAGCGAGGAAAAAGATTTTATCCATTTGGTTACGATGCAGAACCATACACCTTATCAAAACAAATACACGGTGACCCCTTCCGTTGCGGAAACCGGCATAGTCAGCCAGACGATCCGGAACTATCTGCAGGATCTGCAGTACAGCGATCAAGCTTTGGCTGATCTGTTGGCAATTCTGCAGGAGTGGGATGAGCCGACAGTCGTCGTGTTTTGGGGGGATCATTGGCCGAGCGTTTTCGGAGAGGATCTTTATGCGCTGAATACGATCCAGAATATGCATGAGACGCCTATGTTCGTCTACAGCAACACGGAAGAAGCCCACAAGGATTTGGGCGTCACCAGTCCCATCTATTTCTTCCCGGAAGTGCTGGAGTTGAGCGGCAGCCGTGTCACGGCTTTTGAAGCCTTGTTGATGGCGCTGCAGGAACAGGTGCCGGCTTTCGAAAAGACGCTGTATGTGAATGGCGATACCGGTGAATATGTCTCGAGCCGAGAGGAACTGTCCGATCAGGCCAGAAGCCTGTTGGCGGATTATGATCTGATCCAGTACGACACGACCACCGGAAACCGATACGCAGAATCAAACGGTTTTTTCCAAATGAACGATTGAAACAGATTGCCGAAGGCTTGCGGCTTGTGTGAGAGTGGGATTTGCATGTAGGTCCGGAATCGCCTATGATTAAGGGAATACAGGGTGAAAGGAGGGGTCGGGTGAGTTTCTTTATACGTTTTATGCTTCTTTTCGGTGCGACGATCCTGGCGAGTATGCTGTTCACCTATCTTTTCCGTGCGGCAGCGAGACGGTTCGGCTGGACGGATAAGCCATCCGAAGCGAAAGTGCATGCCAAGGAAACGCCGACGATGGGAGGCGTGGCTATATTCGCAGCTTATTGGGGTGCCTTCTTCATTGGGGTCCCTCTGAGTAATCGTTCAGGGTTCGCAGGCATCATGTTTTTGAGCTCGCTGATTATCCTGATAACGGGGATCATCGATGACGCCTATGATCTGAGGCCCTGGCAGAAAATGATCGGCATCCTTACTGCGGCGAACATGCTGTATTTCTTTACGGGCATCAAAATAGACAGCCTGACGCTGGATTATTTCGGAACAATCGAATTCCATGAAGCGGGTTACTTGGTGATGATGCTTTGGATTGTGGTCATCACGAATGCGGTGAATCTGATGGACGGGCTGGATGGCTTGGCGACAGGCACCTCAATCATTTCCCTCTCGACGATGGGCTTCGTCAGCTATTTCTTCACCGATTATATGGATGTGGCCACCGTCGTCATGATTTTCCTTTTGGTTGCGAGTTTGTTGGGTTTTTTGCCTTTCAACTTCTACCCGTCCTCCATTTTCCTGGGGGATACGGGCTCTTTGTTCGTAGGCTTTATGATCGCGGTGCTGTCCTTGTACGGCCTGAAACATGCCACCTTCGTATCGCTGCTGATACCGGTGGCCATCCTCGGGGTTCCCTTGACTGACACGATTGCTGCCGTCCTTCGCCGGACTTTGCACAAGCGTTCCATCAGCGCGAAGGATAAAAGTCACCTGCACCATCGGTTGCTGCGCTTAGGCTTTACACACCGCCAGACCGTTTTGGTCATTTATGCTTTGGCGATCATCTTCTCCTTGACTGCCATCCTATTCCCGATTTCTTCTTTTTGGGGAACGGTCGTTTTGCTGGTCGGTCTGATTTTCGGCGTGATGCTCTTCATCGCTTCCTTCAATTTGTTGGACAGCAACCGCTCCAAGTTGCGCAAGACATTGTATCGCCTTTTGAGGGAAAAGGACGACAAAAACAAATGAACAAGCCACGAAAGCCTTCCAGGCTATCACGCGCTTGTTCATTTTTTTATTCAAAATCTATTCGATTTCCCCTTCATCGGCTTCGTCGTAAGCCGGGGAGACCGGACGCTCCACATACTCCTCTTCGCCGATTTCAAAGACGACACGGCCATTCATGACATCCGTAACAGCATCCTGGAAACGGCTGATATCTTCAGCAGGGATGCCGCACAAAAAACAAACCTGGTCGGTATATTGGGCCTCAATCAGAGTGTAGGGCGACTGCACCAAGTAATTCTCCAATTTTCCGGATGCGGAATAGGAAACGATGCAGCCGACTTTTGTCTGGAGGCTGCGGACAACGATGCCGATGTCCTTAAGTGCGGTCGATACGGAGCGGCTGTAGGCACGGATCAATCCGCCGGCCCCCAATTTGGTCCCGCCGAAATAACGGGTGACGACGGCTGCGACGTAACGCAGCTCATTTTTCTTGAGCACTTCCAACATCGGGACGCCAGCCGTTCCGGAAGGCTCGCCGTCGTCATGTGCGCGCTGGATTTCGTTCTGGTCGCCGATCAGGTAAGCGGAACAGTTGTGCGTCGCTTTCCAGTGCTCTTTTTTGACGGCTTGGATGAATTCTTTGGCCTCATCCTCAGAATGGACGCGTTTGAGGCTGCAGATGAAGCGGGAACCCTTGATGATGATCTCGAAAACGCCGCTCTCTGCGATAGTGTGATAGGTTGTCAGCATATCCTTCCCCCTCCAAGTTGTTTTATCCTCATTTTACCATAGCGATTGTAGATTGGGAGGCAGACTGCACACGGAAATATACTTTCCGAACATTTCCATTTGTGGTATTGTTAGAGGGAATAGACCAAACGGCCACAGGGGTCGATGGAAAGGTGATCTGCGTGAAAGCTACAGATTTAATCGATGTACTCAAAATGAAAAAAATTGTCGGGAGCTTGGATCCCGATTTGAATATTGGAAAAATCAGTCAGGACTCCCGCGATATCCAATCGGGGGATCTGTTTATCTGCATCGACGGAACGCAAGTGGATGGACACAACTACGTAGAGAAGGCGGTCGCCAATGGTGCTGGCTTGATTGTTGCCCATAAGGATATCCAAAAAGTGGCAGCGACTGTCCCGGTTGTGTATGTTCCAGATACGGGCAAAGCGATGAGTCTGCTTGCGAATCATTATTATGCTTATCCGAGCGAGGCGATGAAAGTCATCGGCGTCACGGGGACAAACGGAAAGACGACGGTAACCTACTTGGTGGAAGCCATCCTGAAGGCGATGGACAAAAAAACCGGCCTGATGGGCACCATCGAAATGCATATCGGCGACGAGGTGCACAAAACGAAAAATACGACGCCCGACAGCATCACGATGCAAAAGGCCCTGCACCTTATGGTTGAGAAGGAGACGGAATACTTCACGCTGGAGCTGTCCTCGATCGCTTTGGAAATGGGCAGGGCATGGGGGCTTGATCTGGATGTCGCCATCATGACGAACCTGACGCATGAACATATGGAATTCCATCACACGATGGAAGCCTATGCCGAAGCGAAAAAGCTGCTCTTCTCCCAATTGGGGAACGGCCGCAAAAACGGACGGACGAAAGCGGCGGTACTGAATGCGGATGATGAAACGATCCACAGCTACCGCATCGCTACGGCGGCAGAAGTCATTTCTTACAGCGTGAAGGATGAAACGGCTGATTTCTTCGCAGCGGATATCACATACAGCCGGACGCAGACCCGCTTCGATCTGGTCGTCAATGGGGAACGCTATCCGGTCGTGACGAACTTGGTGGGGCTCTATAATGTCTCCAATACATTAGCTGCGCTGGCGGCTGTTTACGCAGTGGGCATTCCGTTGGAGGATGCAACAAAAGCGGTAGCGTCATTGGCTGGTGTTACCGGCAGATTGGAGATCGTGCCTGGCGCGAGCGACATCGGCGTCTACGTCGATTTTGCCCATTCGCCCGACGCGATGGAAAAAGTATTGAGTGTGGTGCGCGAATTTACTCAAGGCAGAGTCATTTCCGTTTTCGGCGGCGCCGGGGAACGGGAGCATGAAAAACGCCCGATCATGGCCCGCATCGGTACGGAACTTTCCGATTATGTGGTCCTGACGACGGACGATACCGGGAAAGAACCGCAGGAACAGATCATCGCGATGATGCTTGCCGGCATCGAAAAGGACAACTATGAATACATCGAAAACCGCAAGGAAGCCATCCTGCATGCCATCGCCATCGCAGAACCGGGAGATACGGTCATCCTGCTGGGCCGTGGACATGAGGCTGACTACAACGACAGAGGCAGAATGATCCGCTTGTTGGACAGTGAAGTGGCGGCTGAAGCGATTGAATTGCGCAACGAGCAGAAAGATTGAGGACTTCCATGAAAATTGCAGTAGTTACGGACAGTACCGCTTATCTGACGGCTGAGGTCCGCCAGCGGCACCATATTCATATGCTGCCATTAGTCGTGAATATCGGAGAAAAATCATATGAAGAAGAAATAGATCTGGTTGCTGAGGACTTTTATGCCTTGATGAAATCATCTGGCGATTTCCCAAAAAGCTCCCAACCAGCAGTTGGTGCCATGCAGCAGCTGTATGAAGAATTGGCGAAGGAGCATGATGCGATCATCAGCGTCCATCTCTCAAGCGGCATCAGTGGTACGTACCAGAATGTTGCCGCTCTAAGCAGGGAATATCCGGAGTACAACATCCATGCCTTCGATTCTGAAATCAGCTGTTACGTGCAGGCCCGCTTCGTCTTGGAGGCTGCAAGGTTGGCTGCTGCCGGTGTTGACCCGGAGCAGATCATGGCGCGATTGGACCATATGAAAAAACGTTCCCGTGCTTACTTTATGGTGGATGATCTGATGAACCTGCAGCGCGGCGGCAGACTGTCCGGTGGGGCGGCTGTCATCGGCTCGATCATGAAAATCAAACCGGTGCTGCATTTTTCGGACAAAAAGATAGTTGTTTTCGAAAAAATCAGAACCAATGCAAGGTCATTGCGACGGATTGAAGAACTGTTGGGCCAGACGGCTTCAAAGGCGGATTATCCGATCATCGCAACCGTCATCCATGGCAATATTCCCGAAAAAGGGCAAGATTGGCTGGAACATCTCCAAGGAAAGTTTCCGGACATCCGCTTCGAATTGAGTTATTTCGGCCCCGTCATCGGGACGCATTTGGGCGAGGGTGCGCTTGGGCTGACCTGGACGGAAGACACCGAATTGAGCTTTCCGATATAGGCAACAACTATTTGCGGCAATCATACATTCATCTGGAAGGAAGGGCCATTTGGGTCCCTGGCCTTCCTGTTTTTTTCTTGGGGGAATTTCGGACTGGTTTTTAAACGGATAGCGGGGGTGCTTTTGTGAGAGTATTTATCGGTGTCAGATTGCCTGAAGTCATCAAAGAACAACTGGGTGCCGTTCAGGAAGAAGTGAAAAGTGCCAGCCTCAAAGGATCATTCACGGATCCGGGTAACTTTCATTTGACGATGCGTTTTATCGGGGAAGTGAATCCGGAACAGAAAAGTGCAATCGAAACGGCGCTGGCCCGCTGCACGCAAGAACAGATTCCCTTCCAGATTGAAACCGCGGGATTGGGTTATTTTTTCAAAAAAAATAAGTGGATCATCTGGCTGGGCATCAAAGAAAACAGACAGCTCCATCAACTCTATGATCAGCTTAACGCGGAAATTTTGGCGCAAGCAACGACAGTCGCCGACGAGGTTGCCTTCATTCCGCACCTTACGCTCGGTCGGGGGATCGTGCTTTCGCAGGAGTGGGAAACACTCAGCAAAGTGCCGCTGCCCTCTGACCAGAAAATCCCGGTCACCGCGCTGACGCTGTTCGAAAGTGTGCGGGTGAACGGAAAGCTGGTTTATCGCCCGATCGCTGATTTCCCGTTCCATGGTCAGACAAGCCGGACGATTTCCAGCAAACAAACAAATCCCTGACCGGAAATAGAAAGCCACCATTCTTCGCATAATCAGCGGAAGAGTGGCGGCTTTTTTTGCGTATGCTATCCAGGGAAGGGGAGGATGGCATGGACGGGAAGGAACTGTACGGCAGGGAGTTGACGAGGAGCGAGTGCCGCAGTGCAGACGAAGCGCTGCTGGATCTGGCTGAGAAGCGGCCCGGTTTGGTCAGCGCAAACGGGAAGTTGACATGTACCCGCTGCGGAAACCAAGAAAGGAAAAAGATGCAGGCAGCGCCATGTTCTTGCGGAGCTGCTTGTCAGTATTGCTTGAGTTGCCTGAACATGGGGAAAATCAAAAGCTGCACAATCCTCCATCATCTGCCGGAAACCAACTCGTTCGCATGGCCCCAGGAACCGATTCTGCAATGGAAGGGCCAGTTGTCTTCGGAACAGAAACGTGCATCGGATGAAATCGTGGTGACGGTCCTTTCTGAAGAGACACGCCTGATCTGGGCTGTTGCCGGTGCCGGGAAGACCGAGATGATTTTTGAAGGGATTGCAGCCTGTTTGCGCAAAGGCGGGAGAGTCTGCCTGGCCTCCCCACGCGTGGACGTTTGTCTGGAACTGGCCCCACGGATCAAGCAAGCTTTCCCGGACGTCCCTTTGGCCTTTCTGTATGGAGGCAAGGAGGATGGCTACAGCTACACGCCGCTCGTTATCGCCACTACACATCAACTGCTGCGTTTCCGGGAAGCGTTCGATCTCCTGATCATCGACGAAATCGATTCCTTCCCGTTCCATAACGATGCGAGCCTCCAGTTCGGGGCGCAAAAATCCAGAAAGAAGGTGAGCGCGCTGATTTATTTGACGGCAACCCCGTCACGGGCCATGCAAAATGACATCAAGCGCGGCAGATTGGCAGCGACGGTGTTGCCTGCCCGCTATCACGGCTTTGCGTTGCCCGAACCAGAGTGTCTGTGGGTCGGGAATTGGCGCAAGGCCATCAACAAAAGGAAAACGGCCCGATTCCTTACCCTGATCCGAAGGCAGCTCCAAACGAATCGGCGCTTTCTGCTTTTTTTGCCGCATATCCAACTGATGGAAGAGCTGGACGGATGGTTGAGCGAACTTTTTCCGGACAAGCAGTTCACTTGCGTTTCGGCGAGCGACCCTGACCGCGAGGAGAAAGTGAAAAGGATGCGGGCGGAGGAATATGATTTTTTGATGACGACGACCATATTGGAGCGCGGCGTGACTTTCAGGGACATCGATGTCATCGTGCTTGGCGCGGAAGATCGGGTCTTCACCGAAGCCTCGTTGGTGCAGATTGCCGGCAGGGCAGGCAGGCACAAAGACTTTCCGACGGGGTGGGTCTGCTTTGCCCATTATGGCGAAACGAAAGCCATCCAGGGTGCGGTCCGGCAGATCCGTTCGATGAACCGGGATGCGGGAAGAAGGGGGCTGCTGAATGGGTCAGTGTCTGTTTTGCCAAAATGAGATCCGCGAGATTTTGACACTTCAGCAACTTTTCGGTTTCGGGAAAAAAGATTGCGGAACAATCTGCCGAGCCTGCGACGAAAAGTTGCCGCGTTTAGCCGGTCAAACGTGCTGCCCGGGCTGCATGCGGCCGCAAGCAGCCCCTGAGTTGTGCGAGGACTGCCGGAGCTGGGGTTGCCGCTATCCGGAGCTGACGATCGCGCATCATGCCTGCTATGCCTATACCGGCGTAGTGAAGGAATGGCTGCAACGCTACAAGTTCCAAGGCGATTACCGTCTTGCCGGTGCCTTCACGAATGATCTGCAGGCTTTCCAAAGGGCGCATCCAAAAGGGCTGTTCCTCCCGTTGCCGATATCATTAGCCAGTTACGAGGAACGGGGCTTCAACCAATGCGAAGGGATGCTGAAACAGGCAGGGATCCGCTACGTGCAATTCTTGGGAAACCAGCATGCCGGGGGAAAACAATCCGAAAAAAACAGGCAGGAACGACTGCTGACGGCGCAACCATTTTCGTTGCGGGACGGGCACGAAAAATATATTCAGCAGGAAATTATTCTTTTTGATGACGTCTATACTACCGGAAGAACGCTCTACCACGCGAAAACCCTCCTGTACAGGCATGGATTCAGATCGGTTCGTTCGATTACGATCGCAAGATAATAAATCATAAACATTGAAATGTTAAGGCGCTTACATTATAATGAAGTTAGAGAAACCCCCTATGAGTGGTCCATAGGTGAGGGTTGTCTTTATCTGACGATGCGTCAGACGAAAGGAGAGAGTGCTATGTTTAAGTATAATGTCCGAGGAGAAAATATTGAGGTTACAGAACCGATCCGCAGCTACGCCGAGAAAAAATTAGGCAGACTGGAAAAATACTTTAGCAACGTGCCTGAAACAACTGCGCATGTCAACTTAAAAGTATATCCATTCCCAGCCGAAAAATCTGCTAAGGTGGAAGTTACGGTTCCGCTACCTTTCCTGGTTTTAAGAGCCGAAGAGACTTCCAACGATCTATACGGAAGCATCGATTTGGTCGTGGACAAACTTGAACGCCAAGTCCGTAAGTACAAGACGAAGATTCACCGCAAATCCAGAGAGAGAGGATTTGATATCGGTAACGAGCCGAATCTGATCGAAGAAAAAATGGAAGACGATGAGAATCCGCTTGAAATCGTCCGCACTAAACGTCTTTCCCTCAAACCGATGGACAGTGAAGAAGCTGTATTACAGATGAATATGCTTGGACACAACTTCTTTATCTTCGAAGATGCTGAAACGAACGGCACAAGTATCGTGTACCGCCGAAAAGACGGCAAATTCGGTCTGATCGAAACTGACTAAATCCGAAAATAACGTCCCCCGCCATAAACGGCGGGGGGCTTTTTTGAGTGTAGGGGCTGTCCCCGGATGCATCGATAAGCATCCTGTGCAAGGTTTTGTTGGTGGTCAGTAGTTCACATTAATTAAAAGTAATGATAGAATAGAAGAGATATAAGAATTATTTTTGCAGCAGCAACGAACGACATATACACGAACGCATACCCAGTGAAAATGATTGCTGGAATGAAATCAGACAGCAAGAGGAGATATAGAATGGCCAACTTTTTAAAGAAACTCATCGAGAATGATAAGAAAGAGCTACGTTCCTTGGAAGGAGTAGCGGATAAGGTCATCTCCTACGCGGATCGAATGGCCGCTTTGGATGATGAAGAATTGCGCGAACTGACCGAATCCTATAAAGAACGCTATAAAAAAGGGGAGTCTTTGGATGACCTGCTGCCTGAAGCTTTTGCGGTAGTCCGCGAAGGCGCAAAACGCGTCTTGGGGCTGTATCCTTATAAAGTGCAGATTATGGGGGGGATCACCCTGCATAAAGGCAATATCGCCGAAATGAAGACCGGTGAAGGTAAAACCTTGACCGCGACGATGCCGGTTTACCTGAACGCCTTATCGGGCGAAGGCGTCCACGTTGTCACCGTCAATGAATATCTGGCAAGCCGCGATGCTGTCGAGATGGGTGAACTGTACCGCTTCCTGGGGTTGACTGTTGGTTTGAACACGAACGGCAAGTCTTCTGAAGAAAAAAGAGAATCCTATAACTGCGACATCACTTACAGCACTAATAATGAATTGGGCTTCGATTATTTGCGTGACAATATGGTCGTCTACAAAAATCAAATGGTGCAGCGTCCGCTTAACTTTGCGGTTGTCGATGAGGTAGACTCGATCTTGGTCGATGAAGCCCGTACACCATTGATCATTTCCGGACAAGCCGAAAAATCGACAGCACTCTATAACCGAGCCGATTTCTTCATCAAAGGATTGAAAGAGAACGAAGACTATACGATCGATCTGACATCCAAATCGATCGCATTGACGGATGAAGGCATCGAAAAAGCCGAAAAAACGTTCCACTTGCCGAACTTGTACGATGTGGATAATACCCGTCTTGTGCACCATTTGGATCAAGCTTTGCGCGCGAACTTCATCATGCTTGTGGATATCGATTATGTAGTGGAAGACGGAAAAGTAAAAATCGTCGACCAATTCACAGGCCGGATCATGGAAGGCCGCCGTTACTCGGACGGACTTCACCAAGCCATCGAAGCGAAAGAGAACGTCGAAATCGAAAATGAATCGAAAACGATGGCCACCATCACTTTCCAGAACTATTTCCGTATGTACAAAAAACTGTCCGGTATGACCGGTACGGCGAAAACGGAAGAAGAAGAATTCCGGGAAATCTACAACATGAATGTCATTTCGATACCTACAAATAGACCAATCGTCCGTAATGACTTTCCGGATTTGTTGTACCCATCCTTGAAGAGCAAATTCAGGGCTGTCGTCGGCGACATCAAAGAGCGTCATGCCAAAGGGCAACCGATCCTTGTCGGTACTGTAGCCGTGGAAACATCTGAGCTGCTTTCGGATATGCTGCGTCAAGAAAATATTCCGCACCAAGTGTTGAATGCCAAAAACCATTTCCGGGAAGCTGAGATCATCATCGGTGCGGGCCAACCCGGAGCCGTCACAATCGCCACTAACATGGCCGGTCGTGGTACCGACATCAAGCTGGGTAAAGGCGTCAAGGAATTAGGCGGTCTCTGCGTCATCGGAACCGAACGTCATGAATCACGCCGGATCGACAACCAATTGCGTGGACGTTCCGGACGCCAAGGGGATCCCGGCGAAACGCAATTTTACCTGTCGCTGGAAGATGACTTGATGAGACGCTTCGGATCGGAACGCATCCAGCAAGTCTGGAGCAAATTGAATTTGGATGATGAAGCAGAAGATGTGGTCATCCAAAGCAAAATGCTTTCCAAACAAGTGGAATCCGCCCAGAAACGAGTGGAAGGCAACAACTACGATACCCGTAAAAATGTATTGGAATACGATGAAGTCATGCGTGAACAGCGTGAAATCATTTATGGACAGCGTCTGGAGGTCATCAATGAAACCGAATCGCTGAAGTATGTTGCAACAGCCATGATCAAACGTGCGATTGCGCGTGTGGTTGAAACGCATACCATCGGGGAAAAGGCGACTTGGAACCTGCAAGGGGTCCGCGATTTTGCCGGAGCTGCCCTAGTGCATCCCGACAGCATCAGCTTGGCCGATCTGGAAGGCAAAACTGCGCATGAAATCGAGGAATATTTGGTGGAACGAGCAATGGAAGTTTACCGGACCAAAGAGTCACAACTGAGCCCGGAACAGATTTTGGAGTTTGAAAAAGTTGTCATCCTGCGGGTCGTGGACAGCAAATGGACCGATCACATCGACAATATGGATGAGCTGCGCCAAGGAATCGGCTTGCGTTCTTACGCACAGAACAATCCGTTGACCGAGTACCAAACTGAAGGCTATGATCGTTTCCAAGAAATGATTGCCACCATCGACTATGATGTTACCCGTATCGTGATGAAATCAGAAATCCGCCAAAATCTGCAACGACAATCAGTAGGCCAAGGCTCGAACATCATGCCGACGCGTGAGACAGTCGCTTCCCAAACGGAGCAACAGGAACAAGCGCGCAGAGCCCAGATCGCCGCAATGAGAATGCAAAAACTGATGGAAATCCAAAAAGCCAAACAAGCGGCTGAAGCAGCAGAAAAACAAGAGTCGCCTACCGAAGAATAAGCCGGAAGCGACGCAAACAATCCGCACTTCAACCAGCAAAACCGAATCAATCACACACTAATCGGATACAACGCCAATCGAGGAGGGTCGGGATGAAAACAGTAGTTTGTTTTTATCCCGACCCATCCTTCTTTTGTCGAATCTAGGAGGAAATCATATGGAATTAAGTGAAATCAAAGCAATATTGGAAAGTTCAGAATCAAAAATCTCAAGCTTCAGGAGGTCTCTTTGACTTAGATGGCCTGGAAACGGATATCGCGGAATTCGATGATCGCATGCTGGATCCTGAGTTCTGGAACAATGCCGAAGCGGCGCAGGAAGTCATCAACCAATCGAACCAATTAAAGGTAGTCTACAATACGTTCAAGAGTTTGGAAGCGCAATATGAAGACCTTGAAGTCTTGTATGAAATGGTGAAAGAGGATGAAGATCCGGAATACCTGGAAGAATTGAACGAAAAAACGACAGAATTTACGGAAGCGCTAGAAAAATATGAATTGACGATGCTGTTGAACGGACCGCACGACAAATCCAACGCCATCTTGGAAATCCATCCGGGTGCCGGCGGAACGGAGTCCCAGGATTGGGGAAGTATGCTTTTCCGCATGTACACACGTTGGGCCGATAAAAAAGGCTTCGACGTGGAGACGCTGGATTACCAAAGCGGGGATGAAGCAGGCATCAAGAGCGTAACGATCCTTATCAAAGGGTTGAATGCTTATGGCTACCTGCGTTCGGAAAGAGGCGTGCACCGATTGGTCCGCATTTCGCCGTTCGACTCTGCAGGAAGAAGACATACCTCGTTTTGTTCGATCGACGTGATGCCGGAGATCGCTGCGGACGATACGGAGATAGAAGTGAATCCGGATGACATCCGTGTGGATACCTACCGCGCGAGTGGAGCAGGCGGACAGCATATCAACAAAACATCCTCAGCCATCCGGATTACACACATCCCGACCGGCGTTGTTGTAGCGAGTCAGGCACAACGTTCCCAATTCCAGAACAGGGATACCGCTATGGGGATGCTAAAGGCAAAACTGTATCAACTGCAAGAGGAAGAGCGCGAAAAAGAACTGGCAGCCATCCGCGGAGAGCAAAAAGAAATCGGTTGGGGTTCCCAGATCCGTTCTTACGTATTCCATCCGTATTCCATGGTCAAGGACCACAGAAGTACCTATGAAACGGGGAACGTGCAGGCCGTCATGGACGGCGATTTGGACGCCTTTATCGATGCTTATCTGAAAATGACGATGGATCAGGAAGAGCTTTAAGATCCGCAACGAAATGGAAAATGGCCAGACATGAGCACGAATAATGAGGATTCAGCTGGACTTCTGAGAAACTATTGACACATACTTGTAAAGAAACTAAAACAGACATATTTACACAACGTGCTATAATAGGGAAGCATTCTTGCGGCCTCTGAAGCTTTCAGAGCTGCAGCAAGGAAAAAAAGAAAAGACAGGTGATAAAATGATTGAAATGCTGAATGTCTCTAAGAAATACAACAACGGCATTACGGCGGTCAATAATCTGAGCGTGAAGATCGAGCAAGGGGAATTTGTTTATATTGTAGGCCCCAGTGGAGCCGGAAAATCAACCTTTGTCAAAATGATGTACCGCGAAGTAAAACCATCCTCAGGAACAGTTCAAGTAGGCAAATATAATTTAACGACCATGAAGGAAAAGGAAATCCCATTGTTGCGCCGTTTTGTGGGCGTAGTCTTCCAGGATTTCAAACTATTACCGAAACTGACCGTTTACGAAAACATCGCCTACGCGATGGAAGTAGTCGAAAAAAGTCCGAAAGTCATCCAGAAGCGCGTATTGGAAGTGCTTGATTTGGTTGGGCTGAAGCACAAAGTCCGGATGTTCCCGAATGAACTTTCTGGTGGGGAGCAGCAACGGATTGCGATTGCGCGTGCGATTGCGAACATGCCAGGCGTCCTGATTGCGGATGAGCCTACAGGTAACTTGGATCCGGATACGTCGATGGAAATCATGCGTATTCTGGAAGAAATCAACAACCAAGGAACAACGATCCTGATGGCAACCCATAACAGCCAAATCGTTAATGACATCAAACACCGTGTATTAGCAATTGAGAATGGCCGTATTGTCCGAGATCAACAAGAAGGAGAATATGGATATGAAATTTAGAACATTTATGAGACACATAAGGGATGCGTTCAAAAGCCTGTTCCGGAATGGCTGGATGTCGATAGCTTCAATCAGTGCAGTGGCGCTGACTTTGCTGCTTGTGGGCTCCTTTACCGGGATTCTCTTGAACGTGAACAAATTGGCTTCCGACGTCGAAAATGATGTAAGTGTAAAAGTTTATATCGATCTGGCGGCCGATCCGGCCGCGCAGGAAGCGCTGAAGACAGAACTGGAGAACATCGCCAATGTGGAATCGATCAGTTTCTCAAGCAAGGACGAGGAATTGGATAAAATCATCGGCAGCTACGGCGATGAGTTCGACCTGTTCGGTGGGGATGCCAATCCGTTGTATGATGCGTATGTCCTGAATACGACGGCTCCCGAGCAGACGAAAGCGGTAGCTGAAGCAGCATCCGCCATGCAGTATGTCACTCAGGTCGAATACGGCGGTGCCACAGCTGATAAGTTGTTTGAGACGATTGCGACGATCCGTACGATCGGGCTCGTCATCATCATCGGCTTGTTGTTGGTTGCCGTATTCCTGATTTCCAACACAATCCGAATCACCATCTTCTCCCGCAGCACGGAGATCGAAATCATGCGTTTGGTGGGCGCAAAAAACAGCTTCATCAGATGGCCTTTCCTGATTGAAGGAGCCATTATCGGATTGATAGGGGCATTGATTCCCATGACTTTCCTCGTGTTCCTTTACCGGTTCATCTTTGATGTGAGTGGGGACTACTTGGCAGGCACAAACTTCGGTCTTTTGACTCCGAATCCATTCCTGGTCTACATCAGTCTTTTGATGGTAGGCATCGGCATCTTTATCGGGGCATTCGGTTCCGTATTCTCGATGCGCCGATTCCTGAAAGTTTAATCAAATTGAGCGTATTCATAAAAGGTTTCAGTCATACAACTGTATGGGTGGAACCTTTTTTTGTTGCATGAATTAGTGTTCTTGCCCTGAAAACCGACAAGCTTCAATTATTATTTTCGCTCTCGAATATCCCCCAGATCCGGACAAAATCTGCTGTACAGCGGACTTTGTGGCGATTTCCCGTTTGGAAAACACAAATCGTCCGCTGAAATCTGAATTGCCGTTTTCCAACATTTTTAGTATGCTGAAAAGGAAGCGAGCCGATCAGGAAGCTGAGCTGCTCAGAATATGGACATTCGTAAATTACATGGGATGGCATTCGCCAGCCCGGACCCCAAGCGGTCAGAGGAGGACACATGAAAAAGGTTTTGCTAGTGGATGATGAACCATCCATCGTTACATTGTTGGCTTTCAACTTGGAAAAAGACGGCTACGAGGTGACAACTGCCACCGACGGAGCGGAAGGCTACCGTCTGGCCATCTCGAATCCTTTTGACTTCATCATTTTGGATCTGATGCTGCCGTCAATGGACGGAATGGATATTTGTAAACGTCTGAGACAGGAAAAATTTGATACACCGATCATGATTTTGACAGCGAAGGATGATGAGTTGGAAAAGATCATCGGCCTTGAGTTGGGTGCGGATGACTATATGACGAAGCCATTCAGCCCCCGCGAAGTATTGGCAAGGATGAAAGCTATCTTAAGAAGGACAAACAAACCGGTTCCGGCTGAACCGATTGCGACTGCCCAACAGGAACCGACGGAAGATGAGACAGAAAAAATTGAAGTGGGCGAAATCACTATTTTCCCGCAACTGTATGAGGTCCATGTTGAAGGAGAATTGATCGAAATAACGCCGAAAGAATTTGAATTGTTGCTTTACATGGCGAAGCGCGCCAACCGCATCCTGAGCCGGGAACAGTTGTTGAACGCCATCTGGAATTTTGATTACGCGGGAGAAACACGCATCGTCGATGTGCACATCAGCCATCTCCGCGAAAAAATCGAAAAAGATACCAAAAATCCGCAATACATCCGTACAGTCCGAGGCTTCGGGTATAAATTCGAGGTAGCTAAGCCATGAAGCAACTGCAATTGCGGATGCTTGCCACATTTGTGCTGATCTTCGCGCTTTTCAGTGTGGCTTTCGGAATATTCCTGGAGACAGTGTTAGGGAATTATACGCGCAACTTGCACAGTGAGCTGCTTGTTGAACAGACTCAAATAGTGGGTACACTGCTCCAAAACAGTACGGATGGCAGTGATTGGGTTTTTGTTGAAGAAGAACTGGATAAAATCGATGCTTTCACGGAAGACCGGATCACTTTGGTCGATACCGATGGGGTTGTTCTTTATGATTCGCAGATCACTACAGTTAATCTGGAGAATCATCTGCGACGGGAAGAAATCCAGGAGGTTCTTTCCGGGGAGGCATACGGAACAGGTCAGCGAAAAAGCGAAAGCACCAATCAGGAGCTCTATTATGTAGCTGTACCCATCTATGATGAGGCAGGCACCATCGTTGCGATTATCCGATTATCCAGACCACTGAGCGCCTTGACGGTCAGCCAACGCATCGAACAGTCCCTTTACGTTTTTATCCTATTGGCTTTGGTGGTAGCGTTCATACTGACCTATGCTTTGACGAAACGTATCGGCAGACCGATTGATGCCGTTATGGATGTTGCCAAAAAGCTTTCCGATCACCAATATGATGCGCGGTATAAAGGGAGAGGCTTCGGCGATTTCCAGAAATTGGGGGAAACAATCAATGAACTTGCCGAGAGTCTGGATAATCAAATGAATGAAATCAAGCAAAATGATGAACGGCTTACAGGGTTGATCAATCATCTGGTCATCGGCGTGATGCTGCTGGATGAGAATAAGGAAATCACAATGGTCAATGCCGCTATGCAGGAGATATTGAGCGAAAGTGAAGAATCATTGGTTGGCCAATCCTATGTTGAGGCAGTAAGCAGTTACGGACTCAGCCATATGATTGAGCGAGCTTATAACTACAGAGAGCCGCAGAATGACGAAATTTATTTTTACTATCCGAAGGACAGGGTCGTCGATGCCAATATCGTCCCGATCACAAGCAAGAAGCCGGGCGAAATGAATCTGATCGTCCTCCTCTACGACATAAGCGAAATCCGACGATTAGAGAAAGTCCGAACCGACTTTGTTGCGAATGCATCCCATGAACTCCGGACACCCGTCACAGCCTTGAAAGGATTCGCTGAAACGTTATTGGATGGCGCAATGGAAGATCCCATCATTCTGAAACAATTTTTGGAGATCATCTTGGCCGAAAGTACACGTCTGAACCTTTTGGTGAATGACATATTGGAACTATCGAAGTTGGAACAGCGCCAAGTCCCGCTCGCTCTGCAGGAAGTGAATATTTCCGAAGCGGTGTTGGCGACCTTCCAGTTGGTCGATCAGAAAGTGAAAGAGAAAAACATGACACTGGAATTAGTGGAAAAGGATTTCGTTACGTTGCATACGGATCCGAATCGCTTGAAGCAAATACTGGCGAATCTGATCAACAACGCTGTAGTCTATACGCAAGCCGGAGGGCATATCACGGTCACTGTCGAGAGGACGGCAGAACAAGTACGTCTGCACGTTGCCGATAATGGCATCGGGATACCTGAAGCCGATCTGGGAAGAGTTTTTGAACGCTTCTATCGCGTCGACAGGGCCCGGAGCCGCAACTCCGGAGGTACCGGATTAGGCTTGTCAATCGTGAAGTATTTGGTTGAAAACATGAACGGAACGGTGACTGTGGCAAGCAAACAGGGGAAAGGGACGACCTTTACGGTGACGTTGCCCCTATAAAAATAGATTCAAATACAAAAGCTTTACAGGCCAAAAACGCGTCTGTAGAGCTTTTTTGCTTGGATTCGGAGGGTTCATTTACAAAACATTTACAAAAAAGAGGGAAACTCAACAAAAACTTTACACGAAACCGCAAGGAAATTAACAAAAGACCGTTAATATTAGGGTTGTGAACAGGCAATGACGTTCAAAAAAACCTCAATATAAAGGATGGTAAAAAATGAACTTTGGCAAATTATCTAAATTCGCAATGGCTTTAACTATCGGCGCTACATTGGCGGCTTGCGGCAATGGTGACGGAGGAGACGCAGCAACAGAAAGCGGTGCGGCAACAGAAAGCACAACTGGAAGCAACGATATCTTAGTCGATGGATCTTCCACAGTATTCCCGATCATGGAAGCAGTAGCAGAAGAATTTTCAATCGCCAATCCAGATCTCAGAGCGACTATCGGCGTATCCGGTACAGGTGGCGGATTTGAGAAATTCATCGCAGGCGAAACAGACATCAGCAATGCTTCTCGTCCGATCAAAGACGAAGAAATCGCCTTGTTGGAAGAAGCAGGCATCGAATATACAGAGTTCCAAATTGCCTTGGATGGCTTGACAGTAGTTGTGAACAGCGATAACGACTGGGTAGATCAATTGACTATCGAAGAATTAGCAATGATCTGGACAGAAGGAACCGGCGTAGAAACATGGGCGGATGTCCGTGAAGGCTGGCCGGAAGAAAAAATCGAGTTGTTCAGCCCGGGTACTGACTCAGGAACGTACGATTACTTTGATGAAGTGATCTTGGATGGCGAACAAATCAATAAAGTAGCTTCATTATCTGAAGATGACAATGTCTTGGTACAAGGTGTTTCCGGATCCGAAAATGCTATCGGGTACTTCGGTTATGCATACTTCCTGGAAAACAGTGACATCGTTAAAGCTGTTCCGATCGTAAACGCTGAAGGCGTTGCAGTCACACCTAACGACACAACAGTTCAAGATGGATCTTATGAGCCACTTTCTCGCCCATTGTTCATCTACGTGAAGAACGAGTCATTGAAAAATGAGAATGTCTATGAGTTCACGAAATACACATTGGAAATGGCAGCCGAAATGGCAGCTGAGGTTGGCTATGTAGCTCTACCGGCTGAATCTTATGAAACAGCTTTGACTACATTGGAAGGTTTGAAATAAACAAAACCAAATAAATGACTAAGGGATGTGAGGGAAGCGAGCGTTTTGCTTCCCTTGCATCTCATCTTTATTAGAGGAGAATCAATATGTCCAAATCTGTCAAAGACTTGATGAACGAAAAAAGTTCACGACAAAAATCTTTGCAATTTACAGAAAAAGCAATGCCTCTTTTTTTTCTGGTCTGTGCGATCATTTCGATCCTGACGACATTCGGGATTGTGTTCACGCTGGCAAAAGAAACATGCACGTTTTTCAGTGATGTTCCGATCCTGGAATTCCTTGCCGGAAAAGAGTGGTATCCTTTCTTCAAAAATGATCCCAGTTTTGGGATTTTGCCGTTATTGAGTGGAACATTCTTGATAGCAGGCATTGCGATGCTCGTAGCTGTACCGCTCGGTCTAGCATCAGCCATCTATTTGAGCGAATATGCAACCGAACGGACCAGGAAAATCGTCAAGCCGGTTCTGGAGGTTTTGGCCGGTGTTCCTACGGTAGTCTATGGGCTGTTCGCCTTGACGTTCGTTACCCCTTTGCTGCAGACGGTTATCCCGAACTTGCCGATATTCAATGCGCTAAGCCCTGGTATTGTCGTGGGGATCATGATCATCCCGCAGATTACGTCCTTGTCGGAAGAAGCGATGGGTGCTGTGCCGAACGCCATGCGTGAGGGTGCCTTAGCTTTAGGGGCTACCCGTTTGGAAGTGGCGCTTAAAGTCATTTTACCGGGGTCCTTGTCGGGGATCATCTCTTCCATTGTATTGGGAATCTCGCGTGCGGTTGGCGAAACGATGATCGTATCCACAGCTGCTGGCTCCACGCCTAAATTTACGCTTGATGTAACAGAATCCATCCAGACGATGACTTCCTACATTGTCCAGGTCAGCATGGGGGATGCCACATATGGTTCAACCATTTACTACAGCATCTATGCAGTAGGGATGACTTTGTTCCTCTTCACCCTGCTGATGAACCTGTTGGCGAATTATGTGTCTCGTCGTTTTAGGGAGGAATATTGATGAAATTAGTAGAGAAGAACAACAAAAGAATCAACAACCGGCTGATGCTGAACAATGTATTCAAGGGACTTTTTTTTCTGGCCACTTTTTTTGGTATCGTCGTCTTGGCTATCCTGGTCATGCGGATCGTCTCGCAAGGAGCCAGCTATCTTGATTGGGATTTCTTGAGCAATTATGCCTCAAGAAAAGCGGAAGATGCAGGCATCAAAGCTGCTATCCATGGGACCGTCTGGATCATGGCCATTGTCGCTCCAGTATCACTCATTCTGGGTGTCGGAACGGCGATCTATCTTGAGGAATATGCTCCCGATAATAAATTTACGCACTTCATCGAGTTGAATATTTCGAATCTTTCCGGCGTGCCGTCCATTGTTTTCGGGCTCTTGGGGCTGACTGTGTTCGTCCGCTTGCTGGAAATGGGCAGAAGCGTCCTGGCGGGCGGTTTGACCATGAGCTTGATGATTTTGCCGGTGATTGTTGTTTCCAGCCAAGAAGCGATTCGCGCTATTCCAAAGGAACAATACGAGGCCTCTTATGCGATGGGCGCCACAAAATGGCAGACGATCCGTACAGTCGTTCTTCCGGCAGCTGTGCCCGGAATCCTTACCGGATCGATATTGGCTCTTTCAAGGGCAGTCGGGGAGACTGCACCGCTATTGATGATCGGAGCGATGACCTTTATCGCCTATGTTCCGGAAAGCATCTTATCCGGGTTCACGGCAATGCCGATCCAAATCTTCAACTGGGCAGGACGGCCCCAAGAAGAATTCCAAGCTGTTGCTGCAGCAGGAAGTATTGTCTTGATGCTTATGTTGGTCATCATGAACTCACTGGCGATCTATATCCGCAATAAATTCTCGAAGCGTTATTAAATTAGGAGGGTACTCATTTGAATCCAGAAGTGAGCTTAAAAGATAAAAAAATGATTTACAGCGTGAAAGATTTCAACTTATGGTATGGAGATACACACGCTCTGAAAAACATCCAACTTGATATCCCGACAAAGGAAGTCACGGCGATCATCGGACCATCAGGATGCGGCAAGTCCACTTTCATCAAAACCTTGAACCGGATGGTCGAGTTGGTTCCGAGCGTAAAAATGACGGGATCGATCAATTACAACGAACAGAACATTTTTGATCCTAGATACAAAGTGGAGCAGCTGCGTACGGATGTGGGGATGGTCTTCCAAAAACCGAACCCTTTCCCAAAATCGATCTATGAAAATATCGCATACGGGCCTAAAATCCACGGCATCAAAGATAAAACCATTTTGGATGAGATTGTTGAAAAAAGTTTGAAGGGTGCAGCTCTTTGGGATGAAGTAAAAGATCGACTGAAGCAGAATGCATTTGGGTTATCCGGTGGGCAACAACAACGTTTGTGCATCGCCAGAAGTCTTGCGGTGGAACCGGAAGTACTTTTGATGGATGAGCCGACTTCCGCATTGGATCCTATTTCGACGTCCAAAGTCGAAGAACTTATCCAGACTTTGAAAAAAGATTACAGCATCATCATCGTTACCCACAATATGCAACAGGCAGCCAGAATTTCGGACCAAACGGCCTTCTTTTTAAATGGAGAAGTGGTAGAATATGATAAGACGGAAATCATTTACTCCAATCCGAATGACAAACGCACAGATGATTATATCTCTGGTAAATTCGGGTAAGACTGGGCTATAATGGGATAAGAGATGCACTGTGATGCATAATGACATGTAACAGGGGGCGAAAAGATGAGAAAGATTTTTGAAGAAGAATTGCAGGATTTGCACGTACTTTTCTCTGAAATGGGGAAAATGGTGAATGAAGCAATCTACATCTCAGTTAAAGGTTTTGTGAATCATGATAAAGAGCTTGCTGCAGAAGTGATAGCGAGTGATATCGTCATCAACCAAAGAGAAGCGGAAATCGAGAAAAGATGCTTTGAATTGATCGCGTTGCATCAGCCAGTCACTGGTAACCTCCGCAGAATCGTTACCATCATGAAGGCATGCGCGGATCTGGAGCGTATGGCAGATCACGCCGTAAGTATTGCGAAGTCGACTATCCGTGTTAAAGGCAATAAGCGCAATTCCGATATCGAAGCAGCGATAGCAGAGCAATCAGAAAAAGTAAAAGTCATGGTGGAGGAAGTACTTGCCGCCTACATCAAAACGGACATCGAAAAAGCAAAAACAGTTGCGCTTAGCGATAAACTGGTTGATCAGGCCGCCGAATATATCTACGGACGCGCCATCGAAGAGATGAAGCTTGATCCGGAACTCGTTCTGGGAGCGACAGATTACATCATGGTTGCCGGCTATCTCGAGCGGATCGGCGATTATGTAACAAATATTTGTGAGTGGATCATTTATTTGGGGACAGGGAAAATCATCGAATTGAACACAAACAACAAATTCGAAGACTAACAGATTTATGAGTTCAGGATGAGAAGAGATTAAGCCAGGAAGGCCTTGCAATCGAACCCGATTGCGCGGCACCTTCCCGGCTTTTTTTGTACTTTTCAGTAATTGCGGCCAAAAGTGGATGATTGAAAACACTCATGAAAATGTAATAAATATTTCTGTGCTATATGTAAGACAAGCGTTCCGCCGATTTGTTATAATATGGATAATCATAGAGTAAATTTACAGAAAAATAACGTAAAATCAACGTTACAATGTTCCATCAATAAAATATATGGTGGATTTACATAAAATTTACAAAAGAGATACGAAACATTTACAAAAATTCGTTACGATGGATAAGTATGTGTTCAAGGTTAATACATGGGAGGTACACAATGAAATTAAGATATGTTTCAGCCATAGTCAGTCTTGCTGCTGTCTTTGCGCTATCTGCCTGCGGTCCTGTAGTCGATGAGGAATCCATCACCGCGGTAGGCTCTTCTGCGCTGCAACCGTTAGTCGAGGCCGCTGGGGAACAGTTCAGTGCGGAAAACCTCGGGAAATTCGTCAATGTCCAGGGCGGCGGTACCGGAACTGGCTTGAGCCAAATTGCCGCAGGTGCGGTCGACATCGGCAATTCGGATATTTTTGCCGAAGAGAGGGAAGGAATCGATGCCAGCCAATTGGTGGACCATCGTGTCGCCATCGTCGGCATCACACCTATCGTGACGCCGGGTGTCGGTGTAACGGATCTTTCCATGGAAGAGTTGCGCGGCATCTTTACCGGCAAATACAGCAATTGGTCCGAATTGGGCGGAAAGGATCTGCCAATCGTCGTATTGAACCGCGCGAAGGGCAGCGGAACCAGGGCGACATTCGATAAATGGGTTCTGGCCGGAGAAGAAAGCATCATCACCCAAGAACAGGAATCCAACGGAACCGTCCGTCAGATTGTTGCTTCAACACCAGGCACCATCAGCTATGTATCGTTCTCCTACGTCAATGAAGATGTCGAGGCGCTTTCCATAGATGGGGTGAAGCCGACACCGGAGAACGTTACGACTAACGCATGGGTCATTTGGGCATATGAACATATGTACACGAATGGCGAACCTACGGGATTGACGAAAGAATTCCTGGATTACATGCTGTCGGAAGAAGTGCAAGGCAATCTGATCGAAGCGTTGGGATACATTCCTTCGACGCAAATGAAGGTTGATAGGGATATTGAAGGAAACGTAACACCGATCGAATAACAGCAACTGAAATATCATTGCGATGAGAGGCTGCCGCCTTTTTGGAGGACGGCGCCTTTCGTTGCGGCTCAAAGTTTAAGAGGAGGGTTTCTCTTGGAAATGACACCAGGAAACTTAATGAAAAAGTCAAGTAAACGCAGATTGGAATCATTTGGACGCACCATCAGTCTGATCAGCACGGCAGTCATCGTCTTCATCGTGCTGTCCATTCTATATTTTGTCACCAGCAAAGGGATATCCACCTTTGTTACGGATGGCGTATCACTAGGGGATTTTTTGACGAAGAGCATCTGGAACCCCGGTACCGTCGCTGATGACGGCACACCATTAGTCGGCGCCTTACCGATGATCGCAGGCTCGTTTTTGGTCACTTTGATTTCCGCAGCCTTGGCGACACCGTTTGCCGTGGCTGCAGCCTTATTCATGACGGAAATTTCACCGAAATCCGGGAAAAAAATTCTGCAGCCGGTTATTGAACTGCTTGTCGGTATTCCTTCTGTCGTATATGGATTCATCGGCTTAACGGTCGTCGTGCCGTTTGTCCGCTCTCTGTTCGGCGGTACCGGATTCGGTATTTTTTCTTCCACATTGGTCCTGTTCGTCATGATCTTACCGACCGTGACCAGCATGTCAGTGGATGCGTTGAACGCAGTCCCTCGTCATTACCGGGAAGCTTCCCTTGCTATGGGAGGGACGCGCTGGCAGACCATCTATAAGGTGGTTTTGCGGGCAGCAACCCCGGGCCTGCTGACGGCAGTCGTTTTCGGTATGGCGCGTGCGTTCGGAGAAGCCTTGGCGGTTCAGATGGTCATCGGAAATGCGACTTTGATGCCGAACAGCCTTGTGACGCCGGCTTCGACATTGACAAGTATTTTGACGATGAGCATGGGGAACACCGTGATGGGAACCTTGGAAAACAATGTTCTCTGGTCATTGGCGACCATCCTCCTGTTGATGGCTCTATTCTTTAATATTTTGACACGCTACATCGGAAAGAAAGGAGCCGTTAAAAAATGAACATGGATCCCAAAAAAGTAGACAAATTTATGGTCGGACTGATCTATCTGTTTTCCGGAACGATCATCCTTATTTTGGCAAGTCTGTTGCTCTTTATCTTATGGCGCGGTCTGCCCCAGTTTTCATGGGAATTTCTGACGGCACCGGCAAAATCCTTCCAGGTAGGCGGCGGAATCGGAGTGCAGTTATTCAATTCCTTTTACCTCTTGATCCTGACGATGCTGATCAGCACGCCACTAGCGCTGGGAGCGGCGATTTACCTTTCGGAATATGCACCTCAAAATTGGTTTACCGACATCATCCGTACTGCTATCGAAGTTTTGAGTTCCTTACCGTCAGTTGTAGTCGGACTCTTCGGGTTCCTGATTTTCGTCATCCAATATGATTTTGGCTTCTCGATCCTTTCGGGAGCCTTGTCACTGACCATCTTCAACCTGCCGCTTTTGACACGAACAATCGAAGATTCCTTGCGGGCGATTCCGTCTTCCCAGCGTGAAGCTGGCTTGGCATTGGGCCTTTCCCGCTGGGAGACAGTGACGCTGATCATTCTTCCGGCTGCTTTGCCGGGTATTCTGACCGGGATGATTTTGGCTGCGGGCCGTATTTTCGGTGAAGCAGCCGCACTGATCTATACAGCCGGGCAGAGCGCGCCGGCTTTGGATTTCACAAACTGGAATCCGCAATCCATCACAAGTCCGTTGAATATTTTCCGGCCTGCCGAGACATTGGCTGTGCACATCTGGAAAATCAACAGTGAAGGCGTGAAACCGGATGGGGCGCAAGTATCTGCGGGTGCCTCAGCAGTACTGGTGTTGGCTGTGCTTATCTTCAATCTGACCGCCAGAAGTTTGGGCAGAAGATTGCAGAAGAAGGCCACTTCAGCATAGAACCGGAAAATTGACTTGAAGGAGGGACCCTTGATGGGAAATGAAAAAACACTGGAAACGAATATCATCCGGATGCGTCCTGAGGCTGAAGTTGCCTTGAAGACAAATGATCTGCACGTTCATTATGGCGATTTTGAAGCAATCAAAGGCGTTTCCATGGAATTTGAAAAGAATAAAATCACCTCGCTGATCGGACCGAGCGGGTGCGGGAAATCGACTTATCTTCGTTCATTGAACCGGATGAACGATACTGTTCCCGGAGCAAAGGTGACTGGGGAAATCATTTACCAAGGCATCGATGTCAACGTGCCTGAAGTCGATGTGTTCGAAATGCGGAAAAATATCGGGATGGTATTCCAAAGACCGAATCCTTTCAGCAAATCGATTTATGAGAACATCGCTTTTGCATTGAGAAGACACGGCATGAAAGACAAGTCGGCATTGGATGAAATCGTCGAAACCAGCCTGAAACAAGCGGCCCTTTGGGACCAAGTGAAGGACCAGTTGAACAAAAGCGCCTTAGCACTCTCTGGTGGACAACAGCAGCGTCTCTGCATCGCACGAGCGATCGCACTGAAACCGGATATCCTACTTTTGGATGAACCTGCCAGCGCGTTGGATCCGATATCGACTTCTCAAGTCGAAGAAACCTTGCTGGAGTTGAAGGAAAAGTATACGATCATCATTGTTACACACAATATGCAACAAGCATCGCGGATCAGTGACTATACGGCGTTCTTCTATTTGGGCAATGTCATTGAATATGATGAGACCAGAAAAATCTTTACCCGTCCGAAGATTCAACAGACGGAAGATTATGTTTCTGGGCATTTCGGCTAGGAGGAAAGCAACGTGAACAGCACAAAACCCATTATTGAAACGCGTGATGTACATTTATATTACGGAAAGAACGAAGCGTTGAAGGGCATTTCGCTTGATTTTCATAAAAAAGAAATCACGGCTTTGATCGGGCCGAGCGGATGCGGCAAGTCCACTTACTTAAGGACCCTTAATCGCATGAACGACCTGATTCCGGATGTGACGGTCACCGGGAAAATCAGTTTCAATGATCAGGATATCTACAGTCCGCAGATGGACACTGTAGAGTTGCGGAAAAAGGTCGGCATGGTTTTCCAACAACCGAACCCATTCCCGTTTTCGGTATTCGACAACGTAGCATATGGCTTGCGCATCGCCGGGATGAAGGACAAGGAAAAAATCGCCCGGATCGTGGAAGAAAGCCTGAAGAAAGCAGCTGTCTGGGATGATGTCAAAGATAAATTGGATCAGAGCGCCTTATCTTTGTCAGGTGGACAACAGCAACGTGTCTGCATCGCCCGGGTCTTGGCGATCGAACCGGAAGTCATTTTGTTGGATGAACCGACGAGCGCATTGGATCCGATTTCCAGTGCTCAGATCGAACGGATGCTTATGGAATTGAAAAACGAGTACACGATGATCATTGTTACGCACAATATGCAACAAGCATCACGGATTTCGGATAATACTGCCTTTTTCTTGAACGGTGAATTGATCGAGTTCGGGGAAACAAGCCAAATTTTCACGAATCCAAAAGAAAAACAAACGGAAGATTATATTTCTGGACGTTTTGGCTGATCCGTTGCATAATGAAATATATTTACAAAGGGGTTGGTTTGTGATGAGACGAGTGTTTGAAGAGGAATTAGAGAGTTTGCACGCTCACTTTTTGAAGATGGGTGTGTTGGTCAATGCTGCGATCCATAAGTCAATCGATGCTTTTGTCACGCACGATAAGGAACTGGCGCAGCAAGTCATAGATGAAGATGCGGCCATCAATCAGCTCGAGAACGATCTGGAAATCGAATGCTTCGAGCTGATTGCTTTGCAGCAGCCTGTGACAACGGACTTGCGCAAAATCGTCACTGTGATGAAAGCCAGCGCGGACTTGGAACGGATCGGCGATCATGCAGTCAGTATTGCAAAATCGACTATCAAAGTGAAGGGCAAAAAGCATGATGCCGATATCGAAACGGCCATCGCGGAGACAGCTTTGAAGGTCATGGACATGGTCAAGGAAGTCCTGGATGCCTATGTCGTCCTCGATGTCGAACGCGCGCGGGAAATTGCGGCGCGGGATACGGAAATCGATGCTGCTGCCAAAAATATCTATGAAAACTGCATCGAACAAATGAAGCAAGATCCAGAGATTGTTTTGGGTGGAACAAACTACATGCGTATTTCGACTTATTTGGAAAGAATAGGCGATTATGTAACGAATATCTCCGAGTGGATCATTTACTTGGATTCCGGAGAAGTCGTAGAATTGAATGTCCATCATAAAATTTAATGAGAATAGCGTTGCGATGCCCAAGAGGTGTTGCAACGCTTTTTTTCTGGATCAGTCAGTGCTTAAACCAAGGCAGTTTGCTTGCAGCTGCTTGATTTCGACAGCAAGGGCAATAGCTTTCATAGAACGGATGAATTTGCTAAAATAAGTATTGAAGGTAAGGGATAGGGGTCTTAGTGAGATGATGTCAGACTTGAATACAGAAACGATACAAGCAGTTACGAAAATTTTCAAATTGATCGGCGATCCGACCCGTTTTTTGATCCTGCATGTGTTGGAAAATCGGGAACTGAACGTAAACGCCATCGCGGAGGAACTGGACTTGGAGCAATCCGCAGTGTCGCACCAGCTGAAGAAGCTGCGGGAAGCGAAGTTGGTAAAAAGCAGAAGAAGCGGAAAAAATATCCTGTACAGCCAAGACGATCAGCATGTCTACGAAATTCTGCATTTGGCTGTCGAACATGCCGAACACGGCAGGGAGGATATGCATAATGAGGATGGGACAGCTACAACGAACAAGAACAATCCATGAATAAACGTGCGAACTAGTGTTCTTTATGGGCCTGGATATGGTATACTACAGACAACATGAATCAGACGAAATTCAAGAATAAGTCAAAGAAGGATCTGAGAAAATATGGCAAAAGACCAAATCATCGTACGGGGAGCCCGTTCGCACAACTTGAAGAATATAGATGTCACCATCCCAAGGGACAAGCTTGTCGTCATGACCGGTCTTTCCGGATCGGGCAAGAGCTCATTGGCTTTTGATACGCTTTACGCAGAAGGTCAAAGACGGTATGTGGAAAGCCTCTCTGCCTATGCGCGCCAGTTTTTGGGTCAGATGGATAAACCGGATGTGGATAGTATCGATGGCTTGAGTCCTGCGATTGCGATCGATCAGAAGACGACGAATCGCAATCCGCGTTCAACAGTCGGCACAGTTACAGAAATCAACGATTTCCTGCGCCTGCTTTTTGCCCGTGTGGGGCATCCGATTTGTCCGAATGACGGCACGCCGATCATCAGCCAATCACCCGAACAGATGGTGAATCAGGTTTTGGAGCTGCCGGAACGCACGAAACTGCAGATACTGGCCCCGATCATCAAAGGAAAAAAAGGGCAGCACAAAAAAGTATTCGAGGACATCAAGAAGCAAGGATACGTCCGCGTCCGCGTCGATGGGGAATTGTTTGATGTTTCCGAAGACATTGAATTGGAAAAGAACAAAAAGCATGATATCGCGATTGTTGTCGATCGCCTGGTTATCAAGGAGGGCATCCGCTCGCGGATTTTCGATTCGATCGAAGCGGCATTGCATCTGGCTGATGGATACGCCGTCGTTGATGTCATCGGCAGTGAAGAGCTTTTGTTCAGCGAACACCATGCCTGTCCTTATTGCGGATTTACGATCGGTGAGATCGAACCGCGCCTGTTTTCTTTCAACGCGCCTTACGGAGCCTGCTCCGAATGTGATGGGCTGGGGATGAAATTGGAAGTAGATCCCGACTTGATCGTTCAGGATAAACAGCTTTCCCTGAATGAAGGGGCGTTGGTGCCTTGGAACCCGATCAGTTCGAATTACTATCCGGAAATGCTGCGCCAGTTTTGTGGACAGAACGGGATCGATATGGACCTTCCGTACGCCGAACTGAGCAACGACACCCAGCAGAAACTGCTCTATGGTGCTGGAGGCGAACTGTTCCATTTCCATTACCAGAATGAATTCGGCGGTGTCCGCGATGTCGATATCCCTTTTGAAGGTGTCATCACCAATGTCAATCGACGCTACAAAGAGACATCGAGCGATTTTACGCGCGAAGCGATGCGCCAATATATGACCGAGTTGCCTTGCCATACTTGCCATGGCTATCGCTTGAATGAGCAAGCCCTGTCCGTGAAGGTGGCCGAACACGACATCGGTCAAGTCACAGAGTTTTCCATCGAGAATGCGGTCGCCTTCTTCGAGGGTATTTCCCTTTCGGAACAAGAGAAACAGATTGCGGCGCCTATCCTGAAGGAAATTTTATCACGGCTGACGTTCCTGAAGAACGTCGGCCTTGACTACTTGACGCTGAGCCGGACGGCGGGCACGCTTTCCGGTGGGGAAGCGCAGCGGATCCGCTTGGCGACGCAAATAGGCTCCAACCTGTCCGGTGTACTCTATATTTTGGATGAGCCATCCATCGGGTTGCATCAACGCGACAACAATCGGTTGATCGAATCGATGAAAAACATGCGCGACCTCGGCAACACGTTGATTGTTGTGGAACATGATGAAGACACGATGATGCAGGCGGATTATCTGATCGATATCGGACCGGGTGCGGGCGAACTCGGCGGTGAAATCGTGGCTGCCGGAACGCCCGAGCAAGTCATGAAAAACAAGAAATCCCTGACCGGAAAATATCTGTCAGGAAAATTGTTCATCCCGGTCCCTGAGAAACGAAGGACGGAAGACAAAGGGGCCGTGAAAATCACCGGCGCCACTGAAAATAACCTGAAGAATGTGGATGCTGCCTTTCCTTTAGGGAAAATCGTGGCAGTCACAGGCGTTTCCGGTTCAGGAAAGAGCTCACTGGTCAATAATGTCCTGAAGACAGCCCTGGCCAAAGAATTGACCCGTACGAAAGAAAAACCGGGAAAGTTCAAGACAATCAGCGGGTTCGAAGGTCTGGAGAAAGTCATCGATATCGACCAAAGCCCGATCGGACGGACGCCGCGAAGCAATCCGGCAACCTACACCAGCGTCTTCGATGACATGCGCGACCTTTTTGCCAGCACCAACGAAGCCAAAATACGCGGCTACAAAAAAGGCCGTTTCAGCTTCAACGTCAAGGGTGGGCGTTGCGAAGCCTGCCGCGGCGACGGCATTCTCAAGATCGAGATGCATTTCCTGCCGGATGTCTACGTGCCTTGCGAAGTCTGTCATGGCACACGCTACAATTCGGAAACCTTGGAAGTGCAATACAAAGGCAAAAACATCGCCCAAGTCTTGGATATGACGATTGAGGAAGCTTTGGCCTATTTTGAAGCCATCCCTAAAATCAGGCGCAAACTGCAGACCATCGTCGACGTCGGCCTCGGCTATGTGACATTGGGGCAGCCAGCCACGACGCTATCCGGCGGTGAAGCCCAGCGGATGAAGCTGGCCAGTGAACTGCAACGCGTTTCAAGCGGCAAGACATTCTACATACTGGATGAACCGACCACAGGGTTGCACACGCACGATATCGCCAGATTGTTGCAAGTTTTGGACCGCTTGGTGGAAGCTGGCAATACGATCGTCGTGATCGAACACAATCTCGACGTGATCAAAACGGCAGATTACATCATCGATATGGGTCCTGAAGGCGGAGCTGGCGGAGGAACCGTCCTCGCAACCGGCACGCCGGAAGAAATCGCCGAAGTGAAAGGCAGCTACACCGGCCAATTCCTGAAACCCATTCTGGAACGGGATAAAGCAAGAAACAAAAAATAATGATAGTCACTAAAAGGCCAGCCGATTCCGGTTGGCCTTTTGTTGTACCCGTTCCGCTTTTCTTACAATCCTCTAGTCATTTCTGCTGAAGGGAAAATCAATCTTTAGACCTATGACAAGGGAAAGGAAATTGGGCATAATAAGGACATAAGCAACAGATAATCAGAAATAGGCAGACTGTCCCATGTCAGTGAATAGATAAATGGATAACCATCAAGGAGGAACTACCATGAATGAAAGAGACCGTATTTTAGCGTTGGTAAGAGAAGGCATCATCACTACAGAAGAAGCCTTGGTGCTTTTGGAAAACTTGGCGAAGCGCGAAGGTAAAGATGCAGTGAAGTTGAATCAGCAACAAGATTTTACTGATTCAAAGGATACTGCATCAAAATATACAGAGCAAACGGATCAAGTCTCCGATCAGGAGCGGGAAGACCGTAAAAATTTGGAAAAGATTTTGGATGAATTGGCCAGCGAGATTTCTTATTTCTCCTCTCAGATCGATGCGAAAGGCGAAGCACTCCAATCGCTGAAAAAACAGATCAACGACAAAGCCGAAAAAAGACAAGAATTAGCCACAGCCGATGAACTGGGCGATTTGACGGGCGAACAAGAAATCACCCTGATGCGCTTGGATGAAGAACTGGAAGGCCTGCGCGGACAAGCTGCCGCACTGGAAGCTGAAAAATTCGAGATGGAACAAAAAATGCGCAGCCTCAAGAAGGAGCATGTGGAAAACAGCGTGAAATCCTTTGGCGAGAAACTGGGCAATAAAGAGGAATGGAAAGATAC